>NZ_LWUA01000074.1 GCF_005222955.1 Blastococcus sp. CCUG 61487 | reverse complement strand
CGCACCTCGGCGCGGCCGGCCCCCGGCGCAACGGCCCGGCCGCCAGGTCCCCGTCGGCCACCACCCGCGCCGGACCGGGCGGAGCCAGGGGAGATCCGCTTCCGACTCCCCGCCCGGCGCTCACCGCGCCCGGCTGAACCGCCCCCGCGCGACCACGGCCCCGGCCGTCGGACGCCGTCCTCCGCTCCACCCCGAGCACGCCGTGACCGGACCCCGCCGCCTGCGGGGCGGAACCGCAGCCTCGATCCTCCCGAGTTCGTCCCCGTCCGGGGCCGGCCTCGGCACCCACCTGGCCCACCTCGCACGGTGCCCCTCCGGGCGCCTCCGATTCCTCCGCACGACGCATCGCGCCTCGCCCCTCCCGCCGGCTGCACCGACCAGCGCGCGGACCCTCCCCGGAGGCGCCGATCGTCAGCCGGCGGCATCGGTCCGGCGCACCCGGATCCGTCGAGGCGAGAACAACAGGCCTGCCGGTACCCGGTGCGACCACCCGGGTCTCTGATCGGCAGCCCCTGGCCGGCTGGACGCCGACGGCGAGCCCCGATCCCGGGCGGACGCCCGGCAGGACCGGCGCGATTCCCCGGACCGGCGTCACCGGGGACGCAGCGACGCTGGACGGCACCGGCCCGCGGCCCGGGAGCGCCCGGACGACCTCATCGTCCGCACCGCTCGTCGATCGGCGGGCGTCCGACCCGGTTCCTCGGGGAGGGCGCCCGCCGAACGCGTTCTCCCGCCCCCCGGCGTCCCCCGTCCGCGGCGTCCCGGCCGGACAGGGAGGATGGTCGACACGCGCACCGTGCGGTGCGCCGGACAGCCACAGCCGGGAGGACGACGTGAGCGCGCTCGACCCGGCCCTCGGCGACCGCGTGGCCGCCGTCCGCCGGCTCGAAGCGACCGCCGTCGGCTCCCGTGCCCTGCAGCGGCTCACCGCGCTCGCCGTCCACATGCTCGGCGTCGACGCCGCCCAGGTCTCCCTGTTCAGCGACGTCGAGCTGGTGCTGGGCGGCACCGGTCTGCCCCCCGGCACCGTGGGCATCCAGGTCCCGCTGACCGAGTCTCTGTGCGCGGTGACCGGCGCCGCCTCCCCGGACCCCGTCGTCGCGCCCGACGCACGGGCCGATTCCCGCCTGGCGTCCCTCCCGCCGGTGGTCTCCGGAGACGTGGGCAGCTACCTGGGCATCCCGCTGTCGGTCTTCGAGGGACAGGTCGTCGGCGCGCTGTCGGCATTCGGTCGGGGTACGCGCGACTGGTCCGACGCCGACGTCGCCCTCCTCCGCCAGCTCGGTGACTCGGTGGAGACCGAGCTCCAGCTCGCCGCCCAGGTGCGCGAGCTCGAGTCCAGCCGGCTGGCCTTCGAGCTGGCCATCGACTTCGCCGGCATCGGCAGCTTCGACTGGAACCTGGTGACCGGGCGGCTGGCCTGGGACAGCCGGCTGCAGGAGCTGTT
This sequence comes from Blastococcus sp. CCUG 61487, assembly GCF_005222955.1. Taxonomy (GTDB): domain Bacteria; phylum Actinomycetota; class Actinomycetes; order Mycobacteriales; family Geodermatophilaceae; genus Blastococcus. Next base: position 4,706 of record NZ_LWUA01000074.1, on the reverse strand, counting down.
CGGGTTCCCGCCGGGTGACTTCGGCGAGACGATCGAGGCGTTCACCGCCCGCTGCCACCCGGACGACAGGGACCGGGTCATGGATGCGCTGCAGCAGGCCATCGACACCGTGGGCGACTACGAGGCCGAGTTCCGCGTCGTCCTGCCGTCGGGCGAGACGCGCTGGATCGCGGCCCGTGGCCGGGCCGTCGCCGACGACGCCGGTGTCACCGTGCGGTTGCTCGGGGCCGGCTACGACACCACCGCCCAGCGGCACGCGGACGCCCGGGTCGCCCGGGTCATGGAGTCGGTCAAGTCGGCCTTCTTCTCCCTGGACCGCGACTGGCGGTTCACCTACCTGAACGCCGAGGCGGAGCGGGTGCTCGCCGCCTCCCGGGAGGACCTGCTCGGGCAGGTGGTCTGGGAGGCCTTCCCCGACGCCGCCGAGGCCGAGTTCGGCACCCGCTACCGCGCGGCGGTGGCCACGGGTACCGAGCAGCTGTTCGAGGCCTACTACCCGGCGCCCCTGGACGCCTGGTTCGAGGTCCGCGCCTGGCCGAACCCGGACGGCCTCTCCGTCTCCTTCCTCGACATCACCCAGCGCCGGCGGGCCGAGGAGCGCGCCAGCCGGAGCACCGCCCGGCTGCGGCTGGTCGCGGAGAGCACCGCCGCGATGTCCGAGGGGCTGACCGGCGACGCGGCCGAGGAGGTCGCGCTGCAGCGGGTCTCCGAGTCGCTGGTCCCGGTCCTGGGGGACTGGGTGATCGCCAGCCTGGTCGACGCCGACGGCCGGATGAGCGACGTCGCCTCCTGGCACCGCGATCCGGAACAGCGGGCCCGGGTCGCGCGCTACGCCGCGCTGCGACTGGCCGCCCTGCCTCCGCACGCCCCCGTGCTGCGGGCGCTGGCCTCCGGGCAGCTGCGCGAGGTGCCCGACGTCCTGGGGACCGTCGGCCGGTCGTTGCCGCCGGGCGAGGCCAGGGACCTGCTCACCGAGCTGGCGCCGCAGTCGGCCGTCACGCTGCCGCTCACCGCCCGCGGCCGCACGCTGGGGGCGCTGAGCGTCTACCGCTCCCCGGAGCGTGCGCGAGCCGACGCCGACGACGTCGAGGTGCTGCGCGACATCGCCGACCGGGTGGCGCTGGCCCTGGACAACTCCCGGCTGTTCGAGCAGCAGCGCCGGTTGGCCGAGGGCCTGCAGCGCAGCATGCTCACCGAGCCGCCCGAGCCCGACCACGCCGAGATCGTCGTGCGCTACCTGCCCGCGGTGCAGGTCGCCGAGGTGGGGGGCGACTGGTACGACGCGTTCATCCAGCCCAACGGCGCCACGGTGCTCGTGATCGGCGACGTCGTCGGCCACGACACCGCGGCGGCGGCCGCCATGGGGCAGCTGCGCGGGATGCTGCGGGGGATCGGCTTCCGGGAGGACGCCGGTCCGGCCACCATCCTCGGCGACCTGGACGCCGCGATCGAGGGGCTGGGCATGGGCACGATGGCCACCGCCGCGATCGCCCGGGTGGAGCAGACCTCCGAGGAGCGCGCCCGGGGGCTGAGCCGGCTGCGCTGGTCGAATGCCGGCCATCCGCCGCCGCTGCTGCTGCACGCCGATCGCCGCATCGAGGAGCTGGCCACCGAGCGGGCGGAGCTGATGCTCGGCGTCGACCCGTCCGCGCGGCGCACCGAGTCGGTGGTGACGGTCCGCCGGGGCACCACCCTGCTGCTCTACACCGACGGCCTCGTCGAGGGCCGCGACCTGCCCCTGGACGTCGGGATCGCCCGGTTGCGCGAGGCGCTCGCGGAGCTGGCCGACCGGCCGCTGGGCGAGCTGTGCGACGAGGTGATCGCCCGGCTGCGGCCCGAGGGGCTGCAGGACGACGTGGCGCTCGTGGCGATCCGGCTGCACCCGGAGGACCGGCCGCGACCGGCGGAGGCCGGACCCGAGCGGCTGCCCCCCGTCGCGGGGTCCTGAGCCCGCGGGCGCCGGAGGTCAGCTGCGGGGAAGCAGCGCCCAGACGTGCTTGGCGCCGCCGCTGGCGTACCAGCCGTGCAGCCGCGCCATCCGCGCGATGAGGTACAGGCCCAGCCCGCCCTGGCTGGGGTCGCGGTCGACCGCCGGCGTCGGCGGGCGCGCCGCCGCGGAGTCCGACACCTCGACGAGATAGGCGTCGGCGGTCACCTGCAGCGATGCCTCGACCCGACCGCCGCCGTGGCGCAGCGCGTTGGACGCCATCTCGTCGAGGGCGAGCACGAGCTGGTCCAGGACGTCGTCGTCGACCCCGTGGGCGGCCACGGACCGGCGCACCTCGGACCGCATCCCCGGGAGCTCGGCGATGTCCCGCAGCTCCCAGCGCAGGACGGGGGTGGCGCGCGGCGGCGGAGCGGACGGCCAGGTGTGGCCATCGAGCTGCCCTGTCACCGTGCCGAATCCTCGCAATCCTGGCTCGCCCGAGGTGGGTCGAACAGTTACGTATGGGCTCGGCAGGCCCGGCTCAAACCTGGATGCGACGTGCGTCACGTCTCAGCGATCCTCCGGCACCCCCGCCAGGTAGTCGGTGACGACGGCCGGGTCGCGCATGACCGGGCCCATGACGGCGATCCCGTGCGCGCCCGCCGCCAGGCAACCGGCGACGTGCTCCGGCAGCACGCCGCCCAGCGCGAGCACCGGCGGCCCGGCCCGTCCGACCAGCTCGGCCAGCCCGTCGGTCCCGAGGGCGGGGCCGTACCCGGGCTTGGACGGCGTCGGGAAGACCGGCGAGAGCGTTCCCCAGTCGCAGCCCTCCTCCCGGGCGCGGGCGAGCTCGGCCGCCGAGTGGCACGAGCGGCCGACCTGCGGTGGCCGGGTGACCGGGAACGAGTCGCCGGCCGCCAGGTGCACGGCGGTGCCCTCCGGCGCGCCGGCCGCTCCGCCCCACACGAGCAGGCCGTCCACCGGGTCGAGGACCGCGCGCAGCTCGTCGGCCAGCGCGAGCCGCGCGGCGAGGGGCAGGTCCTTGTCCCGCAGCAGCACCGCGCGGGCACCCGCCGCGACGGCGACCGCCACCACCTCGGGGAGCGGTCGCGCGGCCTGGTGCCGGTCGGTGACCACGAGCAGCCGCGGCGCGGTCACAGCGCCGGCAGTCCCTCGAAGGACGTGGAGGCCTCGGCGTGCCAGCGGCGGGGGATCCGGCCCGCGAGCCGGGCCAGCCGGCCGGCCGCGACCGCCTGCCGCATGGCCAGCGCCATCCGCTCCGGATCGCGGGCGCGGGTGACGGCGGAGGCGAGCAGGACGGCGTCGCAGCCCAGCTCCATCGCCTGGGCCGCGTCGGACGTCGTGCCGATCCCCGCGTCGAGCACGACCGGCACCTGCACCGCCTCGCGGAGAAGGGCGATGTTGTGCGGGTTCCGGATGCCCAGGCCGCTGCCGATGGGCGACCCCAGCGGCATGACCGCCGCGCAGCCGACGTCGGCCAGCCGCCGGCCCAGCACGGGGTCGTCGGTGGTGTAGGCGAGCACGGTGAACCCGTCGGCGACGAGGCGCTCCGCGGCGTCGAGCAGCTCCACGGCGTCGGGCAGCAGGGTGTGCTCGTCGCCGATCACCTCCAGCTTGACCCAGTCGGTGTCGAACGCCTCCCGCGCGAGGTGCGCGGTGCGGACCGCTTCGCGGGCGGTGCGGCAGCCGGCGGTGTTGGGCAGCAGGCGGACCCCGGCACGGTCGAGCACCTGCATCATCGAGCCGGTCGCCGAGGCCTCCACCCGGCGCAGCGCCACGGTGACCAGCTCGGTGCCCGACGCGCGCACGGCCGCCTCGAGCGCCTCCAGGCTCGGCACCCCGCCGGTGCCGAGCAGCAGCCGCGAGCCGAAGGTCGCCCCACCCAGCTCGAACTGATCGGTCGTCATCTCAGCCTCCGGCGGTCGGGGCGAGCACCTCGACCGCGTCGCCCGGAGCCAGCGCTGTCCGCGGCCAGGTGCTGCGCGGGACGACGTCGCCGTTGCGGGCGACGGCCACGCGGTCGTGCCCGCCGGCGCGGGCGGCCACGAGGTCGGCCACGGTGGTGTCGTCCCCGACCTCGATCCGGTCACCGTTGACTGTCACGTGCATGTCAGCGTCCTTCCGACGGGCCGCCGGCGAACCGGTCGGCGGTGAACGGCGCGGCCACCTCGGGCAGCGTGCCGGTGGTGATCAGCTCGGCGGTCACCTCGGCGGTGACCGGGGTGAGCAGCACGCCGTTGCGGTGGTGGCCGGTGGCGAGCACCAGGCCGGGCACCGACGACGGGCCGAGCAGGGGGGCGTTGTCCGGGGTGCCCGGGCGCCAGCGGGCGAGGGTCTCGGCGAGCTCGAGCTCCTCGACCTCGGGCACCACCTCGATCGCGTCGTGCAGCAGGTCGTGGACGCCGCCGGCGGTCACCCGGGCGTCGAAGCCGCGGTCCTCGACGGTGGCGCCGACGATCAGCCCGTCGGCGCCGTAGGGCACGAGGTAGACGTGCCGGCCGCGCACCAGGGCGCGGACGGTGCCCTCCAGCAGCCCCTGCGCGCCCGCGAGCCGCAGGATCTGCCCCTTGACGGGGCGGACCGGCAGGGGTGGAGCGCCGGGCAGCCCACCGCTGTGCGCGCCGAGCGCCAGCACCGTGGTGCCGGCCCGGACGAGCCGACCGGAGGCCAGCCGCACGCCGTCGGCCCGACCGTCGGCGACGACGACCTCGGCCACCCGGTCGCGCACCAGCTCCACCCCCGCGGCGGCGACCGCGGC
>NZ_LWUA01000073.1 GCF_005222955.1 Blastococcus sp. CCUG 61487 | reverse complement strand
CGGCCTGACCGCTGGGGAGGACCGGGCCGCCCGGCTCTGCTTCCCGGCAGCGCACCTGATCGCTGTCCGCCAAGAAGCGCGGCTCGAACCGCAAGGGCGGCGCGCCGGTGGACGACGACCTAGTGGACCGCCAGTTCAGCCGCAATACCCCCACGCCGCCTGGCTGACCTAAATGCCGTCTGGCTGACCGACATCGTCAAGCACCCCACGGCCATGGGCAAGCTCTACCCCTACGCGCTCAAGGAGCTGCACTTCGGGCATAACCTCGGCATAACGTCGGCTACTCCATGGACACCCGGATGACCGCCACACTGGCCGCGACAGCCCTGCGCAAACGCCATCGCCCCGTGCGGACCGGCCGGCACGAATATGCAATCGGAACAGCCGCAGCCAGTTCCGCCCAATGCCTTCATCGCCGCGCTGATGAACAACGGCCTGGACCGGCTCGATGGGCCGAGTGGGCGCCTGCGGCGAGAACGCCGCGATGGAGCCTTTACTCGCCATCCCCTGCAGCGCAACGTCCTAGACCAACAGCGCCGGGTCAGCCGCGAGGACCTGCGGCTGACGATCATCGCCTGAACCGACAGCGCCTACCACAGCCGGCAGCGCCGCCTTGGACGGCCACACCCATCGAGCTCGGGACACTGACCCAGACCCTCACGCGGCCTGATCGCCCTACCGAATCGACTCAACTGCAGCGGG
>NZ_LWUA01000072.1 GCF_005222955.1 Blastococcus sp. CCUG 61487 | reverse complement strand
ACGCCCGGGGACTTGACCGCCGCCCACCGATCACCCGCTTGACCAACCTGTCTGAGCAGTACAACTAGAGGTGCCGACTCCGGCGCTGGAGGAGCAGCGGCGGATCGCGGACATTTTGGACCACGTCGAGCACGTCCGTGCGATGCGCCATAAGGGAATCGGCCTGCTAGGCGAGCTGAAGGACTCCGTCTTCCATCGCATGTTCGCCGATCCCGGCCACGTCACGCGCTTCGGCCGTGGCCATCTCGGTGACGCCGCAGGGATCCAGGGAGGGCTACAAGTCACGAAGACTCGGGACACCCTGCCACTCCGTGCGCCCTACCTGCGGGTGGCCAACGTCCATCGAGGCAGACTCGACTTGTCCGAAGTTAAAGACATCGGTGTGACCGAAGGCGAACTGGCGCGAGTCCTCCTTCAGGCTGGCGACCTGCTTCTTGTCGAAGGCCATGGCAACTCGGGCGAGATCGGACGTGCCGCGATGTGGGACGGATCAGTACAGGGCTGCGTGCACCAGAATCACTTGATTAGGGTTCGCCCTGACAGAACGAGGTTGCTGCCTAGCTTTGTCGAGGCGTACCTCAATTCGAGAGCCGGCAGGCGGCATCTATTGAGATCAGCGAACACCACATCAGGGCTCAACACGATCAGCACGTCGGTCGTGAAGCAGACGCCGGTCATGTTTCCGCCGATCGGGTTGCAGCGCGAGTTTGAGGTTCGTCTGGAAGCCATCAGCCGTCAACTCAGATTGAGTCGAGCGCACGTACACGAAGTTGATGCACTCGCGTCGGCGCTCAACCACCGCGCTTTCCGGGGGAAGTTGTGAGCGTTCCGGTGGAGATGCCGGTGTGGGAAGGGTTCCTCGTCCCCGTCCTGGAGGTGCTCTCCGACGGTGTCGAGCGGGGGCGACGGGAGATGTTCCAGCTCGCCGCGGATCGGGCCGGGCTGACCGAGGAGCAGCGCAGCGAGGTGCTCGACTCGGGGCAGACGAAGGCGAACAACCGCATCGGCTGGGCGCTCTCCGCGCTCGCCCGATCGGGTGCCATCGACCGGCCTAGCCGGGGCCGCTACGTCATCAGCGAGCGTGGCCGCGCTCTGCTGGCGGAGTACCCGACGGTCCTGACGCAGCGCGTCTTGTTTCCGGACGGCCGCGGGCGCCGGAAAGCGTCGTCATCTGCCAGCACGACCGGCGAGGCAGAGGACAGCGCCCTCGACCCGCTTGAACAGGTCGATGAGGGAGTGACGCGGTATAACGCCGACGTCGCAGTCCAGTTGCTGGAACGGCTACGGGCTCAGGAGCCGGCCTTCCTGGAGCAGGCCGTGCTCGACCTGCTCGTCGCCATGGGCTACGGCGGCGCCGACAAGCGCGTGCAGCGGCTCGGCGGCTCGGGTGACGGCGGCGTCGACGGGGTGATCGATCAGGATGCGCTCGGTCTGGACCGTGTCTACGTGCAGGCCAAGCGCTACGCCGCGGATAACACCGTCGGGCGCGAGACGATCCAGGCTTTCGTCGGCGCGCTGCACGGGCAGCACGCCACCCGCGGCATCTTCATCACGACCAGCCGCTTCTCCGCCGGCGCCGAGGAGTACGCCAAGGGAATCAACGCTCGCGTGATCCTCATCGACGGTGAGCGACTGGCCCGCCTGATGATCCGCTACGGCGTGGGCGTCCAGACGAAGCACACCTACCGCCTCGTCGAGATCGACGAAGACTTCTTCGAGTAGGCATCCGGCCCGCCGTCACAGGTGTGCGCCAACCTGGTGCTGTGAGCGCCGAAGCCATCATTGCCCTGGTCGCCGTCGTGGTGTCCGTCGCGGCCGTCATCGTGTCCGTCGTCGCCGCGCGCTATGCCAAGATTCAAGCGCACAGCGCCAGTCGATCCGCCGAGGCCGCGGTGGAACAGGCAGCGAGCGCCCGAGATCAGGCGAGCGCCGCGCGCGATCAGGTCGCAGCCGCTCGCGACCAGGTGGCCGCCGCCCAACGCCAGAACGAGTTGCAGGAGCAGGCCCGCAGGGACGCCGCGCAGCCCTACGTCGTCGTCGACGTCGTTCCGGACGATGCCCAAGGTCAGCTTCTACAGGTGGTCGCTCGTAACCTCGGCCAGACCATGGCGCGGAACGTGCAAGTCCAGTTCGACCCGCCCCTGCCGAAGAGGCTGGGAAGCGAACAAGGCCCCTTTCTGGCCCTGGCGCAGGGAATTTCCTACCTGCCGCCTGGGCGGAGCATGACGTGGAACCTAGGAGTCTCGTTTAACTACTTCGAGGAGGACACCGCTCCGCCGATCACACAGGTGACAGTGACCTGCGTCGGCCCCTTCGGTCCTACTGATCCGCTGACTTATGCGGTGTCCTTCGAAGAGTTCCGTCATCAGAGCGCGAGGGCGGTCGGCAGCCTGCACCGGGTCGAGCGGTCCATCGACAAGCTCACCGCTGCTGTCACGAAGGTTGTCCAGAGACGCTGATCGAAAGGAACATGGTCTCGACCGTTGACACTTGCCCTCTACGCTTGCGGTGCGTGGCCGCCGCCTCGCGGCGCTACCCACTCATGCCGGGTACCGCTCACCTCGGCCAGCCGTTCGTAGTCGCTGTCGTAGTGCAGAACGGTGAGCCCGTGCTCGGCCGCGGTCGCAGCGATGACGACGTCCGGCAACGACGTCCGGTGCTGGCCGCGCCGCGCCAGTCGGTGCTGCACGACGACTGCTGCCCGGGGATCGCGTAGGTCGTACCACGGCAGACGCCGGAGGCCGTCGAGCGTTGACTCGTACTCCCGGGTGTCCCGAGCCGTGTAGAGAACCTCCAGTGCGGTGATCGTGCAAAGCCCCAGTGCGCCCGACCGGATCTCGGCGGCCAGCCTGTCAGCGACCGTTCGGTTTTGCCCGCCCAGCACCCACGCCGAGGTGTCGAGGAGGTAGCTCACTGCCGCCAAGCGTTCGTGCGAGGGTCCACCTCGGCCAAACGCTTGCCAACCTCCTGGATCCAGTCGGCCAGGTCCTCGGTCTCTTGCTCGCGGCGGCCGGCAGCGTCCCGGAGGGCGCGGTTCACCGCCTCCTTCTTCACCGCGGTTCCGTAGTGAGCCATAGCCAGCGCCAGCGCTTGCTCGTCCAGGTCGATCACCGTCTTTGCCATGAGCGCCTCCTGTCAACCGCTGTATATACGCGAAGAGAAGGATATACCATCGGCGCTCGTCCGCTAGCTCCGCCGAGTGATCACTTTCCTGGACGTTCACCGTTACGGTGACGTCTCGGTTACGGCATCGAGGGAGGGTCAAGTCCCCGGGCGTGGT
>NZ_LWUA01000071.1 GCF_005222955.1 Blastococcus sp. CCUG 61487 | reverse complement strand
CTCGTGGCGCTCGATGTCGGCAACCCACAGCTGGTCTGGGCCGGTCGCGGTGAACGCCCGATCGACCAGGTCCGGGCGGGTGTCCGGGCCGGTGCCGGGCACCGTGGTGCGCGGGCCCTTCGCCCGAGTGATGCCGCGCAGCCCGGCGCAGCGCATCAGCCGCTCGACGGTGCACCGGGCCACGGCGTGGCCTTGGCGGCGCACTTCGGCGTGCACCTTGCGGGCGCCGTAGACCCCGTAGTTCTCGGCATGCACCTTCTCGATCACCGCGGTGGTGGCCGCGTCGGTGACCGACCGGGCCGAGGGCGGCCGGGTGCGGTGTGCGTAGTAGGTGCTCGGGGCGATCTTCGCGCCGGCCTCGGTGAGGACCGCGCAGACCGGCTCGACCCCGTGTTCGAGCTTGTGCTGATCGATGTAGGCCACGATCAGCGGGAGGGGCGGTCGAGCTCCGCCGCGAAGAAAGCCGACGCGCTCTTCAGGATCGCGTTCGCCCTCCGCAGCTCCCGGTTCTCCCGTTCCAGCTCGGCCAGCCGGGTGGCGTCATCGGTCGTGGTGCCCGGCCGGTGACCTTCGTCGATCTCGGCCTGAATCACCCAGTTGCGCAGCGTCTCGGGATTGATCCCCAGTTGCTCGCCGATCCGCTTGAACGCCCCGGTCCGGGTGGCCGGGTCACGCCGCGCGTCGACCGTCAGCCGGGTCGCCCGCTCCCGAAGCTCCTCGGGGTACTTCCTCGGTGCCGCCATGACTCTCATCCTCACGTGGATTGAGAGCCTCCATCAGACCCGGGGCGGGACA
>NZ_LWUA01000070.1 GCF_005222955.1 Blastococcus sp. CCUG 61487 | reverse complement strand
ACTGAACCCGGGGCGGGACACCTTCGCCCGGAGGTCCCCCTGCCGTCTCGGCCCGCTACGCCGTCAACAACGCTCGTGGTCACTACAACTAGGCGCCGCGACCACGGAAACCCGATCCCTGCACTCGTAGCAAAAACGGGTCGCGTTCGGCACGGGGTGCCTCGACCTCCCAGGGAGGTCGCCGTCGGCTTGGAGCAAGAGGGCCAACAACAGGAGCCTCAAGGGACTGAGCTGCCGCTGGAGTGGGAGTCGCCGTCCGCGAGTCTTTAGTGGCACGACGGTCCCCCTTCTATCGACTCCGGAAGTATGAGGCCATCGATGGCGTCCGTCGAGGCTCGCGCACCCGAGAAGGCTGGCCTCCCGAGGGCACGCCGCAGCCCCGGTGGCTCGAGGTTGCACCCCCGATGGGCGCTAGCCTCACGGCATGCGAGCCGTGCAGATCACCCGCTTCGGCGGCCCCGAGGTTCTCGACGTCGTCGACGTGCCCGATCCCGTCCCGGGGCCCGGTCAGCAGGTCTACGAGGTCAGCTCGGCGGGAGTTAACTTTGCCGACACGCACCACCGGCTGCTCGTCCCAGTCGTAGTCGAAACGCCCCTCCCCCGCTGATCCGATTAGCCCAAGGGGGCCTTAGGGGATCCAAGCCGAGCCGCAACGTGGCATCTGCGTCCTGCGCCCGCGTACAGCCATGACCCATTCGCGCCGATAGTCGTGGCGTGGTGGATGTACCGCCGGTCATCGGAAGCGAGGGTTCTTTGCGCGTCGGCACCTGGAACATGGAGAAGTACCCGCTCGCGCAGTCGGGCAAGGGGCCAGAAGCCGCGGACTTCCTCGCAGCCGCGCGCGCCGAGTTGTGGTTACTCACAGAAGTGAACGCGCGCTGGCAGACGCCCGGCCAGGATTTGGTGGCCTCGCCGCGCCGCACGTTAGGCGGTGCTCAGGAGAGATGGGCGGGGATTCAGACAGCCCTGCCCATGGTGCGACTGCTCGACGACGGCCGTACCCCGGCCGCCGCGGAAGAGTCACTCTGTCTGGCTCGCATCCAGATGCGGGCAGGAAGTTTCGCCACGACCGTGCTGACCGCATGCTCGGTCCTGCCTTGGGGAGGAGCGGGGGACTCCTGGCCTAACCTGCCGGCAACAGACCTCGACACCCAGGCCGAGTTCGTTCTTGATCACCACATCGAACGGATACGGTCGGCGCGCCGGCCTGGCGAACCGCTCATCTGGGGCGGGGATTTCAACCAGGCGCTGCGCAGGCCGAACCCAGAGCTTCAACGGGCGCACCACCGGACCTTTGGCACAGTCGCTGGCATCTCTCGACTAGAGACGGCTTTCGAGTCCCTCGAACTGCAAGTCCTGACGGCGTCCGCAGGCCACTGCATATCCGGTCGGGAAGCAATCGATCACCTGGCCGTCTCACGAGACATCTCCGCTATTGGGGACATCGAGGTGCTGCGCCCGCCAGCGAGGGCCGGGGGGCAGCGGCTCAGCGATCATGCCGCATATGTCGCCGACCTAGACCTCTGAACAGCCACACGCCAGAACCTGATATCCCACAGTGGGCCCGCTTTGGGACAGTCGGCGAGCGGGAAGCGGATGACGTCGCCGGGAATTTGGACCCGGCTGCAGCAGCGCGGCTGCGCTAGCTACTTTTGCTCCAAGAGTTCGAGGAATCTCGCATAGGCACTGTGATAGTCCTGAATCATTTTCTCGAAGGTGCGCGTTACCGCGAAACCCGCCTCGACCTCCTCGGTCCTCTCGATAAGCCCGAAGAAGTACTTTTCGCCGGTCCCAACTTTGATCATGCGGATGGCGTCGACATCTGGAAGGCGCGACGTTGCGACCGTACCCGATCCCGAGACGTTGTCGCCCGAGGTTTCAACGGAGAAGTCGCCCGATACTTCGGCGCCATGCCTGTTGTTGACGTACGCCATTGCCAAGTCGTGGGCGATCTGCTCATTGCTTATCATCGAGAGCCCTTCCAGTTTGAGTCCCGTGGCATGTCGCGCTTGTGCGCGCAGTCATCGTCGCCGGCCAACCGCCTTGCTCAAAGTGCCCGACGCGGCCTCCTAGCGCGGGTGTTCGTCCCAACACCCCCAGCATGACGGCCCAGAAGTCCTCGACATCGTCGACCTACCCGACTTTGCCCAAGGCCTAGTCAGCAGCCTCTGCGAGGTGAGTTCCGCGAGAGCCAACTGCCGACAGCCACCAGCGGCTCGACGGTCAACGTTTCGACTCCTCACCCGGATTCCGTGGAAAGCGAGTCGGGATTCGAGTTGATGTGCATTTCGTATTTGTCCACCTCGATTGCAAGCGCCGTGCCAAGTTCCCGCAGGCGGTCGAACAGGCGCATGGCGAAATAGATGAGCTGCGTGCCAGGCTCACTAAAGGCGATGTCCCCATCGCGATCGATGTCGAAGGCGAGCGCGTCGAGGGCGATACCGACATCGATGCGGTGATTATCGTCGAGTCCTGTAAGCGCCGTGACGGCCGCCTTTCCGGTGATATCGCTCCAGCCGCTGCGGACGGCGAGCAAGCCGCCGAGGATCGGCTTGTTCGCAGGGTCCTGTGGGTCGTAGTGCCCGCCCGCGTGCCGGATGCGGGCGCTGGTGCGGTGCAATGCCCGGACGCTGGCGATCTTATCACCGGCATACTCGGCAAGGGACTTATTGATTTCAGGCTTGACCTCAAACGCGGCGTAAATGCTTTCTGCGGGAACGAACAACACTCCAGCGGGAGTCCGGAACCATAGGGGTGCGTACTGGCGGTCGTAGACGGCGACGTCGATCTGCTGACTCTGGCGCCCGAGGCTGTCAACGGCGAAGACTGGACCGACGCCATAGCGGTTCGGAAGAAACTCGCTGAGCATGGCCGTCCAGTTGACCTCGCTGGCGTCGCCGATTGTCGTGCCATGAGCGGTGAACTCGACCGCTACCTGCAGGGCGGCCCGGAGGGCGTTCTGTTTAGCCAAGAAAGCCGCGCGAAGGTCGAACGGCTTAGTGAGACTGTCTTCAGCGGATGTGTCAGCGGGCTGGGTCACGAATCCTCCGATACGCGGGATTGCATTGAGACTTGAAGATGGATGCGGGGAAAGACGGTTGCGACTTGGACTCATCCCTATATCACTGGACAGGGTTTTGAGCTACTCGAAGAAGCCAAGCCGCGGCCGCCATTTTGCTATCGAGATTCACCGGGGCTTCCGTTCTGTACCACCCCTGGATGGGTGGATGGGTTCGTTGGCTGGTCGATGATCTGGAGCGTGGCAAAGACGGCTCCTCCCGAGTCGATGACCCAGGCAGCCAGGCGCGCCGGCTCAGCTTGCCGCGTCGCGACGATCAGGGTGATGAACTCGGTGAAGTCGAGATCCGGGTCAGCGAGTTGGCGGGCATACGAAGACATGTCGAAGTTGCTCGGAACCGCCTGCCCGCCTGGATGTGTGTGCCAGTCGCCGATCCACTGGGCTTGATGCTGGATCCAGGCACGGTCAGCAAAGGCCTGGGCATGAACACGGTCCCGGCTGAATCGATGCGTTCGGCGCACGGCCCGCGGTCCTGGATCTCCGGCCACCAGGATCGTGGGGATGCTGCCTGAGGTGCCCTCGTGGCCGAGGAGAATGCCGCCTGTTTCGAGACCGTCGCCGGCGGCGGCCTTCACCTCCCGACGAATGACGTCCAGCGCCTGCGTCGTGATGGCGACGAGCCGCTGACGGGCGCGGGGCGCGTCTACCTTGGGCCCGGTCAAGACGTCGTGCAGGTTGGGCAGTTCGGTCGCGGAGGCTGAATGCTTGACCACACCACGGCCCCGGCCCGCTTGACGTCATAAGGCGCCCCGAGGTCGCCGCCCGGGCGCAACCCGATGACGGCCTGGTCACCAGGAAGAATCTGGGTGTGGTCGCCGTGATGGGCCTCAAGGAGGGTTGCGACCGCGGTCTTGGCAGCAACCTCGCCCATGAGGTGGAGGTCGGGGGGGACGGCCGTCATGGGCCGGTGAGTGTGACCGGTCCCGTAGTCGAGTTCCTGATCCGCTTCAGGATCGATCGCACCGATGGACGCCAGGTACGCCCGGTGGCAGAGAAGACACCCGAACCTGGAACCCGGTCGTAAGCGCAGCACTTCGCCGATGGCTCCGTCGTCCAGCACGCAGGCCAGAATGGCGGGGATCCCCGCACGACGCGCGAGGTGACTGACGACGCGTCGTGGTGCCACTCCATCGGCGCAGCAGACGATGACGTCGACAGTCGCGGCTAAGGCTCGGATGACGTGCGCATCCAGCACCACATCGAGTCGGTGAGGTCGAATGTCGGCGTCCGGCCACGCGTGAGCGAGGCGTCGTTTCATGGCGTCGACCTTGAACGCACCGACGGATTCGGGTCCTAGGACATGGCGCACCATGTTGTGCCACAGGAACCGGTCGGGGTCGACAAGTTCGAGCCGGCCGACGCCGTAGGCGGCAAGCGCGTCAGTTGCGATGCCCCCGATGCTGCCGAGGCCCACGACCATCGTGGAGCGGTCCGCCAGATCCTGGACCGGCCATTGGTCTGCAAGTTGCCCAAGCCCGAAGGACTCTGGCTCGAGGTCAACATGCATGGGCCAGACGCCACTTCGGGTGATAAGCCAGCCCGCCAACTCGCGGCCCCCGACGCGTCGCCATTCCTCGTCGAGATCGGGATCGTGGGTGATGAGAAGCCCCGCCGAGGCGCCTGGGTCTTCGACCCCCGAGACAAGAGTCCGGAACTTTTCGAAAGCGATGCAAGTGCCGGGCCGCATGAGCAGATTGACGTGGAGTTGATTTATCTCCGGCGAGGGCTGACGCATCCATTGGCCTACTGGACCCCTCTCCCCCGCTTGCAGGACGCGATACTCGGAGGGAACAACAATCCCGACGCGGGTCTGCCTGAGGATCTCGACCTTGTCGACGATGTAAACGTTGTCTGCGGCGTTGTGGCGCATCCCGATCTCTCCGGAAGAGATCGGCGCATTCTTGATCTTCTCGGCGGCGTCCCTCGTGATGACGAGATACGGGTCAGTCGTCCGCATGCGGTTCCCCAGTCGCGGTCTCGCCAGCCTGGACGGGATCGAGGGCTGCCTCTGCGAGTCGTTCGGCCGTTTCGGTGATCAGCCCGTCCAGTGCCGCATCCGTGACGATGCCGTGCTCGGTCATCGACTCAATCGCTCCGGCTTTCAGCAACGCGTACTCGATCCGCCACCCGGCCGCCTTGAGCAGGAGGTCCGTGATGCTGGCCTCGGGCGCCCACATGCCGACGCGTTGAAGGAGACAGAGGCTGCCCCCTGGCGCCACGTGCCAGCGGTGCTGCGTGTGCTCGCTGATTTCGGGCTTCGGATCAACTGGGTAGATCCGTGGCGGGACCATTGGATGGGCCGCCTGATAGAGCATCACGAAGTTGAGGCCCGTTGGGACCAGGCCGGGGAGTCCCAAGGGCACCCGACGATCGAACGGCCAGGTAGGAAGCACACCGTGCCACGCTCCGTGATGCTCAGGCACTCCGTCAGCGTCGAGCATCGGTGCCGTGTAGACGAGGTCCGGGGCGAACGCCTGGACCTCGGCGACGTCTCGAGCAAGCCGAGTCGGTTCGGCATCAGGCCACAAGACGGGGGTCAGGGCTCCCAATGGTTCTCCCGTCGCGCGCTGTAGCCAGGACACCTGGTCGTCATCCCTGCGGGTTGTCCTTCACCGTGCGAGGTGCCGCGACGGTCTCGGTCCCAGCGGAAGCCGGGGGGCTCGGAAACGAGGAGCCAAAGACGTCGCCCCAGAGCTTGATGGCCTTCGCCTCGTTGTTGTTCACCTGAGCCGCGATCGCCGCACCAGCGTCATCGGCGGCGGACCTCAGACGATCCGCGAACAGGGCGTAGTCGAGATCGGGCTGGATCGGCCCGCACAGGTCCGCGGGATCGTCGATGGGCAGGCCCGCCTCGACGAGGGCTGCCGCCTTGACGAAGAACTCCTTGATCGCAACCGGTTGGGTCTTCCCAAGGGGCATGAGGTCGAGCGCAAGCACCTCCATGACAAGAGACTTGATCTTGACTCCCTGCTGCTCCGCAGCCCACGCCTTGACCATGCGGACGGATCCGGCGAACTTGTTCCAGGTGCTGTGCTGCTGCTTGACCGCGGCGATGAGGTACTCGGGATCGCACTCGATCCACTTCTCGCTGACAGCCTCCGGGACCAACAGATGTCCGTTGCGCTTCAGGGCAGGCATGGCGTCGACCGTGAACGCGTCTGGGTCGTCCGTGGGGTCGAGCCAGCACTTGACCGCGTGATTTCGCCACCGCGTGTACCGCACCCGCCCCGCCTCGTGCGTGCCGTTGCCGCCCAGCAGGGCGTTGACCCGCTGCTGCGTGTGATTGAGGGCGTCCTCCGCGGAGGAACCCGGAGAACCCCACTCGGGGTGCTCCTCGGCCTTGAAGACGATGATCGTGTCCACGTCGTGGATCGGGTCCTTCTGCGTCCCGCGAGCTAGGGAGCCGGAAGGGATCACCTTGTCGACGTCCTGCTCCCCGCCAAACGCCGCATTGAAGAGGTTCCGTCGTTCACGGGCGTCGGCGACCTGCTCGTCGCTGGCGTTGACAGTGGTCTGGAAGTCCTGAAACGCGCTGCTCACGTTCATGCTGCCCCCTTGGGTCTCGCCGTTGCGTCGAGCGTAGGCATCGTCACCGACAGTTCCGGGCGCCTGCGCGACCCCAGGGAGGTGTCCTCCGCTGACCAGGCGAGACGGACCCCCACCCGTCGCCCGTCGCCCGTCGCCCGTCGCCGCCAAGACGATCACGACGCGGGCCTTGACCCTCAGCCTCTCGCTCACGGAGCACCAGCCAGCACCACCACGTGCGGTTCCGCGAAGTCCGCGGCCCGGGCGAACGATTCATCGACGCTCGCCTCAGGAGTGGGCACCTGGCTCAAGGGCGTCGGCAAGTACCTGGAGCGGCGCCCGGCCGCATACCGCTGCGTTGGGGCCGTCCCTTAGCGTCCTCTGCATGCGTGCCGTGCAGATCACCCGCTTCGGCGGCCCAGAGGTCCTCGACATCGTTGACCTGCCCGACCCTGTTCCAGGGCCTGGTCAGCAGGTCTACGAGGTGAGCTCCGCAGGAGTTAACTTTGCCGACACCCACCAGATCGAGAACTCCTACCTGGCCGCCCAGCAGCTGCCGCTGATCCCGGGCGCCGAGTTCGTCGGCACCCCGGTCGGTGGCGGTCAGCGGGTCGTCGGGCTCCTCGACGGCGGCGGCTACGCCGAACGGGTCGCCGCCAACGACCGGCTCACCTGGGCGGTCCCGGACGGCGTCACCGACGAGCAGGCGCTCTCCCTGGTCCTGCAGGGCTCCACCGCCTGGCACCTGCTGCGCACCAGCGCGCACCTGGCCGAGGGCGAGTCCGTCGTCGTCATCGCCGGCGCCGGTGGCGTCGGCTCGATCGCCGTCCAGCTGGCCCGCCGCTGGGGTGCCGGCCGCGTCATCGC
Organism: Blastococcus sp. CCUG 61487; assembly: GCF_005222955.1. GTDB lineage: Bacteria > Actinomycetota > Actinomycetes > Mycobacteriales > Geodermatophilaceae > Blastococcus. The sequence continues at coordinate 20,469 of NZ_LWUA01000070.1, read as the reverse complement.
CACGGCCTCCAGCGCCGAGAAGCGTGGCCTGGCCGAGGAACTCGGCGCGCACGTCACCGTCGACCCGGCGCTCGCCGACGACGACCCCAAGCAGTTCGCCGCCGCGCTGCGCGAGGCCAACGGCGGCAAGCCCGTCGACGTCGTGCTCGAGATGACCGGCGGCAACGTCTTCTCCGGCTCGCTCTCCGCGCTGGCCCCCTTCGGCCGGCTGGTCACCTACGGCATGGCCGCCCGGCAGGAGACGCCGCCGGTGCCCCCCGGCCTGCTCATGGGGAAGAGCCGCGCCGTCATCGGGTTCTGGCTGGCGCACTGCATGGCCCGCCCCGACATGCTCGACGCCGCGATGACCGACCTGCTGGCCATGACCGCCGACGGTTCGCTGAAGCCGGTCGCCGGCGCCCGCTACCCGCTGTCCAACGTGCGCGACGCGCACCAGGACCTGCTCGCCCGCCGCACCACCGGCAAGCTCGTCCTCGACCCCACGAAGTGACCCGCGGGGCGGTCCGGCTCAGCCGCGGAGCTCCGCGTTGAGCCGGGCCGCCTGGCGGTTCAGGTGGTCCCGCTCGGGGAGGTTCGCCGCGGCCCGCGCGGCCTCGGCGTAGAGCCGGGCCGCCGTCGGCAGGTCGCCGTCCCGCTCGTGCAGGTACGCGGCGACAGCGGTGTACCGGGGCAGCCCGGGATCGAGCTCGGCGAGTGCGGCGAGCCCGGCCCGCGCGCCGTCGGCCTCCCCCACCGCCACCGCCCGGTTGAGCCGGTGCACCGGGCTGCCGGTGAGCCGGACCAGCTCGTCGTACCACTCGACGATCTGCACCCAGTCGGTCTCCGCCGCCGTGCGGGCGTCGGCGTGCAGCGCGGCGATCGCCGCCTGTGCCTGGTACTCCCGCAGCCGGTCGCGAGCCAGTGCGGCCTGGAGGATCTCGACGCCCTCCGCGATCAGGCGGTGTCCCACCGCGACCGGTCCTGCTGGGCCAGCGGCACCAGACCTCCGTCGGGCCGGGTCCGGGCCGCCCGCCGCGAGTGGTGCAGCAGCATCAGCGCGAGCAGGCCGCGCAGCTCCTCGTCGTCGATCCCGGCGGAGAGCTGGCGGGTCAGCCGGATCGCCTCCGCGGCGAGGTCGACGTCGCCGGAGTAGCCCTCGTTGAAGACGAGGTACAGCACCCGCAGCACCGTGCCGACGTCGCCCGGCCTGTCGAACCGCACGCCGGCCACCGTCTTCTTCGCCCGGCTGATCCGCTGCGCCATCGTGGCCTCGGGCACCAGGTAGGCCTGCGCGATCTGCCGCGTGGTCAGCCCGCCGACCGCCCGCAGCGTGAGCGCGACCGCCGATGCCGGGGTGAGCGTCGGGTGCGCGCAGAGGAAGTACAGCTGCAGGGTGTCGTCGCGCTCGCTGCCCGGCCCCGTCGTCGGCTCGACCTGGACGCGCTCCTCGCGCTGCCGGCGAGAGGTGTCGGCGCGGGCGGCGTCGAGGAACTTGCGCCAGGCCACGGTGGTCAGCCAGCTCTTCGGATCCCGCGGCGGGGCGGACGGCCACACCCGCAGCGCCTCGACCAGCGCCTCCTGGACGGCGTCCTCGGCCGCCGCGAAGTCAGCTCCGCGGCGGCCGAGGATCCCGATGACGGTGGGGGTCAGCGCACGGAGCAGCGCCTCGTCCACCGCCGGTCACTCCGTGATGGTCGGCGGCGCGGTGAGGAATGGCCGGACCTCGAGCCACTCGTGGATCGGCTCGCCGCCCGCGCCCGGCGCCGCGGAGAGCTCACCGGCCAGCTCGACGGCCCGCTCCTGGCTGTCGACGTCGATGATCATCCAGCCGGCGATCAGGTCCTTGGTCTCGGCGAACGGGCCGTCGGTGACCGGCGGCCGGCCCTCGCCGTCGGAGCGGACCCACATGCCGTCGGGCGCGAGCGCCTGACCGTCGACGAACTCGCCGGTGCTCTCGAGCTTGGCGGCGAAGTCGTTCATGTACTGGACGTGCGCGCTGACCTCGTCCGGGGTCCAGCGGTCCATCGGGACGTCGTTCACCGCCGCCGGTGCGCCGCGGTAGTGCTTGAGCAGCAGGTACTTGGCCATGGTGTTCTCCCTGGTCGAGTGCGGCCCATTCTGGCCGCGTGCACCTCAGGGACGGAGCCGATCGCCGCTTCTCGACACCCACCGCCTGCTTTTCCGCGGAGAAGCAGCCTGGCTCTTCGCGGTGAAGCGGAGTCAGACCAGGCGGTTGGTCCAGAGCAGGCTCAAGCCTGCGCCGACCAGGAGCACCAGGACGCCGGCCGTCACGAACCGCGCGCTGATGTCCTGCGGCTCGGTCGTGTAGCCGATCTGGCTGCCCAGGTCTGCGTAGACGTCCTCGAGCTCCTCGGCGCTGGTCGCCTCGCTGAAGCTGCCGCCGGTCTCATCGGCGATCCGCTCCAGCGTGGCCCGGTCGACCGGCACGGCCACCGTGTCGCCGTCGATGTCCAGGGTGCCGTAGTCGGTGCCGAACGCGATCGTCGAGACCGGGATCGCGACGTCCTTCGCCGCGTCGATGGCCAGGGTCTCCTTGCGGCCGACCGTCGAGTAGCCGTCCGACAGGAGCACGACCCGCGCCGGCGGGGGCTCCTCGCCGGCGTCCTCGAGGGTGGCCTGGAAGTTCTGGATGGCCGACAGCGAGGTGAAGATCGCCTCGCCGATGGCAGTCGACTCGGCCAGTTCGAGGTTGTCGATCGCGCCGCGCACCTGGTCGCGGTCGGTGGTCGGCGGCACCAGGGTCGCCGCCGATCCGGAGAAGGCCACCAGCCCCAGGTTGATCCGCTCCGGCAGCACGTCGACGAACTCCTTGGCCGCCTTCTGCATCGCCCGGAACCGGGTCGGCTCGACGTCGCGGGCCTCCATCGAGAGCGAGACGTCGACGGCCATGATCACCGTCGCCCGCTCCCGCGGCACCCGCACCTCCGTGCTCGGCTTCGCCAACGAAACGACCAGCGTCGCGATGCCGGCGGCGACGATCGCGAACGCCACGTGCCGGCGCCACCCCGGCCGCTTGGGCACCAGCGAGCCGAGCAGCGCGACGTTGGTGAACCGGGCCGCGTACGCCTTCCGGCGCCACTGCAGGAACACGTAGTAGGCGACCAGCGCGCCGACGATGAGCAGCGCCAGCAGCCAGAGCGGTGACTGGAAGGTCATCGTGACGCTCCTCCACTGCCGGCGCGCCGGCGTTCTCCGACGAAGCGGACGACGTCCATGAGCCAGTCCCGATCGGTGCGCAGCCGCAGGTGCCCGGCCCCGGCGCGGCGCAGCGCGGCGGCGATCCGGGCCCGCTCGGCCGCGGCGCCCTCGGCGAACCGCGCCCGGAACTCGGCGTCGCCGGTGGGCGCCTCCAGGGTCTGGCCGGTCTCGGGATCGACGACGGTCAGCAGGCCGACGTCGGGCAGCTCCAGCTCCCGGGGGTCGAGCACCTCCACCGCGAGCAGCTCGTGCCGGGTGCCCAGCGCGCGCAGCGGCCGCTCCCAGTCGCTGTCGCCGAGGAAGTCGGAGATGACCACCACCAGGCCGCGGCGGCGCTCCGGCCGGCGCAGCGTCTCCAGGGCCGCGGCGAGGTCGCCGCGGCGGCCGCCAGCGGCCCGCGGGGTGGCCACGACGCCGCGCAGCAGCCGTTCGGCCGCCTGCCGCCCGGGCATCGCGGGGTACCTGTCCACCCGCTCCCCCGTGGTGACGACGGCGCCGAGCCGGTTGCCACCGTGCACGGTGAGGTGCCCGACCGCCGCCAGCCCGGCGATGGCGAGGTCCCGCTTCTGGCAGTGGGCGGTGCCGAAGTCGAGGCTGGCCGAGAGGTCGACGACGGCCCAGGTCTCCAGTTCGCGGTCGGCGATGGTCTCGCGGACGTGCGGTACCTGGGTGCGCGCGGTCACCGGCCAGTCCATGCGCCGGACGTCGTCGCCCGGGTGGTAGGTGCGGGAGTCACCGGCCTCCGAGCCCGATCCGGGCACCAGGCCGAGGTGGTCGCCCTGCAGCAGCCCGTCGAGTCGGCGGCGCACGGTGAGCTCGAGGCGGCGCAGCAGCACGTCGGCCGGGCCGTCGGTGAACCGCGGCGGGGCGCCCGCGCCGGAACTCGTGCCGTCGCCCTCGGCGTGCAGCAGGAGGCCGGGATGGGCGGGACCCGCCGGTGGCGGGTCGGCGGCGCGGCGACGCCGGATCACGCGGGGTGCGGTCCGTGTCCGTTGCCGCCCGGAGCACCCGGCGCGGGGGGACCCTGCACGGTCGGGCCCTGCGGCGGGCCGAACTGGGGCACCTGCGGGCCGCCCGGCGCGCTCGGGCCGTAGCCGCCGGCGTTCTGCCGCGGCGCGACCTGCGGCAGCGGGACGGTCTGCACGATCCGCTTGACGATGTGGTCGGCGGGCACGCCGTCGGCCAGCGCGTCGTAGGAGAGCACCAGGCGGTGCCGCAGCACGTCACCGGTGATGTCAAGGACGTCCTGCGGCAGCACGTAGTCGCGCCCGCGGACCAGCGCCAGCGCCCGGCTGGCGGCGATGAGCCCCAGCGAGGCGCGCGGGCTCGCGCCGTAGGACACCCACGTCGCGACGTCCTCCATGCCGTGCTCCCGCGGAGCGCGAGTGGCGACCACCAGCCGCACGACGTAGTCGACCAGCGCGTGGTGCACGAAGACCTGCGAGGCGGTCTTCTGCAGCCGGCGCAGCTCGTCGGGGCCGAGGATCGTCTCGGCGACCGGCGGCTCGGAGCCCATCCGGTAGATGATCTCCCGCTCCTCCTCGGGGCTCGGGTAGTCCACGAGCACCTTCATGAGGAAGCGGTCGCGCTGCGCCTCGGGCAGCGGGTAGACGCCCTCGGACTCGATCGGGTTCTGCGTGGCGAGCACCAGGAACGGGTCGGGCAGCGGGTGGGTGACGCCGCCGATCGACACCTGCCGCTCGGCCATGACCTCCAGCAGCGCCGACTGCACCTTGGCCGGGGCGCGGTTGATCTCGTCGGTGAGGACGAAGTTGGCGAACACCGGGCCGAGCTCGGTGTCGAAGGCGTCCTGCCCGGACTTGTAGATCCGCGTGCCGATGATGTCGGCGGGCACCAGGTCGGGGGTGAACTGCAGGCGCGCGAACGAGCCGCCGACGACGGTGGCCAGCGTCTCGACGGCGAGCGTCTTGGCCACGCCCGGGACGCCTTCGAGCAGCACGTGCCCGCGCGCGAGCAGCGCGACCAGCATGCGCTCGATCAGCCGGTCCTGGCCGACGATGACGCGCTTGATCTCGAACAGCACCCGCTCCAGGCGGGCGGCGTCCGTCGAGGGCGGCACCGGCGCCCCTGCCTGCGGGGACGCGGTCTCGATCGGCGTGCTGGCGGCGCTCGTCACGGGGCTCCCTGGTCGTGCCGGGCCGAGGCTCCCGGGGTGGGGAGACCGTCGACGGGGGCGGCGCGCGGCCGTCCCCGGGAGCCAGTGTCCTACACGTTTCTGGACGGCCGCTGGACGCCGCGATCGCGGGAGCGACGTCCTGCCCACCGCGCCTTGCGACTGCTAGCCTGAACGGTGCGTCGGGCAGCTCCCCCCGTGGCTGCCCGACGCCTCGACGTCCCGGTCCGCCCGGGGCTCGTCGCCTACGCGCTCGGCCGCACGGCGCCCGCGTAGCCGCCCCAGCGCATGCCGGTGGCCCGCACGAAGCTGCCGCTCTCCGGCGCCTCCAGGATCCGGTCCCCGCCCAGCCAGATGGCGACGTGGTGGATGGTCGACGGCCGGCTCGGGTCGGTCGCCCAGAACACCAGGTCACCCGGCTTGAGGGCGGCCCGGTCGACCTTGGGCAGCGCGGCGTACTGCGCGCGGCTGTTACGCGGGATCGAGATGCCGGCCTGCCCGTAGGCGTACTGGGTGAGCCCGCTGCAGTCGAACCCGATCACGCCCTGATCGGGGGCCTGGCCGGGGCCGGGGCCCCGCCGCCCGCCGCCACCCCACGCGTACGGGGTGCCGATGTAGGCCATCGCGGCATCGATCGCGACCTGCGCCTTGGACGACGACCCCGGACCCGCCGGGCTGGTGTTGCCCGCCCCGCCCGACGGTCCGCCGGGGGCCGGGGCGGGAGCCGGTGCCGGGGGCGGCGGAGGTGCCACGGCGGCCGCCCGGGCCGCGGAGGCCCGATCGGCGGCGGCCCGCTCGCCGACCAGCGTGGTCAGCTGCTGCTGCGCGGTCGCGAGCTCGGCCTGGACGGTGGCCTGCTGCTCCACCAGTTCGGCCTGCTGCTGGCGGGCGCTCACCTCGGCGGTACGGGCCACCTCGAGCGAGGCCTGGGCCTGCTGCTGGAGAGCCTCGGCCTCGGCGGACGCGGCCCGGGCGACGACCTCGGCCGCGGCGGCCTCCTGCTGGAGGACCGTGACCTTCACCAGGACGTCGGAGCGGTGCGCGCCGGCCGCCTCGAGCAGGGCGGCGCGCTCGATCATCTGCGCCGGGCTGCCGGAGGTGAGCAGCGCGGCAGCGCCGGGGTTGGTGCTGCCCTCCATGTACGTGCGGCGGGCGAACGCGACGACGTCGGCGCGGGCACCGCCCAGTTCCTCGGCCGCGGCGGCGGCCTTGGCGGACGCGGCCTCGGCGTGCCCGCGGGCGGCCTCGGCGGCCGCCTCGGTGGCCTGGAACTCGTCCAGGGCGATCAGCGCCTCGGCGCGGGCCGCGTCGACGGCGGCCTCGGCCCCGGCCAGCTGCCCGTTCAGCGCACCGATGCGGGCGGCCACGGCGTCGGCCTGGGCCCTGGCGGATGCGATCTCGCCGTCCGTCGGCCGGCGCGGGGTGGCGTCGGCGACCGACGGGGTCAGGCCGAGGAGGAGGGCGGCCGCGAGGGCCGTGCCGGCCGCGCGCAACGCTGCGCGACTGAGGACCTCCGATGCCCTGCGATTCGAGCTGACGCTGTCCACACCGCGGAGATCGGCGTCACGGCAGGCACCGTTGAGCCCGTCTCACCCCTCGGGGTGAGACGACCCGACCTGGTGACACTCCTTCGACTAGTTCACCTGCCGCTCGGAGCCGGCCCAGAACTCGTCGCGCAGCTTGAACTTCTGGATCTTGCCGGTCGCCGTCCGCGCCAGCTCCTCGCGGAACTCGACCCGCTTCGGGATCTTGTAGCCGGCGATCTTGCCGCGGCAGTGCGCGATGATGTCGGCCTCGGTGACCTGCTCGCCCTCGGCCACGACGACGATCGCGGTGACCATCTCGCCCCACTTGTCGTCCGGGACGCCGATGACCGCGACCTCGGCGACCGCCGGGTGGCTGAACACGGCGTCCTCCACCTCGATCGAGGAGACGTTCTCGCCGCCGGTGATGATCACGTCCTTCTTGCGGTCGGAGATCGTCACGTAGCCGCCGTCGTCGATCGAGCCGCCGTCCCCGGTGTGGAACCAGCCGCCCTCGAGCGCCTCGCCCGACGCGTCCGGGTTGTCCCAGTAGCCCTCGAGCACCGTGTTGCTCCGCGCCAGGACCTCGCCGGACTCGCTGACCGACAGCCGGGTGCCGAGGCTCGGCACCCCGGCCCGGGACAGCCGCTTGGCCCGCTCCTCGGGGTCCAGGTCGTCGTACTCCGCGCGCGGCCGGTTGATGGTGAGCAGCGGGGCGGTCTCGGTGAGGCCGTAGATCTGGTTGAACTCCCAGCCGAGCTCGGCCTCGACGCGGGCGATGGTCTTCGACGGCGGCGGGGCACCGGCGACGATGATCCGCACCCTGTCGCGGCCCGGGATCTCGCCGTCCCAGTCCGCGGCGGCCTCGAGGACGGCGTTCCACACGGCGGGTGCCCCGGCCATGACCGTGACGCCGTGCTGCTCGACCCGGCGCAGGATCTCCGCACCGTCGACCTTGCGCAGCACGACCTGCTTCGCCCCGAGCCCGGCCATCGTGTACGGCAGGCCCCAGCCGTTGCAGTGGAACATCGGCAGCGTGTGCAGGTAGACGTCGCGGTCGCTGACCTGCATGTGCATGCCGAAGGTGACGGCGTTGATCCACAGGTTGCGGTGGGTCATCTGCACACCCTTGGGCCGCGCGGTGGTGCCCGAGGTGTAGTTGATCGTGGCGGTCGCGTCCTCGTCCGGCTCGGCCCAGGCGCGGGGCTCGGTGTCGTAGCGGAGCAGCTGCTCGTACTCCTCGCCGGTGCCGAACCGGTGCTCGGCCTGGACGCCCTTGAGCGTCGTCTCCAGCTCCGGGTCGACCAGCAGCACCCGCGCGCCGGAGTGGCCGACGATGAACTCGACCTCCTCGGGCGACAGCCGGAAGTTGATCGGCACCGCGACCCGGCCCGACGACGGGACGGCGAGCAGCACCTCGAGCAGCCGGGCGGCGTTGTGGCTGACGATCGCGACCCGCTCGCCCTCGCCGACGCCGAGCTCGTCGAGGGCCGCCTGCAGCGCCCGGCCGCGGCGGGCCACCTCGCGGTAGCTGACGTCGCCCAACGACGGCGCGGGCTGGTTCGGCTCGTCGACGATGCCGACGCGGTCGCCGTAGACCAGCTCGGCGCGGTCGAGGAAGTCGCGGGTGGTCAGGGGGACGCGCATGCCGAACTCCCGAGGTTCACGGGCCGGAGCTACCGGCCCCTCGTCGTGGTGCCCGTCACGCTAGCGGGGCCGAGCCGACCGCGGGCGACCGAGGAGCCGGGACCGCCGGCGTCCCGGCATCGGCGAACCAACCGGACGGCGCCAGCGGGGCGCGCGCGGCCAGGTTCGGTGCGTACTGGTCGTGGAAGACCCGGGCGATCAGCTCGCGCCGGCTGCGCACCCCGACCTTGGCGAACACCGCCTTCAGGTGGTCCTGGACGGTGTAGGCGGACAGGTGCAGTGCGCCGGCGATGCCGGTGGTGTCGACGCCCTGCAGCACGAGCGCGACCACCTCCTGCTCGCGCGCGGTCAGCCCGAACGCGGCCACGACCAGCGGGACGATCTCCGGCGGACGTGCCTCCTCGATGGTGAGGACGACGTCGGAGGTGGCGCCGGACCGCGACAGCAGCCGGGAGGCGTGGGCCACGACCCAGGCGCCGGACCGCGTGCGCAGCCGGACCTTGGGGACGGCGGGGTCCGCGTCGCGGGCGCACTGCCGGGCGGCGGCGACGAGCGCGAGCAGGGCCAGCGGCAGCGGTGCCCGGCCCAGGACGCCGCCGCCGAGGTCGTCGACGCGGGCCGCTGCCCCGACGCTGGCCGAGACGACCTCGCCGTGCTCGTCCACCACCAGCACGGCCGGCCCGTCGACCCGGACGGCGGCCACCGCGGCCGAGGCGAGGATCCCGGCCCGCAGGCCGCCGGCGAGCGCCGCTCCGACGCCGCTGACGAACTCCTGCTCGGCGACGGTGAACGCCGCACCCGGCCCGTCGCGGAACAGCGCCAGGAACCCCCAGGTGCCGCCCTCGGTGCGCAGCGCCGCGCGCAGCTCGTCGTCGAAGTGCCAGGTGGGCCGGATGAGCTCGCCGAAGCGCGGCGACAGCTCGGGACGGCCGCCGGTGTCCGTGCCCAGCGCCAGCACACCGCCGGGGCGCCGCACCACCTCGACGAACGCCGAGGGGTCGGGCACCTCGTACTCGTAGTGGGCCCACTCCTCGTCGCGGGCGTCGGACAGGCCGCCGGTCTTGACCGTGCCGGTCACCAGGCCGGTCGCCGGGTCGGCGGTGGCGAAGCAGGCCGCCGCGAAGGGCACCGCGCGGGTCAGCGCGTCGAGCGCGCTGCGGGCGTACGTGGGCAGGTCGAGGCCGGCGACGGCCAGGCCGGCGAGCTGGGCACGGACCCGTTCGGACAGCATGCTGCTGCGCACGGCGGTCAGTGTGGTCCTCGGCGGCGGTTCTGAGTACCCCCAGAAGTCTGGGGGCGGCGAACACCAGTCCGCTGGGATGGTGCACCGCCGTCCCTGTCGCCAGGTTGGTCGCCATGACCACGAGTACCGTTCCGCTGGAGCGCATCAACCCCTCGGGCTGGCGTGCCGCCCTCGGCTTCGACCAGGCCCAGCTCCGTCCGGCGCCGGCCACCCTCCTCACCGCCTCCGGGCAGGGGCCGGTCGACGAGCACGGCGCCCTGCTGCACGAGGGCGATCCGGCCGCCCAGCTCGCCCTGGCCGTCGAGAACGTCGAGGCGCTGCTGGCGGCCGCGGGCATGGATCTCCGCGACGTCCTGCGGCTCACCGTCCACGCCGTCGACGTCGACGCCGTCCTGGCCTCCTGGGACGTGCTCGTCGAGCGGCTCGCCCGCGTCGGCGCCACGCCTCCGATGACGCTCGTCGGCGTGACCCGGCTGGCGCTGCCCGGCATGCTCGTCGAGCTCGAGATCACCGCGGGGCGATGACGATGGCCCGCCTCCTGCGCCCTCGCCCGCGGCTGCCCCGCCCCCGGTCCGCCGTACCGCCCCACACCGTCGCCCCGTCCCTCGACGAGCTCGCCGCCGCCGTCGCCGGCCCGGTCCTGCGCGCCGGGGATCCCGGTCTCGCCGACGAGGTCGCCCCGTTCAACCTCGCGCACCTCCTCCGGCCGGCCGTCGTCGTCGGCGCCACCAGCACGGCGGACGTCGCCACCGCCGTCGGCTGGGCCGCCCGTGCCGGGATGTCAGTGGCGGTGCAGGCCACCGGCCACGGACTGATGTCCGCGCTCGACGACGCCGTCCTGGTCACCACCTCGCGGCTCGACCGGCTGGAGATCGACCCCGCCGCCCGGACCGCGGTGGTGGGCGCCGGGGTCCGGTGGCGCCGGGTGATCGACGCCGCGGCCGAGCACGGGCTGGCGCCGCTGTCGGGGTCGTCGTCCGACGTCGGTGTGGTCGGCTACACCCTCGGCGGCGGGACCGGCGTCATGGCCCGCAAGCACGGCTTCGCCGCCGACCACGTCCGCCGTGCGACGCTCGTGACCGCCGACGGGACGGCCCGGACCGTCGACGCCGACTCGGACGCCGAGCTGTTCTGGGCGCTGCGCGGCGGCAAGGGCAACCTGGGCATCGTCACCGAGCTCGAGTTCGGGCTGGTGCCGGTGACCGACCTCCACGGCGGCGGCATCTTCTACCCGGGCACCGCGGCGCGCGAGCTGCTGCACGCCTACCGCGAATGGGCGCCGGGACTGCCCGAGGAGACCACCACCTCGATCGCGATCCTGCGCATGCCGCCGGATCCCGACGTCCCCGAGCCGCTGCGCGGGCAGACCGTCGTGCACCTGCGGTTCGCCCACCTGGGCCCGGCCGAGGAGGGCGCCGCACTGCTGGCGCCGATGCGCGCGGTCGCGCCGTCGATCATCGACACGGTGGCGCAGATGCCGTACACCGCCGTGGACGCCATCCACGTGGACCCGACCGAACCGCTGCCGTCCCACCACGACGGCATGACGCTGCGCGCGCTCCCGGCCGAGGCGGTGGACGCGCTGCTCGAGGTCGCCGGACCCGACGTCGAGGTGCCGCTGATCATGGTGGAGCTGCGGCAGCTCGGCGGGGCGCTGTCCCGGCCGGCCGCCGTGCCCAACGCCGTGGCCGGCCGCGACGCCGCCTACTCGGCGTGGGTGCTGGGGTTGATGGCGCCGCCGCTGGTCGACGTCGTCCCCGCGGCGGCCGGTGCGGTGATCGACCGGCTGGCTCCCTGGGCGGCGCGCGGCAGCCTGCTCAACTTCCTGGGCCCGGCCGGGCCGCAGGAGGTCGGCGCGCTGTGGAGCGACGGCGACCTGGCGCGGCTGAAGGCGCTGAAGCGGCGGCTGGACCCCGACGGCGTCTTCCGCCACGGCCACGTCGTCTGCTGAGGACGGTGATGATCAGCTGCCCTGATCGTTCGGCGTCCTCCCTCACGTCCGACCACGAGGGAGGACGCCGGACGACCAGGAAGGCTGATCAACAGCAGCCCCAGACAGTCAGAGCAACGACAGCCCCAGCCGCTCGCTGAGCATGTGCAGCGCCGCCCGCCCGGCCCGGGAGTTGCCCGCCGAGTCCAGCGGCGGCGACCAGGCGCAGACGCCGAACCGGTCCGGGACGTCCCCCATCACCGCGCCGTCCACCCCGCTCTTGCAGGGGAACCCGACGTCGTAGGCGAACTGGCCGGCGGCGTCGTACGTCCCGCAGGTCATCATGACCGCGTTCACCCGCCGCGCCAGCGGCTCGCTCAGGACCCGCTCGCCGGTCCGCGGATCCACTCCGTCGTTGGCGAGGAACCGCGCCGCCCGGGCCAGCTTGCGCGTGGTCACGACCAGTGCGCACAGCTCCGCGTAGGCGTCGACCACGTCGGCCACCGGGTGGGTCAGGTTGCCGAACGAGCTCATGAGGTGGCCCATGGCCAGGTTCATGTGGCTGCCGGCCCGCTCCTCCTCGAGCACGTCGGGGTTCGGCTCGAGCCGCTCCCCGACGAGCTCGGACATCAGATCGGTCACCACGTCCCGGGCCGCTTCCGGCGAGCCCGTCGCCTCGGCCAGCACGTCGCAGACGACGATCGCCCCCGCGTTGATGAACGGATTCCGCGGGACGCCGTGCTCGTGCTCGAGCTGCACCAGGGAGTCGTACGGGTCGCCGGAGGGTTCGACGCCGACCCGCTGGAACACGTCCTCGCCGACGAGGCGCAGCGCCGCGGCGAGCGCGAACACCTTGACCACGCTCTGCACCTCGAACCCGACGTCGGCGTCGCCCGCGACGTGCTCGGTGCCGTCCAGCTCGCACAGCGCCAGGGCGAAGTGGTCCGGACCGGCGCCGGGGTCGGCCACCTCGTCGTCCTCGGCCAGCGGCCTCGCCTCGGCGGCCACCTGGTCCAGCACGTCGGTCAGGTCGTCGTCCTCGGCCATCCGGTCAGCCTGCCAGCAGCCGCGGCAGCGCCGTCCCGATGGGCTCGGTCACCACGAGGGCGGCGAGGTCGTCGAACGGCGTCGGCTCGGCGTTGACGATGACCACCGGCGTCCGCTCCCGCGCGGCGATCTCCACCAGCCCGGCCACCGGCCACACCTGCAGCGAGGTGCCGACGGCGAGGAAGAGGTCGCAGTCGCGCGCCGCCTCGACGGCCGCATCGACGGTCGCCCCGTCCAGCATCTGCCCGAAGCTGATCGTGGCCGACTTCAGGATCCCGCCGCACTCCAGGCAGGCCGGGTCCGGCTCCCCCGCCGCCACCCGTTCCAGGGCCGACTCCATCGAGGTCCGCGCGCGGCAGCTCAGGCACTCGACGGCGTGCACGGTCCCGTGGATCTCGACGACCCGCTCCGGCGAGGAGCCCGCCGCCTGGTGCAGGCCGTCGACGTTCTGCGTGACGATCGTGCGCAGCCGGCCCTGCCGCTCGAGGTCGGCCAGGGCGAGGTGCCCGGCGTTGGGCTGCACCCGCCGGCCGTGCATGTCGCGGCGCATCAGCCACGACCGACGACGGATCTCGGGGTCGGCCAGGTAGTACGACAGCGTCGCCAGCTTCTCGGCCTCGGGGTTCTTCGTCCACACGCCGTCGGGCCCCCGGAAGTCGGGGATGCCGCTGTCGGTGGAGATGCCCGCTCCGCTGAGCACGGTGATCCGTCGCGCCGCGGTCAGCCAGCCGGGCAGCGGATCGGGGACGACGCCGGTCACGCCCTCCACGGTAAGGGTCGCCTCACCCGGTGCGTAGTTGCGTGAGCTGGGATGATCGGGGGTGGACGCGAGCGCGTGGACCAGCCGCGAGGAACCAGCACGCGACGAACCAGCGAGGGGTAGGCGCAGAGAAGTGGCAGCCAGCAAGGACAGTTTCGGAGCGCGATCGACGCTCACCGTCGAGGGCACCGACTACGACATCTACCGGCTCGACGCGGTGGAGGGCGCGGAGAAGCTGCCCTTCAGCCTCAAGATCCTGCTCGAGAACCTCCTGCGCACCGAGGACGGCGCGGACATCACCGCCGACCACATCCGCGCGCTGGCGAACTGGGACCCGTCGGCCGAGCCCGACCAGGAGATCCAGTTCACCCCCGCCCGCGTGGTCATGCAGGACTTCACCGGCGTCCCGTGCATCGTCGACCTCGCCACCATGCGGGAGGCCATGGCCGAGCTCGGCGGCGACCCGCAGAAGATCAACCCGCTGGCCCCGGCCGAGCTGGTCATCGACCACTCGGTGATCGCCGACGTGTTCGGCACCCCGGAGTCCTTCGAGCGCAACGTCGAGATCGAGTACGAGCGCAACGGCGAGCGCTACCAGTTCCTCCGCTGGGGCCAGGGCGCCTTCAGCGACTTCAAGGTCGTCCCCCCGGGCACCGGCATCGTCCACCAGGTCAACATCGAGCACCTGGCGCGCGTGGTCTTCCCGCGCACCGAGACGTCAGCAGACGGGGTGACCACGACTGTGGCTTATCCCGACACCTGCGTGGGCACCGACAGCCACACGACGATGGTCAACGGCCTGGGCGTGCTCGGCTGGGGCGTCGGCGGCATCGAGGCCGAGGCCGCCATGCTCGGTCAGCCGGTCTCGATGCTCATCCCCCGTGTCGTGGGCTTCAAGCTCACCGGGCAGCTGCCCGACGGCGCCACCGCGACCGACCTGGTCCTCACGATCACCGAGATGCTGCGCGAGCACGGTGTGGTCGGGAAGTTCGTCGAGTTCTACGGCGAGGGCGTCTCCGCCGTCCCGCTGGCCAACCGCGCCACGATCGGCAACATGAGCCCGGAGTTCGGCTCCACCGCGGCGATGTTCCCCATCGACGAGGAGACCATCACCTACCTGCAGCTCACCGGCCGCGACGAGGCCCAGGTGAAGCTGGTCGAGGCCTACGCCAAGGAGCAGGGCCTCTGGCACGACCCGTCGAAGGAGCCGGCGTTCTCCGAGTACCTGGAGCTGGACCTGGCCACGGTCGTCCCGTCGATCGCCGGCCCGAAGCGCCCGCAGGACCGGATCGCGATCACCGAGGCGAAGGAGTGCTTCCGCACCGCGCTGGAGGACTACGTCGACGGCGACTACTCGATCCCGAAGGGCCGCGCCGACCAGTCCTCCATCGAGTCGTTCCCGGCCAGCGACGCCCCCGCCCCGTTCAACGGCTCCAGCCCGGACGACCGCCCGCTGGAGCACCGCCACGACGAGGCGCACACCGACCAGCGGCCGCGGAAGCCCACCAAGGTGGTCATGGAGGACGGCACCGAGACCGAGATCGACCACGGCCACGTGGTCATCGCGGCCATCACGTCCTGCACCAACACCTCCAACCCGCAGGTGATGATCGGCGCCGCGCTGCTGGCGAAGAACGCCGTCGAGCGCGGGCTGACCAGCAAGCCGTGGGTGAAGACGACGCTGGCCCCGGGCTCGGCGGTCGTCATGGACTACTACGAGAAGGCCGAGCTCACCCCCTACCTGGAGAAGCTCGGCTTCTACCTGGTCGGCTACGGCTGCACGACCTGCATCGGCAACTCCGGCCCGCTGCCGGAGCCGGTCAGCAAGGCGGTCAACGACGCCGACCTCGCCGTCGTCTCGGTGCTTTCGGGCAACCGCAACTTCGAGGGCCGGATCAACCCCGACGTCAAGATGAACTACCTGGCCAGCCCGCCGCTGGTCATCGCCTACGCGATCGCCGGGTCGATGGACGTCGACCTGAACAACGACCCGCTGGGCCAGGACACCGACGGCAACGACGTCTTCCTGCGCGACATCTGGCCCTCCCCCCAGGAGGTGCAGCGGGTCATCGACGCCACCGTCTCGGCGGAGATGTTCGGCCGCAGCTACGAGGACGTCTTCGCCGGCACCGAGCAGTGGCAGAACCTGCCCACCCCGACCGGCGACACCTTCGAGTGGGCGGAGGACAGCACCTACGTGCGGCGTCCTCCGTACTTCGAGGGCATGCCGGCCGAGCCGGCCCCGGTCGAGGACATCTCCGGTGCCCGCGTGCTGGCGATGCTGGGCGACTCGGTGACCACCGACCACATCTCGCCGGCCGGTTCGATCAAGGCCGACAGCCCCGCGGGCCAGTACCTGCGCGAGCACGGCGTGGACCGCCGCGACTTCAACTCCTACGGCTCCCGGCGCGGGAACCACGAGGTGATGATCCGCGGCACGTTCGCCAACATCCGGCTGCGCAACCAGCTGGCGCCGGGCACCGAGGGCGGGTTCACCAAGAACCTCCTGACCGGCGAGACGACGACGATCTACGACGCCTCGCGCGCCTACATCGACGCCGGCGTCCCGCTGGTCGTCCTGGCCGGCAAGGAGTACGGCTCCGGCTCGTCGCGCGACTGGGCGGCCAAGGGGACGGCGCTGCTGGGGGTCAAGGCCGTCATCGCCGAGAGCTACGAGCGCATCCACCGCTCCAACCTGATCGGCATGGGCGTGCTCCCGCTGCAGTTCCCCGAGGGCCAGAACCGCGAGTCGCTCGGCCTGACCGGCGAGGAGGAGTTCAGCATCACCGGGATCACCGAGCTGAACGACGGCCGCACGCCCCGCACCGTCAAGGTGAAGGCCGGCGACGTGGAGTTCGACGCCGTCGTCCGCATCGACACCCCGGGCGAGGCGAACTACTACCGCAACGGCGGGATCATGCAGTACGTCCTGCGCTCGCTGCGGGGCACGGCCGCCTGATGGATCTGGGCCTGGGCGGTCGCGGCTACCTGCTCACCGGCGCGAGCCGGGGGCTGGGGTTCGCGACCGCCCGCGCCCTGGTCGACGACGGCGCCCGGGTGCTGATCAGCTCCCGGTCCGCCGAGTCGGTCGACGCCGCCGTCTCCTCGCTGGGATCGGGGGCCTTCGGCGTCCCCGCCGACCTCGCCGATCCCGACACCGCCGAGGGGCTGGTCGCCGAGGCGCGGGAGCGGCTGGGCACCGTCGACGGCGCCCTGATCAGCGTCGGCGGGCCCGCTCCGGGCACCGTCCTGAGCACGCCCGAGGAGGCCTGGCGGGACGGCGTCGAGAGCGTCCTGCTCGGCCCGTTGCGGCTGGTCCGGGCGCTCGTCCCGCACCTCGCCGAGGGCGCGGCGATCGGCCTCGTCCTGTCCATCTCGGTCAAGCAGCCGATCGGGCACCTGGCGATCTCCAACGGGCTGCGGCCGGGGCTTGCGATGACGGCGAAGGCGCTGGCCGACGAGCTGGGTCCGCGCGGCATCCGCGTGTTCGGCCTGCTGCCGGGCACGATCGCCACCGACCGGATCGCCGAGATCGAGGCGGCGTCCGGCGATCCCGAGAAGGCCCGCGCCCGCACCGAGGCCGGCATCCCGCTGCGCCGCGTCGGCCGGCCGGAGGAGTTCGGTCGGGTGGCCGCCTTCGCGCTCTCCCCCGCCGCGTCCTACCTGACCGGGGTCATGATCCCGGTCGACGGCGGGTTGTCCCGGGCACTGTGAGCGCCGCTCCGGTGCTGGTCGCCTGCGCGCACGGCACCCGCAATCCGACCGGCCGCCGGCTGATCGCCGAACTCGCCCTCGCCGCGCGTGCCCGCAGGCCGGAGCTGGTGACGACGGCGGCGTTCGTCGACGTCCAGCCGCCCACGGTGGTCGACGTCGTCGCGGATCTCGCCGCCGAGAGCCGCCCCGCCGTCGTGGTGCCGCTGCTGCTGTCGGGCGGCTACCACGTGCACGTCGACATCGCGCAGGCCGTCGCCGGGTCCCCGCACGCCGTCGCCGCCCGGCCGCTCGGCCCCGACCCGCGGCTGGCCGCCGTCCTGCTCGACCGGCTCACCGAGGCCGGAGCGGACCCGCGCGACCCGCTCACCGCGGTGGTCGTCGCGGCCGCCGGGTCCAGCGACCCCCGCTCGGTCGCCGACGTCGAGGAGACCGCGGACCTGCTCCAGCGCTCGTGGGCGGGGCCGGTGACGACCGGGTACGGCGCCTCGGCGCAACCGCCCGTGCCCGACGCCGTGGCCGCCGCCCGCCGCGCGGGAGCCGAGCGGGTCGTCGTCGCCGCCTACCTGCTCGCCCCGGGCCACTTCCACGACAAGCTCGCCGCCGCCGGGGCCGACGTCGTCACCGCCCCGCTGCTGCCCGACGAGCGCATCGCCGCCGTTCTCCTGGACCGCTACGACGCCGCCGTCGGCTGAGCCCTACGCGCCCGGTCCGCGGCCGGACCAGGACCAGGCGTACCGGCCGTCGTCCACGGCGCGCCCGGCCTCGCCCAGGCCCAGCGGGCGGAACGTGTCGACCATGACCGCCAGCTCGTCGAACCGCTCCACGCCCAGGGATGCCTCGACCGCGGCCGGCTGCGGGCCGTGCGAGTGCCCGCCCGGGTGGACGGTGACCGACCCCTTGCCGATGCCGGAGCCCTTGCGGGCCTCGTAGTCGCCGTCGACGTAGAACATGATCTCGTCGGAGTCGACGTTCGAGTGGTAGTACGGCACCGGCACCGCGAGCGGGTGGTAGTCGACCTTGCGCGGCACGAAGTTGCAGATGACGAAGTTCTGCCCCTCGAAGACCTGGTGCACCGGCGGCGGCTGGTGCACCCGCCCGGTGATCGGCTCGAAGTCTGCGACGTCGAACGCGTACGGGTAGAGACAGCCGTCCCAGCCGACGACGTCGAACGGGTGTTCCGGGACGACGTGCACCGTCCCGACCAGCCCACCGGGCCCGTCGCCGCGGTGCTTCACGTACACCTCCACGTCGGTGCCCTCGGCCAGCAGCGGCTCGGCCGGCGTCCGCAGGTCGCGCTCGCAGTACGGCGCGTGCTCCAGGAACTGGCCGTAGCGGGAGAGGTAGCGCCTGGGCGGGGCGATGTGGCTGTTCGCCTCGATGGCGTAGGTGCGCAGCGGCTCGTCACCGCTGGGCACCCACCGGTGCGTCGTCCCCCGCGGGAGGAGGACGTAGTCGCCGGCGTGCACGTCCAGCGCCCCGAACACCGTCTCGACTCTCGCCGTCCCCCGTTCGACGAAGACGCACTCGTCACCCGTGGCGTTGCGGTACAGGGGGCTCGGCAGGGTGCTCACCGCGTAGGAGATGCGGACGTCGGCGTTGCCCAGCACCAGGCGCCGGCCGGTGACCGGGTCGGTGGCCGCGTGCTCCTCGCCCGGGAACAGGTCGTGCAGTCTCAGGTGTCGCGGGAGCAGCGGGCTGTTCGGCGTCGTCGACTGGTCGGGCAACTCCCACGGCCGGACGTCCACCAGCGACGACGGGACGCCGCGGTGGTAGAGCAGCGAGGAGTCCGAGGAGAAGCCCTCCTCCCCCATCAGCTCCTCGGAGTACAGCCGCCCGTCGGGACGCCGGAACTGCGTGTGCCGTTTCGGCGGGACCTCGCCCACCTGCCGGTAGAACGCCACCGAACTCTCCCTCTCGCACCGAGGGCGTTTATGGCCATAAACGCCCTAGAAGTTGCCGCGGCGTTCTTGCTCGCGCTCGATGGCCTCGAACAGCGCCTTGAAGTTGCCCTTGCCGAAGCCGAGCGAGCCGTGTCGCTCGATCAGCTCGAAGAACACGGTGGGCCGGTCGCCGGTGGGCCTGGTGAAGATCTGCAGCAGGTAGCCGTCCTCGTCGCGGTCGACCAGGATGCCGCGCGCCTGGAGCTCCTCGATCGGCACCCGGACGTCGCCGATCCGCGCCCGCAGCTCGGGGTCCTCGTAGTAGGACGCCGGCGTCGGCAGGAACTCCACGCCCTCGGCGGTCATCGCGTCGACGGTCGCCACGATGTCGCCGGTGGCCAGCGCGACGTGCTGTGCCCCGGGCCCGCCGTAGAACTCGAGGTACTCGTCGATCTGCGACTTCTTCTTCCCCATCGCCGGCTCGTTCAGCGGGAACTTCACCCGGTGGTTGCCGTTGGCGACCACCTTGCTCATCAGGGCCGAGTAGTCGGTGGCGATGTCGTCGCCGATGAACTCGGCCATGTTCGTGAAGCCCATGACCCGGTTGTAGAACTCGACCCAGCGGTCCATCGCGCCGAGCTCGACGTTGCCCACCACGTGGTCGACCGCCTGGAACAGCCGTCGCGGGGAACCGGGCCGCTTCCGGTAGGACGAGGTCCGCGCGACGTAGCCCGGCAGGTACGGGCCCGAGTACCGCGACCTGTCGACCAGCGTGTGCCGGGTGTCGCCGTAGGCGGCGATCGAGGCCAGCCGCACCGTGCCGTGGTCGTCGGCGACGTCGTGCGGCTTCTCGAGGACCGTGGCGCCCTGGCCGCGGGCGTGGGCGATGCAGCGGTCGACGTCGGGGACGGCGAGGGCGATGTCGACGATCCCGTCCCCGTGCGCGCGGTGGTGGTCGGCCAGCGGGCTGGCGGGGTCGTAGGCGCCCTGGACGACGAACCGCGCCGAGCCCGAGGTGAGGACGAAGGAGTGGTGGTCGCGGTTGCCGGTCTCGGGCCCGGAGTAGGCGACGAGCTCCATGCCGAAGGCGGACTGGAAGAAGTGCGTGGTCTGGACGGCGTTGCCGACGACCCACACCAGGCCGTCCCAGCCGCTGACCGGGAACGGATCGGCCGAGGCGTCGTACTCCACGAGGCCGACGAGCTGCTCCAGCTGTCTCAGATCGAGGCCGGCCAGCCGCTCTTCGTCGTTGAGGGCCTGCTCCAGCGTCATGGGAACCTCCGCTCGGCGGTATGCTGCCCGTCACACCCCAGCGGTCGACCGCTGCCGCGCGCAAGATCCGCCACTCGTCCTGACCCACCTGCGCAACGGGGCTAGCTGTACTGCTCAGACA
>NZ_LWUA01000069.1:832-1566 GCF_005222955.1 Blastococcus sp. CCUG 61487 | reverse complement strand
TCAGACATCCCATGGTCCTTGGCGTCAAGCCGCGGCCGTGGCGAGCCTGGGCCAGGCGGTGTCCTCGTCGTAGCGGGTCTTGGTCTTGAGGCAGCCGTGGAGGATGCCCACGAGCCGGTTGCCGAGCTGTCGGAGGGCGGCGTGGTGGGAGACGCCGCGGGCGCGGATGGTGTCGTAGTAGGCGCGGGCGCCGGGTGAGGCGGTGAGCGCGCAGAAGGCCCACTGGTGGGTGGCGTCGGCGAGGTGTTTGTTGCGGGCGTAGCGGGCCAGCACGACCCGTCGGGTGCCCGAGGCGCGGGTGATCGGTGAGGTGCCGGCGTAGTTCTTGCGCGCCTTGGCGTTGGCGTAGCGGTCGTGGTCGTCGCCGAACTCGGCCAGGACCCGGGCGCCCAGGATCGGTCCCAGGCCGGGCTGGCTGGTCACGATGTCAGCGTCCGGGTGCCGGCCAAAACCCTCGGCCACCACCGCCTGCAGCTCGCCGATCTGGGTGTTCAGCTGCGCGATCAGCCGCACCGCGCTGGCCACGATCACCGCGTAGGCGGCCTCGATGGCCGGGTCCTGGCGCAGCGCCGGGGCGCGCAGCACGGCCTGGATCGCTTCGGCTTTGGCTTCCGGATCCCGCCGGTGGGCGCGGTTGAGAGCGGCGGTGATCTTCGACCTCGACAGCCGGGCGGCCCGGCCTGGATCCGGGGCGCGCTCGAGCAGTTCCAGCGCGTCGGGGGCCATCAGATCGG
>NZ_LWUA01000069.1:0-458 GCF_005222955.1 Blastococcus sp. CCUG 61487 | reverse complement strand
CCTCCTCCGGTCGGCCTCTGCGGTCGGCAGCGCGGAGGAGACAGCCGGCGGACTAATGGTCAAGTGCTCACCGGAGCAGGCCCGGGGCACGTCATCCCATCAGCGGTCAGGTCCCCTCACGACCGGTGGGCGCACGATCTGACCCTAGGAATCCAAGCGCTCCAGTCGTCGAGAGTGCTGACCCACCGGCCGCTACCGGCGCCGAACCTGCCAGACACCAGCGGGCTCGGTAAGCCCCATTAGTCCTCGACGCCGTCGCCGCGGAGCTGCAGCAGCGCACCGCCGAGCAGCTGTTCGCCGTCCTCGGGCAGTTGAAGGGCGGGGCGATGAAGCTCGGGCAGGCCCTGTCGGTCTTCGAGGCCGCCGTGCCGGAGGAGGTCGCCGCGCCGTACCGGGAGGCGCTGGTGAAGCTCCAGGAGGAGGCGCGCCGATGGCGGTGCGCACCGTGCACGCGGTGC
>NZ_LWUA01000068.1 GCF_005222955.1 Blastococcus sp. CCUG 61487 | reverse complement strand
TGTCTGAGCAGTACAGCTAGCGACGGCACGCTCGCCCCGCCCGGCCGGCACGTCGTCACGATCTGGGGGCAGTGGTACCCGTACGCCCTCGCCGACGGCGCCGACTGGGACGCCCTCGCCGACGAGGAAGCTGCCCGCCTCGTGGCGGCCGTCGACAGGTACGCGCCCGGGTTCGCCGACTCGGTACAGCGGCTGTACGTACAGACGCCGCTGGCGCTCGAACGCGAACTGTCCCTCCCCCGTGGCAACGTCATGCACGTGGAGATGGGGCTGGCCAGCATGTTCGGCTTCCGGCCGACGCCGGCGCTGTCGGGCTACCGGGTGCCCGGGCTCGCCGGGCTCTACCTGGCCGGCGCCTCCACCCACCCCGGCGGCGGCGTCTCCGGCAACTCCGGACGGACGTCGGCCCGCGTCCTGCTGGCCGACCGGACCGCGCCCGCGCGGGCCCGCACCGGTGCCGGCCGGATGTTGCGGCGGGCGCTGGCCGGGCTGCGGCGGCCCTCGTGATCCCGTCGATCGTCCACGTGCCGGTGCCGCGCGACTGGGGTGCCCGGCAGTTCGTGCCGCTGCTGATCGCGCTCGCCGTGGTGTTCACCGCCATCGCCTACCCGCTGACTTCAGGGGACGCCCGGGACGTGGTGAGTTGGGCGATCGTGCTGCTCGGCGGCACGCTGTCGGTGGTGCACGCCTGGCTGAGCCGGGGCCTGCGCACGGGTTTCGGGGTGCTCGCGCTCGTCCTCGCCGCGTCCATCGGGTTCGAGGCACTCGGGCTGGCCACCGGCTTCCCGTACGGGAGCTGGACCTACAGCGACGTGCTCGGCCCGACCCTGCTCGGCGTGCCGTTCCTGGTGCCGCTCGCCTGGCTGATGATGGCCTGGCCGAGCTGGCTGCTGGGGCGCCGGCTCGCCGCGCCGGTGCGCCCGGAGCGCCGGCGGGCGGCCCGCATCGCCTGGGCGGCCGGCGTGTTCGCCGCCTGGGACGTCGTCCTCGACCCGCAGATGGTCGACGCCGGCTACTGGACCTGGGCGCACCCCGAACCCGGGCTCCCCGGCATCGACACCGTGCCGCTGACCAACCTCGCGGGCTGGCTCCTGGCCGGTGCGGTCCTCATGACCCTGCTCGACCTGCTCGACGAGCGCACCGCCGCGCCGCCGGCCATCAGCGACCTGGCCCCGATGCTGGTCCTGGGCTGGATGACGCTCGGGGGCGCGCTCGCGCACGCCGGCTGGCTGGACCTGCCCGGCTCGGCTGCCTGGGGCGCCGGTCTGGGTGCCGTGGTGCTCGCCGTCCTCGCGATCCAGCGCCGCCGGTCGGTGCCGCGACGGTGAGCGGCCGGGCGGTGCGCGTGCTCGCCGGCCTCTCGGTCGCGGGGGCCGCCCACGCAGCGCTCAACATGGCCCTGCTGCGCCGCCCACCCGCCGATCCGCCCGTGGTCTCGCGGCCGGTCACCGTGATCGTGCCGGCCCGCGACGAGGAGTCGCAGATCGGCGGGTGCCTCGCCGCGCTGCTCGACCAGCGCGGCGTGCCCGACCTGCGCGTCGTCGTCGTCGACGACGAGTCGACCGACGCGACGCCCGACGTCGTCCGCGCCGTCACCGACCCGCGGGTGCGCCTGGTGCAGGCGCCGCCTCCCCCACCCGGCTGGCTCGGCAAGCCGCACGCCTGCGCGACGGGTGTGGCCTCGGTAGAGGAACGGGACGACGACCTGCTGGTGTTCGTCGACGCCGACGTGCGGCTCTTCCCCGACGCGATCGCCGGCGCGGTCGCCGTCCTGGAGCGCCATCGGCTCGACCTGGTGTCCCCGTGGCCCCGGCCGCTCGCGCACGGCCTCGCCGAACGGCTCGTGCAGCCCCTCGCGCCCTGGCTGTGGGCGACCACGCTGCCCCTGCGACTGGCCGAGCGCTCCCCCCGGCCGTCGCTCGCCGCCGCCAACGGGCAGTTCCTGGTGCTCACCCGGCACGGGTACGACCGCGCGGGCGGGCACGGCGCGGTCCGCGACGAGGTGCTCGAGGACATCGCGCTGCTCCGAGCGGTCAAGCGCGCCGGCGGCCGCGGCGTCCCGATCGACGGCTCCGCGCTGGCGGCCTGCCGCATGTACGACGGCTGGCCGGCCCTGCGCGACGGCTACACGAAGTCGCTCTGGGCCGCCGTCGGCGGGCGCCCGGCCGCGGCGCTGCTCGCGGCAGCGGGGCTCACCGCCGTGTGGGTGGTGCCGCCGCTGGCCGCGCTGCGCGGGTCCCGGGCCGGGCTGGTCGGCTGGCTCGCCGGAGCCGCGGGCAGGGCGGCGGTGGCGACGGCGACCGGCAGCCGGGTCTGGCCCGACGCGCTGGCGCACCCGCTGTCGATCCTCGTGTTCGACGCGCTGGTGCTCCGGTCGGTCGCCGGCCGCCGCCGCGGCACGCTCAGCTGGCGGGGCCGGCGGCTGCCGGGCGCTGACCGGGTGCCGCGGTAGCCACCTCCGCGACGATCTGCCGCGCCGCGGCCCGTCCCTCGGGGACCGGCACCAGCGGATACACGTGGACGGCGCCCTCGCACACGGTCAGCCGGAGCCCGGCTCCCTCGACGGCGCAGCGGTCCCGCAGCAGCAGCGCGTCGGGCAGGCAGATGTCCCGGGTGCCCACGTAGAGGTCGATCGGGGCGAGCCCGGCGAGCGGGCCGTTCAGCGGGCTCAGCCGCGCACCGGCCGGATCGTCGCCGCCGGCCCACGCCGCGGCCGCCACGTGCAGGCCGGGAGTGCTCAGCCACGGGTCGCGCTTCTCCACCTCGGGGAGCTCGGGGTTGCTCAGCGTGAGATCGAGCCAGGGCGCGACGAGCACCAGGCGGCGCGGCTGCGGCAGATCTGCCTCCGGCAGCGTCTGCGCCAGCCCCAGGGCGAGCCCGCCGCCGGCGGAGTCGCCGAGCAGCGTGATCGCCGAGGCGTCGACCTCGGCCAGCAGGTCCCGGTAGACGGCGGTCACGAACGGATAGGCCTCGCGGTAAGTGTGCTGCGGCGCGAGTCCGTAGGAAGGCACCTCGACCCGCACGCCGGCGTCGGCCAGCGCGGAGATCAGCGCCCAGTGCTGCGGGGCGATCTCGCTGACGTACGCCCCGCCGTGCAGGTAGATCGCCGCCCGGTCGGCGAGCCGGCCCGCGGGCGCGACCGTGTGGCACTCGAAACCCTCGACCCGTCGGGTGGTGACGTCGTGCCGCCTGCGCAGCCTAGCCGGTGGGCCCGAGGGCCCCTTGGGCTCGGCGAGCCGGGCCCGGCCCTTGTCCGCCGTCGCCATCCGCGGCTTGCGCGTCAGGCGCAGGAACGCCGCGACGACCCTCATCTGCAGGCTGCTCATGTGCCGTCACCCTAGGGCCGCCCGCGCGGGCCGCCGCAGGTCCGGCCACGATGGCGCCGTGACCGATGCGACCGAGTACGTGCTGTTCGACCCCGCCGAGATGGAGTCCCGGGCCTTCTACCGCGTGCTGAACTCCGTCGTCGTGCCGCGCCCGATCGCCTGGGTGTGCAGCCGCTCGGCCGACGGCGTGCTCAACCTCGCGCCGCACTCCTTCTACACGGTCGCCTGCGTGAGCCCGCCGGTCGTCCAGTTCACCTCGGTCGGCCGCAAGGACTCGCTGCGCAACGTGGAGGCCACCGGCGAGTTCACGATCAGCCTGGCCCCGGAGCGGTTGTTCGAGCAGATCAACGCCACGGCCACCGACTTCCCGGCGGGTTCGAGCGAGGCCGAGGAGTGCGGCGTCGCGCTGGCGCCCAGCGAGCGGGTCGGCGTCCCCCGCGTGGCCGGCTCACCGGTGTCCGTGGAGTGCACGCTGCACTCCACCGTTCGGCTCGGCGACAGCACGGTGGTCTTCGGGCGCGTGCAGGTGATCACGGTGTCGGCGGCCGCGGTCCGCGACGGCCGGCCCCGGATCGAGCACCTCCAGCCGCTGGCCCGCCTCGGCGGCAACGAGTGGTCGACGATCGGCGAGGTCCGCGAGATCGCGCGCATCCCCTACCGCCGCTGGGCCGAGGACCCCTCGATCGGCGAGCGCCTCCGCGGCGACTAGCCAGGCAGGTGGGCGCCGACCTCGTCGGCCGCCTCGGCCCCGAAGGTCTCGGCGAAGCGGCGCAGGAAGGCCCCCCGGGCCAGGGTGTACTCCTGCGTGCCGGTCACCTCGACCGCCGCGGTGGCGACGGCGGACCCGAGCTGCAGGGCGCGCTCGAGGCCCAGCCCCCACGCGCGGGCGGCGAGGAATCCGGCGCGCAGGGCGTCGCCGCCGCCCGTCGGCTCGACCGGCTTGGTCGCGACCACGGCCTTGACCGACAGCGGCTCGGCGTCCTGGCGGCGGGCGAGGACGCCTTCGGCGCCGCGGGTGGTCACCCACGTGCCCACGCGCGCGAGCACCTCGTCGGCGGTCCAGCCGGTCTTCTGCAGCAGCAGGGCGGCCTCGTACTCGTTGGAGAACAGCACCTCGGCGCCGTCGACCAGCTCGCGGATCATGTCCCCGTCGGCGAAGGCCAGTTGCTGGCTGGGGTCGGCGGCGAAGGGGTAGCCGCGGTCCCGGCACTCCTGGGTGTGCCGCACCATCGCGGTCGGGTCGTTCGGCCCGATGACGACGAGGTCCGGCGTCCCGACGCGTTGGGCCACCGGCGCGAGCTCGATCAGCGAGGCCTCGCTCATCGCTCCGGGGTAGAACGACGCGATCTGGTTGTTCGCGCTGTCGGTCGTGCAGACGAAGCGGGCGGTGTGCTTGAGCTCCGACCAGTGCACGCTCGCGGTGTCGACGCCGTGCCGGCCGAGCCACGCCTCGTAGTCGGCGAAGTCGCTGCCCACGGCGCCGACCAGCACGGGCTGCAGCCCCAGGAGGCCCAGGCCGAAGGCCATGTTCGCGCCGGCACCACCCCGGTGCAGCACCAGGTCGTCGACCAGGAAGGAGAGCGAGACCCGCTCCATCTGCCCCTCGACGAACTGCTCGGTGAACTTCCCGGGGAAGGTCATGAGGTGGTCGGTGGCGATCGAGCCGGTGACGAGGACGGGCACGTACTGCTCCTGGGGGTTCGCTCGATGGGCGCCGGGCGCCGGGCACCGAACACCCTAGGCGGCCGCTGCCCCCGTGGGACTCCGCGGTGCACCGCCCGTCTCAGCCGCCACCCGGGCCGCTCAGCTCGGAGCGCAGCCACCACCCGAGCTGCACGGTGGCCACGGCCCCGAGCAGGGCGCCCACGGCCGCGCCCGACGTCGTCGTCAGGACGGCGCCGTCGACGCCGGCGACCTCCAGCCCCGAGACGACCCCCGCGCCCCCGAGCGTGAACCCCGCCATGAGCACCCGAGTCGGTCGCTCCCACAGCGAGATGGGACCGGTGCGGTCGACGCCGGCCTGGCCGGCTCGGGCGCGCACGTAGTCGGGCAGCCAGCAGAACGCCCCGAAGAGGACGGCCAGCCACCCCGGCGCACCCGCGGCCCACAGCGCACCGGCGTAGGCGACCTCGGTGAGCCGGTCGACCACCGAGTCCAGGACGTAACCCCGCTGGGACGCGCGGCCGGTCCCGATCGCCAGCGCCCCGTCCAGGCTGTCGAGCAGACCGGACAGTCCCACCAGGAGTCCCGCGACGATCAGCCACGTCCCACCCGCGGCCGCCGGTACGACGGCGGCCGCCGCCACGGCGAGCCCGGCGGCGGTGGCGACGACGGGCGGCAGGCCGGCGATCGGCCGGGCGAGGGTGTGGGCGAGGGTGAGCCAGCCCCGCACGAGCGGCGTCGTCGTGTCACTGCCGCCGTGCCACCGCGACCACGCGGCGAGGTACTCCTCCCGGCTCAGCACGCGCGCTCCCTCACCAGCGCAGTCCACCAAACGAGCGCCGCGGCGGCGACAGCGACGCGCGTTCGCGTGAAAGGTGCGCCGCCCGGGCATGTCTCCTCGCATGGCTGCCCCGATCAGTGATGCCGTCGTCGTCGACGTCCTCCGCAAGGTGGACCGGCTGGCCACGCCGCTCGCCAACCGGATGGGCCGCCCACCGGAGCTGCCGCAGGCCGAGCGCGACGCCTGGTGGGCCGAACGGGCGTCCCGGGTGGCCGCGGGGGTCTCCGCGACGCCGCGGTTCGCCGGAAAGCTCGCCGACCTGCTGCCACTGCAGAACACCGTGGGCTCAGCGGTGCAGGCGATCGTGGTGCTGGGCGTGGCCGGTGAGCACGGCGTCACCGATCCGGCCGAGCGGGTCTCCCTGCTCGCCCGGGTCCTGCTCGACCGCGCCCTGCCGCCCGCGGACGTGCAGCCCCTGCTCGGCAGGACGGAGCGGGCCTACCGCGAGGAGGCGTTCGGTGCGGCCGAGAAGCGGAAGGGCGTGCGCGGCGCGGTCCGGACGATCTGGCGGGTCTCCCGGCTGCTGAGCCGGATCGACGACACCCTGGACGCCCGGCCCAAGGGCAAGCTGCGGCACCGCTTCCTGTCCAGCATCCCGGTGGTCGGCGTCGCCGGCGGCTACGCCGCCGAGCGCGAAGCGCTGCGTCGCGCCGCCGCCCAGGCCGCGGCCGTGCTGGCCGAGGGGCTCAGCGAGCCGGCGTAACGGCGGTGGCGCCGGCCAGGTTGGCGTAGACCTCCGCCGTCGCGGTGGACCTGTTCATGGTGATGAAGTGGATCCCCGGCACGCCTTCGTCCAGCAGCGTGCGGCACAGCTCCGTGGCCACCTCGACGCCGTAGGCCCGCACCGCGGCCTTCGCCTCCGGGCTCTCGCCGTCCAGCGCCTCGAACCGCTCGGCCAGCTCGGCCGGGAAGGCCTGGCCGGAGAGCTGCACGATCCGCTTGATCTGCTTGGCGTTGGTCACCGGCATGATCCCCGCGACGATCGGCACGTCGCAGCCGCGCGCGGCCACCCGGTCGCGCATCCGCAGGTAGTCCTCGGCGCGGAAGAACATCTGGGTCACCGCGAAGTCCGCGCCGGCCCGGCACTTGGCCACGAACATGTCAACGTCGGTGTCGAAGTCCGGCGACCGCGGGTGCCGCTCCGGGAACGCCGCGACCCCCACGGAGAAGTCGCCCATCGACTTGATCAGCTCGACCAGCTCCGAGGCGTAGTTCAGCCCCTGCGGGTGGGCGATCCACTCGGCCTGCGGATCCGAGCCCGGCGGGTCACCGCGCAGCGCCATGATCGTGCGCACCCCCGCGTCGGCGAGGCGGCTGATCACGTGCCGCAGCTCGGCGATGCTGTGGTCGACGGCGGTCAGGTGCGCCATCGGCGTCATCGTCGTCTCGGTGGCGATCCGCTCGGTCACCGACACCGTGCCCTCACGGGTCGAGCCGCCGGCGCCGTAGGTGACCGAGACGAACGACGGCCGCAGCGCCTCCAGCCGGCGCAGCGCCGTCCACAGCTGGGCCTCGCCGTCGGGCGTCTTCGGCGGGAAGAACTCGAAGGACCAGGTCGGTCGCTCCGAGGCGAGGAGTTCACGCACGGTCGGGGTCACGGGCACCGAGAGTACGTTCCCCGCCCCGAAAAGTTGCCCGGATCCGCATCCGGACCGTCGCCTGCGAGCGAAGTCTCCTCGACCGGACGACGCGGGAAAGGCGGATCCACCCATGCATGGCAGCACGCTCTCCACCGGAACTCCGCCGCATCAGCCTCGGTGGGGCGATACTGGCCCGGTGACCACTGGGACCCCGCACCCCACGGCAGCCCCTCCGGTGCCGTCCCTGGCCGCCGCCGACCTGGACCGCCTGCGCACCGGCATCTCCGCGGCGCTCGGCGAGTTCCTCGAGCGCCAGCGCACCACGCTCGCGGGGATGGACGCCAGCCTGACCCCCGTGGTCGACGAGGTCGCCGCCCTCGCGGCCGGCGGCAAGCGTCTGCGCCCCTCCTTCGCCTACTGGGGCTGGCGCGGGGCCCGCGACACCGGACCGGGAGCGGCGGAGGACGACGACGCCGTCCTGCGCGCGGTCTCCGCGCTGGAGTTCGTGCACGCCAGCGCCCTGGTCCACGACGACGTCATGGACGCCGCAGCCACCCGCCGGGGCCGCCCGTCCACCCACATCGGCTTCGCCGCCCGGCACGCCGCCTACGCGCTCCAGGGCGACGGCGACCTGTTCGGCACCGGCGCCGCGATCCTGGTCGGTGACCTGTCGCTGGTCTGGTCCGACGAGATGCTGCGCTGCTCGGGCATCTCCGAGGCGGCGCTCAGCCGGGCTCGCGCGGTCTGGGACACGATGCGCACCGAGGTCACCGCCGGCCAGTACCTCGACCTGCTCCGGGCCGCCGGCGGCCTGCCCGGCCCCGACGGCGCGCTCACCGTGGCTCGGTACAAGAGCGCCGGCTACACCGTCCAGCGCCCGCTGCAACTGGGCGTCGCCATCGCCGGGGCGGGCCCGCGCGCGGTCGAGGCCACCACCGCGATCGGCCTGCCGCTGGGCGAGGCGTTCCAGCTCCGGGACGACGTCCTGGGGGTCTTCGGCGATCCGACGGTCACCGGCAAGTCCGCCGACGACGACTTGCGCGAGGGCAAGCAGACCCTGCTCATCGCGCTGGCCGAGGAGGCCGCCGACGCGGCCGGCCGCCGCCTGCTCGGTGAGCTCCTGGGCAACACCTCGGCGAGCACCGCCGAGTTCGACGCCCTGCGCGACCTGCTGGAGAGCACCGGCGCCCGCGCCCGCGTCGAGGAGCGCATCGCCCAGGGCACCGCCACGGCCCGCCAGGCCATCGCCGACGCCCCGCTGGCCGACGACGCCAAGGCCGCGCTCGACGCGCTCGCCGTCGCCGCGACCAGCCGCGCCGCCTGACGTGCGCACGGTTCCCGGGCGCACCGACCGGATCGTCGTCGTGGGTGCGGGCCTGGCGGGGCTCGCCACCGCGCTGCGGCTGCGCGGCGCCGGCCGCGAGGTCACCGTGGTCGAGCGCGGCCCCGGCCCCGGCGGCCGCGCCGGGCGGATCGAGGAGCGCGGGTACGCGCTGGACACCGGCCCCTCGGTGTTCACCGCGCCCGAGGTGCTCGCCGACACGTTCGCGGCGGTCGGCGAGAAGCTCGACGAGCGGCTGACCCTCACCCGGCTGGACACCACCTACCGGGCCCAGTTCGCCGACGGCTCCGCCCTCGACGTGCACGCCGCCCCGGACGCGTTCGCGGCCGAGGTCGCCCGGCTCTGCGGCCCGGCCGAGGCCGACGCCCTGCGCCGCTACCTGGCCGACCTCGCCGAGCTGTACCGCCTGCAGCTGAACACGTTCATCGACCGCAACCTCGACTCCCCGCTGGACCTGCTGGGGCGGCAGCTGTGGCAGCTGGCCCGCCGCGGCGGGTTCGGCCGGCTGTCCAGCCACGTCGGCCGCTACTTCGCCGACGACCGGCTGCGCCGGCTGTTCAGCTTCCAGGCGCTCTACGCCGGGGTCTCCCCGTTCCGCGCCATCGCCGCCTACGCCGTCATCGCCCAGCTCGACATCGGCGCCGGCGTGTGGCACCCGCACGGCGGCATCGGCGCGGTTCCCCGGGCGCTCGCCGGCGCGGCCGCCGACGCCGGGGTGGCCCTCCGGTACGGCGCGGAGGTCGCGGAGCTGGCGACGGCGGGGCCTCGGGTCACCGGCGTGCGCCTGGCCGACGGCGAGCTGCTGCCGGCCGACGCCGTCGTCGTCACCGCGGACGCACCATGGCGGCTGGTGCCCGGCCTGACCGCGCCCCGCCGGCCGGTCTACTCGCCGTCCTGCGTGGCCCTGCACCTGGGCGTGCGCACCCCGCTGCCCGGCCAGGCCCACCACACGATCAGCTTCGGCGCCGCCTGGGAGCAGGTGTTCGACGAGCTCACCCGCGACGGCCGGCCGATGAGCGACCCCAGCCTGCTGATCAGCATGCCTTCGGTGACCGACCGCTCGCTGGCCCCGGACTCCGCGGACGGGGAGCACTGCCAGGTGCTGAGCGTGGTGGCACCGGCGCCCAACCTCGACCGCCGCAGCGGCGGCAACCCGGACCTCGACTGGACCGGCCTGGCCCCCCGGTACCGCGAGGAGCTGCTGGCCACCCTGGAGGCCCGGGGGTTCGCCGGGGTCACCGACGCGATCGAGGTCGAGCACATGGACACCCCGCGCACGTGGGCCGACCAGGGCATGGCGGCGGGGACGCCGTTCGCGCTGGCGCACACGTTCGGCCAGACCGGGCCGTTCCGCCCGTCGACGCTCCCCCGTCGCGGGCCGGAGAACGTCGTCCTCGCCGGCTCGTCGGTGCAGCCGGGGGTGGGTGTGCCGATGGTCCTGATGAGCGGCCGGCTGGCCGCGGAGCGGATCACGGGGCGGCCGGCATGACGCTCGTGCACCCGCCCGGCACGCAGGCCGCCCGCCAGCAGCAGCTCGACGCCGCCCACCGGCACTGCGCGGCGATCGCGGCGCAGCACGGCAAGAGCTACCACCTGGCCACCCGGCTGCTCACCGCCGACCGCCGGCCCGCGGTGCACGCGCTCTACGCCGCGGCCCGCACCGCCGACGACCTCGTCGACCTGCCCGGCGCCGACCCCGAGGGCGACCTCGCCGCGTGGTCGGCGGCGGTGCTCGCCGAGCTCGAGGCCGGCTGGTCGGAGGATCCGGTGCGGCTGGCGCTGGTGCACACCTACCGCCGCTACGACATCCCCGTCGAGCACCTGGTCGACTTCCTCGCCGCGATGACCAGCGACCTCACCGTCGACGGCTACGACACCCTGGCCGCCCTGGACCGCTACATGTGGGGCTCGGCCGCCGTCATCGGCCTGCAGGTGCTCCCGGTCCTGGGCACCGCCCGGGGAGTGACCCGCGAGGAGGCCGCGCCGCACGCGATCGCGCTGGGCGAGGCCTTCCAGCTCACCAACTTCCTGCGCGACGTCGCCGAGGACGTCGACCGCGGCCGGGTCTACCTGCCGGCCGACCTGATGGCCGCCCACGGGGTGACCCGCGAGCAGCTCGCCGAGCGCCGGCACACCCCCGGGTTCGAGACACTCATGCGGGAGATGGTCGCGATCACCCGCAGGCGGTACGACGACGCGGAGGTCGGCACGCCGATGCTGGCCCCGGAGTCCCGCGACTGCGTGCGCGCGGCCACGGACCTGTACGGCGGGATCCTCGGCGAGATCGAGCGGGCGGGCTACCGCGTGCTCGACGGCCGGGTGTCGGTGTCCAAGCCGCGGCGCCTGGCGGTGTTCGCCCGCCGGTTGACCGCCGCCCAGCTCGCCAGGGTCAGCGTCACCATCGCCCAGCCGAAGAGCAGGTCCTCGACCGGCGCGTAGGCGATCCGCGGCCCCCAGATCTCCCGCTCGTCGTAGACCACGACCTCCAGGCCGGTGAGCACGCCGTTCATCAGCAGCTGGAAGAACACGATGATCGCGTAGGCGGTCCAGTACGCCTTCCGCGTCACCATCCGGGTCCGGTAGACCGCCAGGTCCACGACCAGGACGGCGAGGACGGCGACGACGGCCAGCGCGCTGTAGCTCACCGCCGCTCCTCCGCGGGCAGTGCTTCTTCGGCGGGATAGCCGGCGTCCCAGCCGGTCACGCGGCGCACCGCCTCCAGCGCCAGCACCGAGCACAGCGGGACGACGACGAAGAACAGCGACTCCTCCAGCGGGATCCCGCCGGGCAGCCGGACGTCGAGGGTGAGCGTCGAGGAGTAGTCCCAGTGCCCCTGCTCGATGGCGTAGAGCACCCAGACGACGAAGACCGTGAACTCCGGCAGGATCGCCAGCAGGAACCGCCGCCAGCGGGCGTAGACCCGGACCCGCAGCACCAGCTCCAGCGGCGCGGTGACGAGCAGGCAGCCGGCCAGCAGCCCCAGGTAGGTCAGCTGCTCCACGCCACCACCTTCGACACCGGGGCCGGTCGCGGATGCACCGGGCTCAGAACGCCAGGGCCTGCGCCCGGCGGGTGACCTCGGTGTGCCGGTCGTCGCGCAGCGCCTGCACCGGCGTGCCGGGGAGCGTGTCGTCCTCGCGGAAGAGCCAGTCGAAGGCCTCCTCGTCGCTGAAGCCGCCGTCCTTGAGCACGGTGAGCAGGCCGGGGAGGTGCTTGAGGATCACGCCGTCCTGGACGAACGCGGCGGGGATCTTGCTGGAGCCGCTGCCCGGGACGGCCATCAGCTTCCGGTCGCGCAGCAGCTGCCGGACCCGGTTCGGCGAGGTGCCCAGGAGCTGGGCGACCTCCGCGGGGGTGAGCGTGTCCATAGGCTGCCAGCCTATGGCGAGCAGACATCCGGCCGACAGCCCGGTGCCGGGCCAGCGCCGCCGCGCCGTGGGCGAGGAGACGCCGGAGGACCCCGGCCGCGAGCCGCCGTTCCTCGACCTCGAGCGGCTGGAGGAGCGCGCCCGCGGCGCGCTGCCGGAGGACGTCTACGACTACTACGCCGGCGGCGCGGAGACCGAGACCACGCTGGCCGAGGCGCCCGGCGCCTGGCGTTCGTGGCGGCTGCGGCCCCGGGTCCTGCGCGGGATCACCGCCGTGCCGCTGGCCACCGAGCTGCTCGGCAGCGCCGTCGCCACCCCGATCGGCGTCGCGCCGTGGGCCTACCAGGGCATGGCGCACCCCGAGGGCGAGCTCGCCACCGCCCGCGGGGCGGCGGCTGCGGGCGCGCTCATGACCGTCTCGACCAGCGCCACGCAGACCCTGGAGGAGGTGGCCGCCGAGATGCCCGGCTCCCCTGCCTGGTTCCAGCTCTACCGGCTGCACTCGGGCGCGCACACCGACGACCTCGCCCGCCGCGCCGGGGACGCCGGCTACCGCGCCCTGGTGCTCACCGTCGACCTGCCCCTGCTGGGCCGCCGGCGCCGCGACCTCGCCCACGACTTCGCGCTCCCCGCGGACCTGCGCATGGCCAACCACCCGCCCGCGGGCGACCGGCCGGGCCTCTCGGACCTGGCGACGGCGACCTGGACCTTCGACGACATCGCCCGCTTCGGCGACCTCTCCGGCCTGCCCGTCGTCGTCAAGGGCGTGCTCCGCGGTGACGACGCCGTCCGCTGCGTCCAGGCCGGCGCCTCGGCGGTCTGGGTGTCCACGCACGGTGGGCGGCAGGTCGACCCCGCCGTCGCCAGTGCCCACGCCCTCCCCGAGGTGGTCGACGCCGTCGGGGACGAGGTGGAGGTCTACGCCGACGGCGGCATCCGGTCCGGCTCCGACGTGCTCACCGCGCTCGCCCTCGGCGCGCGGGCGGTCTTCGTCGGCCGGCCCACGATCTGGGGGCTCGCGACCGGCGGGTCCGCCGGTGTGACCGGCGTGCTCGTCGGCCTCGGCGAGGAGCT
Organism: Blastococcus sp. CCUG 61487; assembly: GCF_005222955.1. Classification (GTDB taxonomy): domain Bacteria; phylum Actinomycetota; class Actinomycetes; order Mycobacteriales; family Geodermatophilaceae; genus Blastococcus. The sequence goes on along the minus strand of NZ_LWUA01000068.1, from coordinate 21,265 downwards.
CGCGCACACGATGGCGCTGTGCGGCGTGGACGACGTCCGCTCGGTGCCTCGCGACACCGTCGTCCCTGCGCGCTAGCCTTCCTCCCGGGCCGTGACTGGCGCGAAGAGGTGGGCAACCACCGGGGAGCGGTCCAGCACCTCCCTGCCGCGCGCCTGGGCGCCCCCTGTTGACGACGCCGGCCAGGAGACACCCACATGACCAGCACGCCCTTCGACGCGTCCGCCGCCTCCGCTGCCTACCGCAACGCCCTGTCGGTGATCGGCGCGGTCGAGCCGCGGGTCGCCGCGGCGATCAGCCAGGAGCTCACCGACCAGCGCGAGTCGCTCAAGCTGATCGCCAGCGAGAACTACGCCAGCCCGGCCGTGCTGCTGACCATGGGCAACTGGTTCAGCGACAAGTACGCCGAGGGCACCGTCGGCCACCGCTTCTACGCCGGCTGCCAGAACGTCGACACCGTCGAGGCGCTGGCCGCCGAGCACGCCCGTGAGCTGTTCGGCGCCCCGTACGCCTACGTCCAGCCGCACTCGGGCATCGACGCCAACCTGGTCGCCTTCTGGGCCGTGCTCGCCCAGCGGGTCGAGCTGCCCGCCCTCGAGAAGGCCGGCGTCAAGCACGTCAACGACCTCACCGACGCCGACTGGGCCACGCTGCGCCGCGCGCTGGGCGACCAGCGGATGCTCGGCATGTCCCTGGACGCCGGTGGCCACCTCACCCACGGCTTCCGCCCGAACATCAGCGGCAAGATGTTCGAGCAGTCCTCCTACGGCACCGACCCGGGTACCGAGCTGCTCGACTACGAGCTCGTGCGGGCCCGGGCCAAGGAGTTCCGCCCGCTGATCCTCATGGCCGGCTACTCCGCCTACCCGCGCCGGGTGAACTTCGCGACGATGCGCGAGATCGCCGACGAGGTCGGCGCCACGCTCGTCGTGGACATGGCGCACTTCGCCGGGCTCGTGGCCGGCAAGGTGTTCACCGGCGACTTCGACCCGGTGCCGCACGCCCACGTCGTCACCAGCACCAGCCACAAGTCGCTGCGCGGCCCGCGCGGCGGGTTCGTGCTCGCCCAGCCCGAGTTCTCCGACGCCGTCGACCGCGGCTGCCCGATGGTGCTCGGCGGCCCGCTGCCCCAGGTGATGGCCGCGAAGGCCGTCGCCTTCGCCGAGGCCCGGCAGCCGGCGTTCGCCGACTACGCGCAGGCCGTCGCCGACAACGCGCAGAGCCTGGCCGAGGGCCTGACCCGGCGCGGCGCCCGGCTGGTCACCGGCGGCACCGACAACCACCTCGTGCTGCTCGACGTCACCGGGTTCGGGCTCACCGGGCGGCAGGCCGAGTCCGCGCTGCTCGACGCCGGGATCGTCACCAACCGCAACGCGATCCCGGCCGATCCCAACGGCGCCTGGTACACCTCCGGCGTCCGGCTGGGCACCCCGGCGCTGACCACCCGCGGCTTCGGCGCGGCGGAGTTCGACCGGACGGCCGAGCTGATCGTCGACGTGCTCACCGGCGCCACCCCGACCGCGACCCGCGACGGCGGCGTCTCCAAGGCGAAGTTCGTGCTCACCGACGGGCTGGCCGACCGCACCCGCGCGGCCACCGCCGAGCTGCTCGACGCCCACCCGCTCTACCCCGGGCTCGAGCTGTAACCGGGCAGGGGCCCTTCCGCACCAGGGGCCACGGGTGTCCCCCGCACCGCGTGGTGGGGCACCCCTGGCCCCGGGCGCTCCTACACTCGACCGGGTGGACACCGCCGTGACCGACCCCGTGGTCGGCCTCGTCCTCGAGGGGCGCTACCGCCTCGAGGAACGAGTGGCCCGCGGCGGCATGTCCACGGTGTACTCGGCCACCGACCTGCGGCTGCACAAGACGGTCGCGGTGAAGGTCATGGCCGAGCACCTGGCCCATGACCCGACGTTCGTCGACCGGTTCACCCGGGAGGCGCGGGCCGCGGCGATGCTCAGCCACCCCAACGTGGTCAACGTCAGCGACCAGGGCAGCGACCAGGGCCTGGTGTTCCTGGTCATGGAGCTCGTGCGCGGGCGCACCCTGCGCGACCTGCTCACCGCCCGCGGCCGGCTGACCGTCGCCGAGGCGTTCGCCGTCCTGGAGCCGGTGCTGGCGGGGCTGACCGCCGCGCACCGCGCCGGCATCGTGCACCGCGACATCAAGCCCGAGAACGTGCTCATCGGCATTGACGGCGTCGTGAAGGTCGCCGACTTCGGGCTCGCGCGGGCCGTGGTCGGCACCGGGCAGACCAGCCAGACCGGCGGCGTGCTCATCGGCACCGTGGCCTACCTCTCCCCCGAGCAGCTCGAGCGCGGCCGCGCCGACGCCCGCTCGGACATCTACGCCGCCGGCATCGTGCTCTACGAGATGCTCACCGGGCACCCGCCCTACGGCGGCGACACCCCGCTCGCCGTCGCCTACCAGCACGTGCACAACGACGTCCCCGCGCCGTCGGCCGAGGTGCCGGGGCTGCCGTGGCAGGTCGACGAGCTGGTCGCCCGCGGCACCCGCCGCGACCCGGCCGGCCGGCCCATCGACGCGGGTGCCTTCCTCGCCGAGCTCACCGACGTCCGCCGCGACCTGGGCATCGAGCCGGTCCCGGTGCCCACCGGCCGCAGCGTCGCCGGTCCCACCACGCTGCGCCCGACCAACCGGCCGACCCGCCCGCGGCACCCGAGCGACCCGGGCACCCGCGCGCTGCCGCCGCACGGCAGCGCGCGGACCAGTCAGATGCCGGGCATGGGCGCCGGTCCGACGACCGACGTGGGCGGCCGGCGGCCCGGCGTGGACAGCCTCCGCCCGGGGGTGCCTGACCACATCCGGCGGCGCAGGGCACGGCTCGCCATCGCCGTCGTGCTGCTCCTGGCCGTCACCATCGGCGCGATCGGCTGGTGGCTGGGCAGCGGGCGGTGGACCGAGGTCCCCTCGCTGGCCGGCAAGTCCCGCGAGGCCGCCGTCGACATGCTGCAGGACGCCGGCCTGGACCCGAAGCCGGTCGTCGAGGAGTGGAGCGAGACGGTGCCCGCGGGCACCGTGATCTCCACCGATCCGGCCAGCGGCGAGGTGATCCGCGGCACCGACGTGCGCGTCGTGGTCTCCAAGGGGCCCGAGCGCTTCCTCGTCGACCCCGAGGTCGTCGGCCGTCCGGCCGCCGAGGTCGAGGCCGAGCTGCAGGAGCGGATCCCGGTGCAGATCACGACCGCCGAGCAGTTCCACGACGAGATCGCCGCCGGCTCGGTGATCACCTTCGACCCTCCGCCCGGCACCCCGCTGCAGCGCGACCAGGTGATCACGATGGTGGTCAGCAAGGGCCACGCGCCGGTCGCGGTGCCCGACGTGACCGGCCAGACGCCGGAGCAGGCGACCGCCAACCTCGAGGCGCTGGGGTTCAGCGTCGAACGGGGTGAGGACGGCCGCAGCGCCGACGTCGACAAGGGCGAGGTCATGGCCGTCGACCCGGCTCCGGGCACCCAGGCCCCGTACCGGAGCACGCTGACCATCACCGTCTCCGCCGGGGTCCCGCTGGTGACAGTGCCCGACGTCGTCGGCATGAACGAGGCCGAGGCGACCGCCGCCCTCAAGGCCGCCGGGCTGCAGGTCGAGGCGACGAAGTTCTTCGGCGACCGCGTCTTCCGGCAGAGCGTCAAGGCGGGCGAGACCGTCGAGCAGGGCACCAAGGTCACGATCCTCCTGACGTTCGGATAGCCGTCGTGAGCACACCCCGACGGGTGCCGCCGATCGGCGCGCACATCCAGATCAAGGGCGGCCTGGCCAAGGGCGGCCTGCCCTACACCGACGCCGTCGGCGCGGCCGCCGTCCAGGTGTTCGTCGGCAATCCGCGCGGCTGGAAGCTGACCCCCGGTGATCCCGCCCAGGACGCGCTGTTCACCGCCGGGTGCACCGAGCGCGGCGTCCCGTCGTTCATCCACACGCCGTTCCTGGTCAACGTCGGCTCCCCCACCGAGGCCACGGTCGAGCAGTCGATCGCCTCGATCGCGCACAACCTGGCGCGCGGCGCCCAGCTGGGCTGCGAGGGCGTCGTCGTGCACGCCGGCTCCGCCGTGGGCGAGGACCGCTACGACGCGGCGCTGCGCCAGCTGCACGAGCGGCTGCTCCCGGTGCTCGAGGCCGCCGACCCCGACGGGCCCCGGCTGCTCGTCGAGCCCACCGCGGGCGGCGGCAAGGCGCTGGCCGCGACCGTCGAGGAGCTGGCGCCCTACTTCGCCGCGCTGGAGAACCACCCGCTGCTCGGCGTCTGCTTCGACACCTGCCACATCTGGGCGGCCGGGCACGACCTGGCGACGCCGGGCGGCATGACCGCGACGCTGGACCTGCTCGAGGCCACCGTCGGCCCGGGCCGGCTCGGGCTGGTGCACGCCAACGACTCCCTCGACGGCCGCGGCTCGAAGCGCGACCGGCACACGACGATCGGCGAAGGCTCGATCGGGGTCGAGCCGTTCCGCGAGCTGCTCGCGCACCCGTCGATGGCCGGCGTCCCGGTGGTGGTGGAGACGCCGTCGCTGAAGGACGGCGACCCGTGCGGCGGGCACGCGGCCGACATCAAGCTGCTCAACTCGCTGATCGCCGACGCGATGGAGGCCGACACCGTGCGCTGATGCGCAGTTCGCGGTGACGGAATTGCGCAACAGCGCTCACTGATGCCCCGGAGGAGCTGTCGCCTACCGGGTGAGCAGGCCGTTCAGCACGTCGGCGGCGCGCTCGATGCCGGCGCGGTCGACGTCGAGGTGGGTGACCAGGCGGATCCTGCGGGCGCTGACCTGCGACACGAGCACGCCTCCGGCCTTCGCGGCCTCGGCGATCAGCGACGCGTTCACGTCGTCCAGCACGACCATGTTGGTCTCCACCGTCGCGGGGTCCTGGCCCAGCCGCTCCGCCAGCAGGCGGGCGTGCTCGTGGTCCTCCCCCAGCCGCGGCAGGTGGTGGTCCAGCGCGTACAGGCACGCGGCGGCCAGGACGCCGACCTGCCGCATGCCGCCCCCGAGGCGCTTGCGCCACAACCGTGCGGTGGCGATCCGTTCCGCCGAGGCGAGCAGCACCGAGCCGACCGGCGCACCCAGCCCCTTCGAGAAGCACACCGACGCGGTGTCGGCCAGCCGGCCGTAGGTGGCCAGCGGCACCCCCGACGCGGCGTGCGCGTTCCAGATGCGGGCGCCGTCGAGGTGCACCGCCACATCCGCCGACCGGGACCAGTCCCACAGCTTCTGCAGCTCCCCGAGCGGCTGGACCCGGCCGAACCCCCGGTTGTGCGTGTTCTCGACGGCGATCGCGGCGGTGGCCGTCAGGTGCCAGTCGTCCCTCGGCCGGACCTGCTCGACGAGTGCGTCGGCGTCCAGCCGGCCCCGGTCGGAGACGACCGTGCGGGTGGAGATGCCGAAGATCGCCGCCGCCGCGCCCATCTCGTAGGTGACCACGTGCGCGTCGGCGTCGCCGAGCACCTCCTGGCCGGGCTCGCAGACCAGCCGCATCCCGATCTGGTTGCCCATGGTCCCCGAGGGCACGAACAGCGCCGCCTCGTGGCCGAACAGCTCCGCGATGCGCTGCTCGAGCTCGGTGGCGGTCGGGTCCTCGGCGTAAACGTCGTCGCCGACCTCGGCCTCGGCCATGGCCTTGCGCATGCCGTCGGTCGGCCGGGTGACGGTGTCCGACCGCAGGTCGATCATCCGCGGAGCATCTCGGCGACGAGGAACGCCAGCTCCAGCGACTGCCCGGTGTTCAAGCGCGGGTCGCAGGCGGTCTCGTACCGGCTGTCGAGGTCGGCGTCGCTGATCTCCTGCGCGCCACCGAGGCACTCGGTGACGTCCTCACCGGTGAGCTCGACGTGGATGCCGCCCGGCCAGGTGCCCAGCGACCTGTGCACGTCGAAGAAGCCCAGCACCTCGTCGACGACGCGGTCGAAGTGGCGGGTCTTGTAGCCGCTGGGCGACTCGTGGGTGTTGCCGTGCATCGGGTCGCACTGCCACACCACCTCGTGGCCGCTCGCGGTCACCTTCTCCACGATCCCGGGCAGGACGTCGCGGATCTTCCCGTTGCCCATCCGGCTGATCAGCGTGAGCCGGCCGGGGACGCCGTCCGGGTCGAGCCGCTCGACCAGCTCGGTGGCCTGCTCCGGCGTCGTCGTCGGGCCGATCTTGACGCCGATCGGGTTGGCGAGCTTCGAGACGAACTCGATGTGCGCGCCGTCCATCTGCCGGGTCCGCTCCCCCACCCACACGAAGTGGGCGGACAGGGCGTACGGGCGCCCCTCGTGCATGCGCAGCAGTGCCCGCTCGTAGTCGAGGATCAGCGCCTCGTGCGAGTTGTACAGCTCGACCGCCCGCAACGCCTCGGAGTCGACGCCGCAGGCCCGCATGAACGCCAGCGCCCGGTCGATCTCGCGGGCGATGACCTCGTACCGCACGCCGGCCGGCGAGGTGGCGACGAAGTCCTGGTTCCAGTTGTGCACGGCGTGCAGATCGGCCAGGCCACCGCGCGCGTAGGCGCGGATCATGTTCATCGCCGCGGCCGAGTTCGCGTAGGCCCGCACCAGCCGGTTGGGGTCGGGGATGCGCAACTCCTGCACCGGCGCGAGGTCGTTGACCATGTCGCCCCGGTAGGAGGGCAGCCCGAGCGCGTCGGTGTCCGAGGAGCGCGGCTTGGCGTACTGGCCGGCGACCCGGCCCACCTTCACCACCGGCACGCTGGCTCCGTAGGTGAGCACCACGGCCATCTGCAGGAGCGTCCGCGCGGTGGCCTGCAGGTGCGGCTCGGTGTTGAGGTCGAAGGTCTCCGCGCAGTCCCCGCCCTGGAGCAGGAAGGCCTTGCCGCGGGCGACGTCGGCCAGCTGGGCGCGCAGGGCGTCCACCTCCGACGGCGCCACGATCGGCGGGACCGTGGAGAGGGTCTCGAGGACGGCGTCCAGCGCGGCGCGGTCGGGCCACTGCGGCTGCTGGGCGGCGGGGAGCTCCCGCCACCGGTCCAGACCCGGGACCTGATCAGCAGAATCGGTGAGGCTCACCCCGCCAGGGTACGGCGGCCCGCGCCGACACCGGCCGGCCACCGCTGACCGCCTCGGACCCGCCGCTCGGAGGGCGGTCCCGTCAGCCGAAGAACACCTCGGCCTCGGCGAGGCGCTCCGGTGGCACGAGCTTGAGCTGCGCCGTCGCCGCGCTCAGCGGCACCCGCACGATGTCGGTGCCGCGCAGCGCGACCATGACCCCCGACTGCCCGTCGTGGACGGCGTCGATCGCGGCCAGGCCGAAGCGGGTGGCCAGCACCCTGTCGAACGGCGACGGCGTGCCACCCCGCTGCACGTGCCCGAGCACCACCGCCCGCGCCTCCCGCCCGGTGCGCTCCTCCAGCGCCGTGGCCAGCGCCGCGCCGATGCCCCCGAGCCGGACGTGCCCGAAGGCGTCCTTCTCCCCCGTGGAGAGGACCAGGTCGCCGTCGCGCGGGGCCGCGCCCTCCGAGACCACGACGATCGGCGAGTAGCCCGACGCGAACCGGTGCCGGCAGTGGTCCGCGACGGCATCGAGGTCGAACGGCTTCTCGGGGAGCAGGATGACGGTGGCGCCGCCGGCCATGCCCGCGTGCAGCGCGATCCAGCCGGCGTGCCGGCCCATCACCTCGACGACCAGGGTCCGCTGGTGGCTGTCGCCGGTGGTGTGCAGCCGGTCGATCGCCTCCGTCGCCACCCCGACGGCGGTGTCGAAGCCGAACGTGTAGTCGGTGGCGTCGAGGTCGTTGTCGATCGTCTTCGGCACCCCGACGACGGTCACGCCCGCCTCGGCCAGCCGGGTGGCGACGCCGAGGGTGTCCTCGCCGCCGATCGGCACGAGCGCGTCGATCCCCATCCGCTCGAGGGTGGCGAGCACCCGGTCCGGGCCGCCCTCCACCGCGTACGGGTTGGTCCGCGAGGTGCGCAGGATCGTGCCGCCGCGCGGGAGGATGCCGCGCACGGCGTCCCGGTCGAGCGGCATGGTCTCGCCCTCCAGCACGCCCCGCCAGCCGTCGCGGAACCCGACGAACTCGTCGCCGTACTCGCTGATCCCCTTGCGGACGACGGCCCGGATGACGGCGTTGAGGCCGGGGCAGTCGCCGCCTCCGGTCAGGATCCCGATGCGCATGCGTTCCTCCGGGAAGGGACGAGGTCGATGTCCGGTTGCTGCAGATCATGCTGCCCACGCCGGACACTTCTCGCACCATCGCGGTCACCGGGGCCACGGGTCACCTCGGCGGAAGGGTCGCCGCCCGGCTGGCGGACGCCGGGGCGCGGCTGCGGCTGGTCGTCCGTGATGCCGCCCGCGCGCCGCGGCTGCCGGGCGCCGAGGTCGTCGCGGTGCCCGGCGGGTACGCCGACGGCGAGGGTCTCCAGGCCGCGCTGACCGGCGTCGACACGCTCTACCTCGTGTCGGCCGCCGAGGCCGAGGACCGGCTGCAGCAGCACCTCACCGGGGTGAGGGCGGCCGCCGACGCCGGGGTCCGGCGGATCGTCTACACGTCGTTCGTCGGCGCCCGGCCCGAGGCCACGTTCACCCTCGCCCGGCAGCACCACGCGACCGAGCGGGCGATCGCGGACACCGGCCTGCGGCACACCGTCCTGCGGCACAGCATGTACGCCGATTTCGTGCCGTTCTTCGCCACGCTCGAGGACGGCGTCGCCGTCATCGCCGCGCCCGGTGGCGAGGGGCGGACCGGCTTCGTCTCGCGGGACGACCTCGCCGACGTCGGTGCCGCCGTCCTGCTCCGCGACGACGACGAGCTCGCCGATCGGACCCTCGACGTCACCGGGCCGGAGGCCCTGACCCTGGACGAGGCGGCGGCCGTCCTGGCGGAGCTCACCGGCCGGCCCGCCGAGTACCGGCAGCAGACCGTCGAGCAGGCCTGGGAGACCCGGCGACCCTCCGGCGCGCCGGACTGGGAGGTCGAGGGGTGGGTGAGCAGCTACCTCGCCATCGCCGCCGGCGAGCTGGCCCAGGTGAGCGACGTCGTCCCGCGGCTCACCGGCTCCCCCGCCCGCAGCGTCGCCGAGCACCTGCGGGCCTACCCCGCGGACTGGGCCCACCTCCGCGGCTGAGAGTCAGGCGTCCGTGGCCATCCACCAGGTGGTGGGGCCGCCGAGCGGCAGCGCCGCCTCGTGCCGCACGGTCATCCCGTGCGCTTCGTAGAAGGGCACGTTGGCGGGGTTCATCGTCTCCAGGCACGCCGCCAGCCCGTCCCGCCGGGCATCGGCCAGCCCGCGCTCGAGGAGCTCACCGCCCCCACCGCGCCGGGCGGCCGCCGGATCGACGGCGAGCAGGTGCAGGTAGGCGTGCGGCTCGGGGATCCGGTGCTCCTCGAGCATGCTCATCGCCCCACCGATCTCCATCGCGCGTTCCACGCCCATGAGGGCGGTCATGATCCCGCCGATCGTCGGCAGCTCCTCCGGCCCGGCGTCCTCGGACTCGTCCGCTGTCGGCCACCGCCACATGGCGACGCCCACCGGGTCCGGCCGGGACAGGACGTCCACCCGGCCGCCGGCGAGGTAGCGCTCGGCGAACAGGCCGAACAGCGCGGCGACGGCGTGCGGACGCGAGCGCTCGTCCGGGAAGAACCAGACCATGAGCGGGTCGTCGGTGAAGGCACGGGCCAGGATCGTGCGGGCCCGCACGACGTCGATGTCGATCACAGCGGGCAGCCTTCCGGACGGCCCGCCCCCCGCCGGCACCGCCCCCCGGCCGCCCGCGTCAGGCGGTGCGGTCGCGGTCCGCGCGGATGTGGACGGCGGGGTCGTCACCGCCGGAGGCCAGCCAGTCGGCCACCCCCGCGGGGTCGCGCCGGGACAGCTCGTCGAGCAGCATCGCCCGGGCCTCGGCCACCGGGGTGGGGTCCGCTGCACCGCGCAGGGTCCGGTCGGAGGCCCGCCACTCCTCGAGCAGCTCCCCCGTCGGCAGCGCGGCGAGCAGGTCCGGGACGGCCCGGAGACCGGTCGGGGAGCCGGCAGCCGCGGGCCAGGCGCCGACCACGAGCGGCCCCAGCGCCAGCAGGAGCAGGAGGACCGCCCCGCCGGCGACGCCGAGCAGGAGCAGGCCGTGGCTCAGGGGTACGAGGAGGAGGCCGGCGGCGCCCATCCACAGCGCGTCCCTGCGGCCCGACGGGCCGAGCAGCAGGGCGACTCCGGCCAGGAACGCGCCCAGGGCCGGGGCGACGAGGAGCATCGCCGTCCACGGCGCCACGAGCGCGCCGAGCAGGGCGATCGTGGCGACCGCCGCCAGGAGCAGGAACCCCACGCCTCGGACGACGGCGCGCCTGACCGGGTGCCGGCCGCTCGACCGGGCGATGGCCGTCAGGGCACCGGGCGTGGTAGGCCGGTCCTCGAAGAGGGGCGAGAGCACGGGGGCCTCCGGAGGCAGTGGGGACGACGCTCCAGGCATACCCGAGACGCCGCGCCGGGGCCCGGGTCGCCGTGGGCAGCGATCGACGCTCCGCGTTGCCGGGAGCGGGCAACGAGCCTCCCCAGCAGCGGGCCGCCTCAGCGGCGGGCCTGCTCCATCACCCGCCACCGGGCGAGGTTGTACCGGGCGTCGACCAGCGCGTCGTGCACGCCCTCCGGCTTCGGCGGCAGCGCCGGCTGCCCGAGGTCGTCCCAGCGCTGCCGCAGCTCGCGGGTGAACCGCGGGATCGGGCGCGGGAGCGCGGTCATGGATCCCCACAGCTGAGCCAGCGCCACGTGGTCGTAGGCGGCGAACCACGCCCACAGCTCGATCTCCTCGCCCGGGCCGGTGAGGAAGGCGAGCAGGTCGTCGCGGATGCGCTCCCGGCTGCGCCAGGCCTTGTCCGCCGGAGGGGGCAGCTGGTCGAGGACGTTGCGGCGCACCCACGGGACGGCCTTGCGCTCGTCGAACTCGGTGCTGACCGCGTAGAACTCCCGGCCGGTCTCGTCCACGACACCGATGGACACCAGGTCGATCGTCGTGCCGTCCTCGATGAACTCGGTGTCGTAGAAGAAGCGCCGCACGCCGCCCACCGTAGGGCGCAGCGCCGGCGGCGCGTGGTCCGCGCGGTGGTCCTCACCCGGTCGCGGTGTCCCCGTCGTGCGGCGGAGCCGGCTCGTTCCAGCTGTCCCGCACCGCCACGGCCTCCACCTCGACGAGCTGGTCGGGGTAGCCGAGCACCGTCACGCCGACCAGCGTGCTCGGTGCGTCGTGCTCGCCGAAGGCCGCGCGGACCACCTCCCACGCCGTGTGCAGGTCCGCGCGGTCCGCCGTCGCCACGTAGACCGTGGTCTTGAGGACGTCGCCCGGCCCGGCACCCGCCGCCTCCAGCGCCGTCACCAGGTTGGCCATGACCTGCCGGGTCTGGCCGGCCACGTCACCGACGGCCACGACCGCGCCCTCGGCGTCCAGCGGGCACGCACCGGCGGTGAAGACCATCCGGCCCGGATCGGTCACCGCCGCGTACGCGTACGGGACGGCGGCGTGCAGCGCCGGCGGGCGGACGAGCTCGATGCCTGTGCTCACCCCGCTGATGATCGGTCACACCGGCGCCCTCCGCCCGATAGGTTCGGCCCATGCCGGTGCTCGCGATCGATGCAGGGACGACCGGGGTGACCGCACTGGTCGTGGGCGAGGACGGCGAGGTGCTCGCCCGCGGCTACCGCGAGTTCGCCCAGCTGTTCCCCCACCCGGGCTGGGTGGAGCACGAGCCCGACGACATCTGGACCGCGACGGTGGCGGCCTGCCGCGAGGCGCTGGCCGGCACCGAGGCGCAGCCGACCTGCATCGGCATCACCGACCAGCGCGAGACCGCCGTCGTCTGGGACCGGCGCACCCTCGGCGCCCCCCGCCCCGCCATCGTCTGGCAGGACCGCCGCACGACCGACATCTGCGACGGCCTGCGCGCCGACGAGGAGCGCGTCGCCCGGCTGACCGGCCTGCGCCTCGACCCGTACTTCACCGGCACCAAGTTCGCCTGGCTCGCCGAGCACGAGCCCCAGCTCTGGTCCGGCGTGCGCGACGGCGCCCTGGCCCTGGGCACCGTCGACTCCTACCTGGTCGCCCGGCTCACCGGGGGCGCCGCGCACGTCACGGATCCCAGCAACGCCAGCCGCACGCTGCTCTACGACCTGGAGAAGGGCGACTGGTCCGACGAGCTGTGCGAGATGTTCGACGTCCCCCGCTCGGCACTCCCGGAGCTCGTGCCGAACTCCGGTGTCGTCGGCACCACCGACCCCGACGCGTTCCTCGGCCGCACCCTGCCCATCGCCGGCCTCGCCGGCGACCAGCAGGCGGCGCTGTTCGGGCAGGCCTGCTTCACCCCGGGCACCAGCAAGTGCACGTACGGCACCGGCTCGTTCGTGCTCACGAACACTGGGTCGACGCCGGTCCGCTCCGACGCCGGACTGCTCACCACCGTCGCCTGGGACCTGGGGGACGGGCTGGTCTACGCGCTCGAGGGGTCGATCTTCGTGACCGGGGCGGCCGTCCAGTGGCTCCGCGACGGGCTCGGGCTCATCGACTCCGCCGCCGAGATCGAAGGCCTGGCGCGCACCGTGCCCGATTCCGGTGGCGTCGTCTTCGTGCCGGCGCTCACCGGCATGGGCGCCCCGCACTGGGACCCGCACGCCCGCGGCGCCATCCTCGGCCTCACCCGCGGCACCACGCGGGCGCACATCGCCCGGGCGACGCTGGAGGCGATCGCGTTCGAGGTGCGCGACGTCGTCGACATCATGGTCGACGAGGCCGGGCTCGAGGTTCCCGAGCTCTCCGCCGACGGCGGCGCCAGCGCGAACGACCTCCTCCTGCAGTTGCAGGCAGATCAGCTCGGCGTCCCGGTGCGGCGCCCCGTGGTCACCGAGACGACGGCGCTGGGTGCGGCCTTCCTCGCCGGCCTCGGCACCGGGGTGTGGGCCTCGACCGACGAGCTGGCGCAGACCTGGGCGCTGGACCGCCGCTTCGAGCCGACGGCAGACAGCCGGGACGACGGCCGCCACGCCCGCTGGCAGGAGGCGGTCGGCCGCGCCGGCCGCTGGACCAGCTAGGCCGCGCCGCTCGAGCGGTCGCCGACGGAGTTGACGCCGAACTCGCGCCCCTCCAGGGCGGCGATGTCCCGCTCCAGGTCCGGCACCCGCTGGGCCGCCGCCTTCATCATCACCTTCTCCGACAGCGCCCCGGTGACCAGTTGGCGCAGCGCCGCCACGGTCCCGACCGACCGCGGGACGAACACCCGCCGGCCGCGCGTCTCCAGGTTCTCGACCAGCGCCTCGGCACAGGCCTCGACCGAGGTGAACGCGCCCAGCGGGCCGGGCAGCTTGGCGCGGACCGCCTTGAACGTGGGCAGTGCGGCCTCGGTGTCGCGGACCATGTCCGTGTCGATCCACGTCGGGTGCGCGCTGGCCACCGTCACCCCGCGGTGCGCCACCTCGAGCCGCAGCACGTCGCCGAACCGCTCGACGCCGGCCTTCGACGCGCAGTAGGCGCTCATCCCCGGCAGCACCGTGAAGGCGCCGGCCGAGCTGATCAGCAGCACGTGACCGCGGCGCTTCGCGATCTCGGGCAACGCCGCGTGCGTCGTCAGCATCGTGCCGGTCAGGTTCACCTCGATCGTGCGGGCCAGCGCGTGCGCCGACGACGTCATCACCGTGGTCAGCGGGGCGATCCCGGCATTGGCGACGACGACGTCCAGCCCACCGAACGTGTCGACGGTCCGCTGCACGGCGGCCTGCAGCGCCTCGGCATCGGTGACGTCGGCCTCCACCCAGAGGTGCTCGGGGCCGAGCTCGTCGGCGACCCGGGCCAGTTCGTCGGGCTCCAGCCCGACCAGCGAGACGCGGGCGCCGCGGGCGGCCGCCTTCCGGGCGAGCGCGGCACCGATGCCGCGCGCGGCACCGGTGACGAGGACCGACTTCCCGGCCAGGGAGGTGCGGGGACGACGCGCCATGGGGCACTCCTCGGGATCTCGGGCGGCCGCTCGAATTGAGCACTGCTCAACAGCCGTTGTAGCTTGTTGAGCGTTGCTCAGCAAGCCGGGAGCAGGCAGCCGGACCGCGAAGGAGCCCACTCGGTGACCAGCACGCTCGAGACCCAGCCCTCCCCCGCCGTCGCCGCCGGCCCGCCCGTCCGCGAGGTCGGCGTGGCCGTCATCGGCTCCGGGTTCGCCGGCCTGTGCATGGGCATCGCGCTGAAGCGACGGGGCGACGACGACTTCGTCCTGCTGGAGCGGGCGGACGACGTCGGCGGCACCTGGCGGGACAACACCTATCCCGGCGCCGCGTGCGACGTGCAGTCCAACCTCTACTCGTTCTCCTTCGCGCCGAACCCGGACTGGGGCCGCTCCTACTCGGAACAACCGGAGATCCAGGCGTACCTGCAGCGCATCGCGGACCGCTTCGACGTCCGCCGGCACTGCGTCTTCGGCGCCGAGGTCACCGCCGCCCGGTGGGACGACGAGGCCCGCCGGTGGCTGCTCTCCACCGCGGCCGGCGAGTTCCGGGCCCGCGTCCTCGTGTCGGCCGCCGGCGCGCTCGCCGACCCGACCTATCCGGACATCCCCGGCCTCGATTCGTTCGCCGGCACGGTCATGCACTCCGCCCGCTGGGACTCGTCGCACGAGTTGGCCGGGGAGAAGGTCGCGGTCATCGGCACCGGCGCCTCGGCCATCCAGATCGTGCCGGCCATCCAGCCCGTCGTCGACACCATCACGATCTACCAGCGCACCCCCGCCTGGGTCGTGCCCCGCACCGACCACCCGGTGAAGCCCTGGATGCGCCGACTCTACCGGGTGGTGCCCGGCCTGCAGAAGGCGATCCGTGGCGCGCTGTACCTGCTCCGCGAGTTCCTGGTCATCGGGATGGCCAAGAAGCGCCGCTTCCTCGAGCCTGTCGGCAAGCTGGCCAAGAGGCACCTGGAGACCCAGGTGCGCGACCCGAAGCTCCGCCGCGCCCTGACGCCGGACTACACCATCGGCTGCAAGCGGATCCTGATCAGCAACGACTACTTCCCCGCCGTCGCGGCCCCCAACGCCGAACTGGTCACCGCCGGCATCGCCGAGGTGCGCCCGCACTCGATCGTGAGCACCGACGGCGTCGAGCGGCCCACCGACACGATCGTGCTGGCCACCGGCTTCCACGTGACCGACCTGCCGATCGCGGAGAAGATCCGCGGCCGCGACGGTCGGAGCCTCGCCGAGGTGTGGGCCGACGGCATGGTGACCAACCGCAGCGCCGCCGTCGCCGGGTTCCCGAACATGTTCCTTCTGGTCGGGCCGAACGTCGGCGTCGGCCACACCTCGATGGTCTACATGATCGAGTCGCAGGTGGCCTACGTCGACGACGCCCTGCAGACCATGGACGCCGAGGCCCTGGAGGTCCTCGAGACCACCCGCGAGGCGCAGGAGGCCTACCGGTCGATGATCGCGGAGAAGTCGCAGGGCACCGTCTGGCTCGGCGGCGGCTGCGCCAGCTGGTACCTGGACCAGCACGGCCACAACACGACGCTGTGGCCGGACTTCACCTTCAGGTTCCGCAAGCTCACCAGGAAGCTCGACCGCGAGAACTACGTGGGCGTCCCGGTCCGCGCCCCGGCGAGCACTCCGGAGGTGGCCGCGTGAGCACGCTCCTCCGCCGGGTCGCCGCCGTCCGGACGTCCGACGACGCCCTCGTCCACGCCGTCGTCGACGGGCCCGACGACGCGCCCGTCACCCTCGTCCTCGCACACGGCTGGACCCTCGCCCAGGCCGCGTGGGACGACGTCGCCAAGCTGCTGACGCCGCAGGTCGAGGCCGGCGAGCTGCGGCTGATCCGCTACGACCAGCGCGGGCACGGCCGCTCGACGTGGGGCCGGTACGCCGATGACGTCGCCGAGCTCTCGATCGACCAGCTGGGGTCCGACCTCGGCGACCTGCTCGACCAGCTCGCGCCGCGCGGACCCGTCGTCCTGGGTGGGCACTCCATGGGCGGCATGACGATCATGTGCCTGGCCGCGGCGCGGCCGGAGCTGTTCGGCGACCGGGTGCGCGGTGCGGCGCTGGTGTCGACGTCGGCCGGTGACCTCGCGCCCGCCGGCGAGACGCTCGCCGAGCGGCTGCAGCTGAAGCTGGCCCCGGGCATGGTCACCGCCGCGATCGGCGGCGCGCGGGCCATCGAACGCCTCCGACAGCTGCTCCCGCCGTCGCACCCGCGGCACCGGAGGATGGTCCGCGAACTGCTCTACGGCGCCGACGCGACCGACGAGATAGTCGTGGCGGGCGCGGAGATCATGCACGCCTCGACGGTGCGCGCCTTCGCCGCGTTCTACCCGGCGCTCGGCGAGCACGACAAGAGCGACGAGCTGCAGGCGCTCCGGGACGTGCCGGTGGAGATCCTCGTCGGGGACAGCGACAAGCTCACGCCGCTGCGGCACAGCCGGCGCATGGCCGAGGTGCTGCCCGACGCCCGGCTGCACGTGGCCGAGCGGACCGGGCACATGCTGCTGCAGGAACGGCCGCAGCTGACGGCCGACGCGATCGCACGCCTCCTGGCCGCCGCGACCGCCGAGCGGGCGGCCGCGTGACCCGCCACCGATGACGGCGTCGTCCCGCCCGGACCATCCCCGGCTCCGCCGCAGCGCGGGCGACCGGCGGGCCCAGCTCGTGCAGATCGGCCTGGAGCTCCTGCCGACCACGCCGGTGCAGGAGCTGACCATCGACGAGGTGGCGCGGCAGGCGGGGATCAGCCGGAGCCTGCTGTTCCACTACTTCGCGACCAAGCGCGAGTACTACACCGCGGTCACCCGGGCCGCCGCGGACCTGATGTGGGAGCACCTCATGCCCGCCCCCGGCACGCCGCCGGAGGAGCAAGTCGAGGGGATGCTCGACCGCTACGTGGGCTGGGTGGAGACGTTCCGCGAGACGCACCTGGCGTTCGTGCGCGGCGCGGCCGGCGGTGATCCCTGGGTGGCCGAGGTCTACCAGGAGACCCGCGACAGGCTGGTCGAGGTCGCCCTCACCACCCTGGAGCTGCCCGACAGCGCGCTGCAGCGCCAGCTGGTGCTCGCGTGGCTCGCCTTCGCCGAGGAGCTGATCGGCCAGTGGGCGGCCGAGCCGACGATGACCCGGCCCGAACTGCTGGCCCTGCTGCGCGACGTCCTCGGGCGGCTGACCCGTTAGCCGGCGAGGGAGGTGGGAGCGCGGTCGGCCGCCTCGTGGGCGGGCGGCTGGAGGGTGGCGACGGCGTCGGAGGCGCTGGCGCCGGCGGTCATCGACTTCTTCACCGTCGCGCCGTAGACGTCGACGTACTCCTGGCCCGACAGCGTCATGATCTCGTACATGATCTCGTCGGTGATCGACCGCTCGACGAACCGATCACCGGCGAGCCCCTCGTAGCGGGTGAAGTCCAGCGGCTCCCCGAAGCGCACCGTCACGCGCATCAGCTTCCGGCCGAAGGGCAGCTTGATCGTCGAGTAGCACATGGCCACCGGGATCACCGGCACGCCGGTCTCCAGGGCCATGCGCGCGACGCCGATCTTCCCGCGGAACAACCGTCCGTCCGGGGACCGCGTGCCCTCCGGGTAGATGCCCAGGAGCTTGCCCGAGCGCAGGATGCGCAGCCCGGTCTGGATGGCGTCCTCGGCCGCCGAGGCGCTCGTGCGGTCGATCGGCACCTGCCCGGCCCCGGAGAAGAAGCCGCGCTGCAGGAAGCCCTTGACACCCGTACCGGTGAAGTACTCGGCCTTCGCGAGGAAGGTGACCCGGCGCCGGATCATCAGCGGCATGAAGATCCAGTCCGCCGCGGACAGGTGGTTGCTCGCCAGGATGGCGGCACCCGTCGCCGGCACGTTCTGGGTGCCCTCGGCGCGCGGGCGGAAGACGAGCCGCACCACGGGACCGATCGCGACGAACTTCAGGAACCAGTAGAACAACACGCCTCCCTCGGGGACTGCCAGACTAGGGAGCAGGGGCCCTGGTCGACAATCCGTGGACCCCGGTGCGGAAGATCACCCGCACGCCCGAACGGCTCACCGCCGCACCGCCAGGAGACGCCCGTGCCCGGACCGAACGAGTCGACGCCCGAGGTGATGGCGGGCGCCGAGCCCTTCGACCTCCCCGGGCACGGCGACGCGGGGCGCACCGGAGTGCTGCTGGTGCACGGCTTCACGGGCAGCCCGATGAGCATGAGGCCGTGGGGCGAGCACCTGGCCGCCGAGGGGTTCACCGTGCGCGGCCCGCTGCTGCCCGGGCACGGCACCAGCTGGCAGGACTGCAACGCCAGCACCCACGAGCAGTGGACGGCGGCCGTCGAGACCGCCTTCGACGACCTCGCCGCCCGTTGTGACCGCGTGTTCGTCGCGGGCCTGTCCATGGGCGGCACGCTGGCCACCCGGCTGGCCGAGGTGCGTCCCGACGACGTCGCCGGGCTGCTGCTGGTCAACCCGGCCCTGTTCACCCAGCGGCTGGACGCCAAGCTGCTGCCGGTGATCGCCCGGCTGACCCCGAGCTGGTCGCCGATCGCCAGCGACATCAAGAAGCCCGGCGTCACCGAGCTGGCCTACGACCGGCTGCCCACCAGGGCGATGCTGCAGCTGCGCCGCCTCTGGGCGCTGACCCGTGCCGACCTGGGCCGCGTCACCGCGCCGGTCATCGTGTTCCACAGCGTCGAGGACCACGTGGTCGAGCCGGTCAACAGCGAGGTGCTGCTGGCCTCCGTCGGCAGCACCGACACCACCGAGGTCGTCCTCCACGACAGCTACCACGTGGCCACGCTGGACAACGACGCCCCGCAGATCTTCGAGCGCTCGGTGGCCTGGATCCGGGAGCGCTCGCCGGCGGCCCGGCCGGGGACGACGACGCCGTGAACGCCGCCCGGGGACGGCGGGACAACGGTCTGCCGGCCACGTCCTGGAGCCCGCTGCGCGACGTCGATCCACGGGTCGGCGAGTACCTGCTCGACGTCCTGGAGGCGGCCGGCATCGCGGCGTACCTGGCCCCCTCGACCGACGTCGGTCCGTACACCCGGGAGGTGTCGCTGCCCAGCCCGCCGTCGGACCGGCTGTTCGTGGACCGCAGCCGCCAGTCCGAGGCGCGCGTGCTCGTGGAGCGCCACGGCGACGAGCACCCGAAGCGGCGGGCCGAGCCCGTTCCCGTGCGCTCCGACCTCGACGAGGACGCGGAGTGGTCGCGCATCGTCGCGGCCTACGAGGCCGAGCACGGCACCACCGGCGGGGACGAGCAGCCCTCGGAGGCGCCGCCACCCCCGCCGCACGAGGTGGCCTTCCTCGACCTCCCCGAGGAGCACTACGAGCCGCCGCCTCCCCCACCCGTGCCGGTGCCGGCGCCGCACGCGCTCTACGCGTTCCTGCTGGTGCTGCTGGGCCTGGTGCTCCTCGCCACCCCGTCCTGGCTGCGGCTGTCCGACGACCTCGGGCTGGTCCTCGGTGTGGCCGCGATCGCCGGCGGGGCGGCGATGCTGGTGTCCCGGATGCGCGACCGCGACGACGGCGACGACGGCGCCGTGGTCTGACCGATCAGGCGGCGCTCTCGGCGACGTCCCGCCGCACCAGGTCGGCGGCCCCGACGAGGCCCGCCTCGGCGCCCAGCTCGGCGGCCACGATGCGTGGTGCCGGACGGAACCCGCGGCCGGGCAGGGCGCGCTCCAGCCGCTCCCGCGCCGGATCGAGCAGCATCTCGCCCAGCACGCTGACCCCGCCCCCGATGACGACGACCTCGGGGTCCAGGACGGCGGCGAGGTCGGCGATCCCCTGCCCCAGCCAGAGGCCGACGTCGGTGACCAGCTCGAGGGCCAGCGGGTCGCCGTCGTGGGCGGCCCGCGCGACGTCCTCGCCGGTCAGCCGCTCCGGGTCGCCGTCGACCCGCTCCAGCAGCTGGGCCGCCGCCCGGGACGTGCCGGCGACCTCGCGGGCGGTCTGGCCCAGCGCGCTCCCGCTGGCGTACTGCTCCCAGCACCCGCGGTTGCCGCAGGCGCACAGCCGTCCGTCCGGGACGACGCGCATGTGCCCCCACTCCCCCGCGACACCGTGCGCACCGCGCTGGAGGCGGCCGTCCATGACGATCCCGCCGCCGATGCCCGTGCCCAGGGTGACCATGAGGGCGAGGGCGGCTCCGCGCGCGGCCCCGAAGCGGTACTCGGCCCAGGCGGCGGCGTCGGCGTCGTTGCCCACCCACACCGGGCGCTGCAGCCGCGCGAGGAGGTCCTGGCGCAGCGAGGCGTGCCGCCAGGCCAGGTGCGGGCTGAACAGCACCGTGTCCCCGGTGCGGTCGAACCACCCGGCCGCGCCGACGCCGACGCCGACGAGCTCGCCGGCATGGCCAGCGGCCAGCTCCTCGGCGACGGCCGCGATCGCGTGCTCCATCTCGACGACCGACGCCCCCGGCGTCGCCCGCCGCGCCGTCGCGAGGACGGTCCCGTCGGGTGCCACGACGCCGCCGGCCACCTTGGTGCCGCCGATGTCGATGCCCAGGGCGGCCAGCCCCCCGGCGCGGGTCACGCGATGTCGATCCGCTGCACCGGCCGGGGATCGGGCCCCTCGTCGTCCGGCCGCGTCCCGTCCTCGGCTGGCGCGGGAGCCGGCTGCGCGACCTCGTCGGCCAGGTCGCGCAGCGCCGCCGCCGTCGTGGTGAGCACGTCGGCCAGCGCGGCCGTCACCTCCGGGCGCTCCCCGCGGAGCACCGCCGCGGCCTGGCAGACGGGGCACCACCGGCAGTCGGTCCCGTGACCGTCCGCGGTGGTGCCGGTGCCGGGATCCGGCACGGGTTCGGCGGCGGGCCGCAGCGCGTCGAGCAGCCTGCGCGCGGAGTCGAGCCAGTCGGCGCCGGTGGTCATGGGTCTCTCCTCACCGCGGCCAGCAGGTCGGCCGGCCAGACGCGTGGATCGGGCTGGAAGGTCACCTCGAGCCGGGCACCGGCGGTGCCGGGCTCCAGCAGCCGGCCACCTGTCACCTCGCAGCGGCGCAGCAGCGGGTCGAGCCGCAGCGACCTGCGAGCACCGCCCGCCGTGACCACGAGGTCGTCCTCCCAGCGGGTCAGCTGCACCGCCTCGCGCTGCGCGAAGGGCAGGGACACCGTCAGCCGCCAGGTGCCCTCCAGCTGCTCCGACGCGGGTTCCGGGAGGCCCCCGGAGGTGGGCAGCTCGATGCCCTCCAGCAGGGCCGCCAGCGCGGGGACGTCGGAGGGCCCGGCAGCGGCCTCCGGCACGCGGTGCACCGGCGCCACCTCGGCGAGGCCGGCCAGCACCCCGGCCTGCTCCGCGAGCCGGGCGCGCCACCACTCACCGGACCCCTCGTCGGGCAGCACCCG
>NZ_LWUA01000067.1 GCF_005222955.1 Blastococcus sp. CCUG 61487 | reverse complement strand
CCCGACGTCCCGGCACCGTCCGCGGCGTCCCGGCGCGCCGCGGTGGCGGTGCAGCTCCGGGCGACCCTGCCGCCCGGAGAGGCCGGCCGGGTTACCGGCCGGCTGCCCGGGACGGCCCGGCCGGCCGCCTCGGCCGACGCCGACGTCGACCTGGTCGCCGTCGGCGGCTACGACCCAGGGGACCGCCTCGACGGGTGGTACGACGCGCTGCTGGCCACGGTCAGCGCCGGCGCCCCCGACACCGCGACCGCCGCACGGGCGGTCAGCCGGGTGCTGTCGGAGCTGCCCGCGACCGGGGTGCCGCACGACGGGCCCGACGTGCGCGCGGTCCTCCGGCGGCTCGCCGACGACTCCGCCGTTCCGCCGCCCTGAGCGGGGCGGCCGTGCTTGGATGAGGCGGCGCGTCGACGACGGTCGGCCGGGCTCGGGGCGGAGGAGGTCAGGTGGCGGTCGAGGAGATCCACGCCGAGATGGTCTCCAGCGTCTGGAAGGTGCTGGTGACTCCCGGAGCGCAGGTCGCTGCCGGGGACACGCTGGTCATCCTCGAGTCGATGAAGATGGAGATCCCCGTCCTCACCGAGCTCGCCGGCACCGTGCAGGAGTTGCACGTCGTGGAGGGCGAGGTGCTCCAGGAGGGCGACCTCATCGCCACCGTCGTCGCCGGGCAACCTCAGGAGAGGTCGAGGGCGTAGACCAGGAGGTCGATGCCCGGCATCGGCGACCAGTCGCGCTCCGGCAGCCGGGTGAAGCCGAGCCGCTCGTAGAGCCGGTGCGCCGCGGTCATCCGCGGGTCGGTCGAGATCACCATCCGGCGCTTGCCCGCCGCACGGGCCCGGTCCAGGCAGCTGCTCACCAGCAGGTGGCCGACGCCCCGGCCCCGTGCCACCGGGTCGACGACGAGCATCCGGAAGGCGGCCTCCTCGTCGGAGACGGTGACCTCGCCGAAGTCGCCGGAGAGCACCAGCGCCACGCTGCCCACCACGCGGCCGCCCGCGTCCCGCACGACCAGCAGCTCCGAGCGCGACGCCCGACCGGCGACGTCGGCCAGCTCGGCGGTGTACCCGTCGGAGGCCAGCTCGCCGTCCACGTAGACGCCCACCGTGAGCTCGGCGATGCGCGCGTGGTCCTCCGGCAGGGCGGGCTCCACGGACAGGGTGCTGTCGGCCACGCACGGAGCCTAGAGGGGGGCAGGGGGCACTCTCACTACGCTCCTGGGCACCATGAGCAGCCTCTCCGAACGTCTGGCCCGGGGAACGGCGAACAGCCCGGCGCAAGTGGACCACTCCCGCCGGCTGGTGGCGGACTGGCAGCTGCTCGCCGACCTCTCCTTCGCCGACCTGACCCTCTGGGTACCGCTGCCCACCGGCGCGTGGTGGTGCGTGGCCCAGGTGCGGCCGCTGACGGCGCCCACCAGCCGGCCCGAGGACCTCGTGGGCGTGGAGCTCCGCGACGCCGCCGCGGCCCCCTTCGCCGCGGCCTACCGGGAGGGGCGCCCGCTTCCCGGGGGGGAGCCCGAGAGGGCCGGCGCGATCGCGCGGCGGCGCGAGGTCGTCCCGGTGCGGCACGAGGGCGTCGTCGTCGCCGTCCTGGCCAAGGACGTCAACCTCGCGGTCACCCGGTCCCCGTCGACCCTGGAGCACACCTACCTCGACATCGCCGCCGACCTGTGCCTGATGATCTCGGCCGGCACCTTCCCGCCGGAGAAGCTGCAGGACGCCGAGATGAGCCCGCGGGTGGGGGACGGGCTGCTGCGCCTGGACGCGCGCGGCCGCGCCGTCTACGCCAGCCCCAACGCGCTGTCGGCCTACCGGCGGATGGGGGTGGCCGGCGACGTCGTCGGCCAGGACCTGGCCGAGGTCACGCGGGCCGCCGCCGCCGACCGGGTCGCGGGGGAGGCGGTCGCGGCGGGCATCGCCGCCGCCGTCGCCGGGCGGTTCCCCGACCCGATGGACGTCGACAGGGCGTCGGCCACCATGCTCGTCCGGGCGCTGCCGCTCCGGGCGCCCGGGGGAGAGGCGGGTGCGCTCGTCCTGGTGCGCGACGTGACCGACGTCCGCCGTCGTGACCGGGCGCTGCTCACCAAGGACGCGACCATCCGCGAGATCCACCACCGCGTGAAGAACAACCTGCAGACAGTCGCGGCCCTGCTGCGGCTGCAGGCGCGCCGGATGGCCGAGCCGGCCGCCCGCGACGCGCTCGAGGAGTCGGTGCGCCGGGTGACGTCGATCGCGATCGTGCACGAGGCACTCGCCGGCAGCCGGGAGGACGTCGTCGACGTCGACCGGGTGTTCGACCAGGTGCTGCCGATGCTGGGCGACCTCGCCTCCGTCGGCCCCGCGGCCCGGACGCAACGGACCGGCACCTTCGGCGAGCTGCCGGCCGCGGCCGCCACCCCGCTGGTGCTGGCGGTGACCGAGCTCCTGCACAACGCGGCGGAGCACGCCTTCCCGGAGGGCGAGCCAGGAGCCATCGACCTGCTCGCCGAGCGCGACGGGGACGACCTCGTGGTCCGGGTCCGCGACGACGGCCGGGGGCTGCCCGAGGGCTTCGACCCGGCGGCGTACGAGGGGCTGGGTCTGCAGATCGTGCGGACCCTCGTCGTCAGCGAGCTGGGCGGGAGCCTGGAGATGACGGTGCCACCGGGGCTGCGGGGCACCGAGGTCGTGCTGACGCTGCCCGGCGCGGGGCTGCCGCGCCGCTGAGGAGGCGCGCCGGCACAGGCGTCCCGGGGGTGTCCCACGCGGACGGGACCTGGTGACCCGTGCGACCGGGACACCGCGCGGTCGAGGGTCGTCCCACATCGACCGCTCGAGAGGAGCTCCCGTGACCACCACCACGCCCCCGATCCCGCACCCCGCAGCCCCACCGCACAGCGCCTCCGCCACCGTCCCGCCAGGCCGCGGCTGGGCCTGGGCCGGCGTCGCGGGCGGAGCCATCGGGGCGGCTGGGCTGTTCGCCACCTCCGGCATCGTGGGCAGCGACGACGGCGCCTACGCGCGCAGCGCCGACCTCGTGTCGGCCATCGAGGACAGCGCCGGGCTCGTCTGGGCCCAGCAGGTGGTGTGCGTCGTGGCCGCCGCGTGCCTCGTCGTCTTCGGCACGGGCCTGCGCCGGCACCTGGCCCAGCAGGAGCCGGCGCACAGCCTGGTGCCGGGCGTGGCGCTCGGCGGAGTGCTGCTGACCGCCGCCGCGGTCTTCATCGGTGGCGGCATCTCCACCGAGCTGGTGTGGGCGCTCACCGGCGACACCACCTTCGATCCAGCGATCGTCGGCTCCTACGTCGGGTACTACGCGACGATCGCCTGGCTGTGGGGCGGGCTGGGTCTGGCCGCCGGCGCCGTGGCCCTCGGCGGGCTGCGCCGAGGCTCGGTCGGGCGCTTCGTGACGGTGGAGAGCCTCCTGCTGGCTCTCGCGCTCGCCGCGACGCAGGTGATGCCGGTCCAGTACATCGCCGTCGTGCCCGGCGGGCTGTGGCTGGTGCTCACCGGGACGGCGCTCGCCCTCGCAGGTCGCGGGCAGGGGGCCGCACGCTCCTGAACCGCTACGTTCCACGCGTGTCCGTGGCCCTGACCGGCGTGGAGGGGATGCCTGCCGCACCCGCGGCAGGCATCTCGCGCGTGGTCACCTCGGTCGCGCTGCCGGTGACAGGGGTGGCTCTCCTCCTCACCGGCACGGGCCTCGTGCTGGGTCTGGGCGGCGGGCAGTCGCCGGACGAGTTCGTCCACCTGGTCTTCGTCGCGGCCTGCCTGGTCACCGGCGGGCTGATCGCCCACCGCCGCCCGGACAACCGCGTGGGCCTCGCGCTCCTGGGCTGCGGCGTCTGCTTCGCGCTGGCGGAGGCGCTCGGGCAGACGGCCCTGCGCTTCCCGGAGGGCTCCCCGGCGGCCGCGGTCCTGGGCTGGCCGCAGACGTGGCTGTGGGTGCCGGGGAACCTGCTGCTCGCCCTGACGCCGGTGCTCTTCCCGGACGGACGTGCGGCCCCCGGGTGGCGCCGGCCGCTGCGCGGCCTCGCCGTCATCGCGGCCGGGACCGCGGTGCTGTCGGCGCTGCGGCCCGGGCGCGACGAGCAGCTGGGCCTGCCGGGCCGGCCGAACCCGCTCGGCGTCCCCGGCCTGGGTCCGGCGGCCGACGTCGCCGCCGCGGCGTTCACGCTGTCCGCGGGCCTGGTGGTCGTCGTCGCCGGCGCCCGGCTGCTGCTCCGTGTCCGGCAGCTGCCTCCGGGCTCCCGACTGCGCCTGCAGGTCGAGTGGCCGGCCTTCGCCCTCGGGCTCTGCGCGCTGGCGGTCCTCACCCGCCTCGTCGTCGGGCTGACCGACGGCGATCGGGGCGGGGTGTGGCCGGCTCAGGCGCCGGCCTGGGACGCGCTGGGCTCGCTGACCACCGCGCTGGTCCCGGTCGCGCTGGCCGTCGCGGTGATCCGCCACCAGCTGTTCGACATCGAGCGGCTCATCGGCCGCACCGTGTTGCTGGTCGTGCTGACCGGCGCCGTCGTCGCCGTCTACCTGGCCCTGGTCGCGGCCGCCGGGGGTCTGCTGGGCGAGACCGCCCGAGCCACCGGTCCCCGTGCTGGCGGCGGCGGTCGCCGCACTCGTGCTCGCGCCGCTGCGCGGTGTCCTGCAGCGTCGTGTCGACAGGCTGCTCTACGGCGATCGCGGCGACCCCTACACGGTGCTGGCCCGTCTCGGCCGGCGGCTGGAGGAGGCCGGGGGCGCGACGTCCGTCTCCGCGGCCGCCGCCACCGTGCGCGACGCCCTGCACCTCGGCGGGGTGGGCGTCGACGTCGACGGTGGCGAGCGGATCGTCGCCGGTCGGCTGCCCGACACCCCCGTCGAGATCCCGCTGACCGCCGGCGGGGAACGGGTGGGCCGGTTGCTGCTGGGCCCGCGGCCGGGCGAGACCGCGCTGGGCGGGCGCGACCTCGGGCTGCTCCGCGACCTGGCCCCGAGCGTGGCCGGCGCGGTCCTCGCCGCCCGGGAGGCCCGGCGTGCCGAGCGGCTGGCAGCGGACCTGCAGGCGTCCCGGGAGCGGCTGGTCCTGGCCAGGGAGGAGGAGCGCCGGCGGCTCCGCCGCGACGTCCACGACGGGCTGGGCCCGCTCCTCGCCGGCCTGGCCATGCGAGCGGAGACCGCGCGCGAGGTCGCGACCCCGCCGTGGCCCGGGCGCTGCTCGACGAGGTCGCCGACGACGCGCGGACGGCGCTCGCCGACGTCCGCCGGCTCGTGGACGGGCTCCGGCCGCCGGCCCTGGACACCCTGGGCCTCGTGGGGGCGCTGGAGGCCCACCTGGCCGGCCGCCCGCCGCCGGCGGTCCCCGTGGTCCTGGACGTCGTCCGGCCGCTGCCGCCGCTGCCGGCCGCGGTCGAGGTCGCGGCCTACCGCATCGCGGTCGAGGCGGTCGCGAACGTCGACCGGCACGCCGCTGCCGGCACCGCCGTCGTGCGGCTCTTCCCGGACGGGGACCTGCTGCACCTGGAGGTGTCCGACGACGGTCGGGGCGGTGCGAAGCCGGCCCTGGGAGTCGGCCTGGCCTCGATGCGGGAGCGGGCCGCCGAGCTCGGCGGCCGGTGCACGATCACCTCGGACGGCGGACGCGGCACCGTCGTCCGGGCCGACCTGCCGCTCGACCGGCACCGGAGCGAGGGAGACGATGGAGCCGATCCGCGTCCTGCTGGTTGACGACCACGCGCACTTCCGCATCGGCCTGTGCGCGCTGCTGTCGACGGCCGACGACGTCGAGGTCTGCGGCGAGGCGGCGAGCGGCGAGGAGGCCCTGGCGGTGGCCGCCGCCCGCCACCCGGACGTCGTGCTGCTGGACCTCACGATGCCCGGGATGGGTGGGGTCGCCGCCGCCGAGCGGATCGTGGCCGATAGCCCGCACGTCCGGGTCCTGGTCATGAGCATGTCCGACGACGACGACTCCGTGTTCGCCGCGCTGCGGGCCGGCGCGCGCGGCTACCTGCTCAAGGGCGCGAGTCGTGCGGAGATCCTCCGCTCGGTGCGCGCGGTCGCCGACGGGGAGGCGATCTTCGGGCCCAGCATCGCCACGCGGCTCGCCGCGTTCTTCGCGGCGCCGCCGAGCAGGCCGACGGCCCTGCCGTTCCCCGAGCTGACCGCGCGCGAGCGGGAGATCCTCGACCTGGTGGCCCGAGGGTTGTCGAACCCGCAGATCGCTGCGCGGCTGCAGGTCAGCGGCAAGACCGTGCGGAACCACGTCTCGAACGTGTTCGCGAAGCTGCAGGTGGCCGACCGGGCGACGGCCGCGGAGCTCGCCCAGCGCTCCGGCCTCGGCGGCGCCTGAACGGCACGGAGGCCGGCCCGGATGATCCGGGACCGGCCTCGTGTCGATCGCGGCGCAGCGCTCAGGCGGTGCGCACCCGGGTGCGGGCCTGGCGGCGCTTGAGAGCGCGCCGCTCGTCCTCGGAGAGGCCGCCCCAGACCCCGGAGTCCTGGCCCGAGCTCAGCGCCCAGTCCAGGCAGGCCTCCGTGACCGGGCAGCGCCGGCACACGGCCTTGGCCTGCTCGATCTGGACGATGGCGGGGCCGGCCGTCCCGATCGGGAAGAACAGCTCCGGGTCCTCGTCCCGGCAGAGCGCGCGGTGGCGCCAGTCCATGGTGGTGCTCCTCGGTGTCGTCTGCGTGCTCCGTCAGTCGCCGTGCCCCGGTCCGGCTCGAGGCCGGGCCGACACCCCCGGGCAGACACCGGGGTCTCCAGCGCCTTGACGGCAGCGACTGCCTGCTTGTTACCGGCAGGTTGCGTTCCTGTCGCGATGCTTTCACGGGACGGACGCCTGTCAAGCAAAACGAGCCTTGCGGCGACCCCGCGTGAGCAACCTCACCACGCCCGTGCTAGGTGTTCTGCCCTGACAGGTTGGTGACGCGGCTGGCGGGAGGTCGACCGCCGAGGGCGGTGTGGCCGCGGTGATGGTTATAGCGGTGCAGCCAGTCTGGATAGGCAGCGGCCCGCTCTGCGTCACTGGCGTAGTCGGCGGCGTAGGCCCATTCATCGGCCAGGGTGCGGTGGAAACGCTCGACCTTGCCGTTGGTCTGCGGCCGGTAGGGGCGGGTCCGCTTGTGGACGACGTCGCCGAGGGCGTCGCGGAAATCGAAGGATCGGTAGCAGTTGCCGTTGTCGGTCAGCATCCGCTTCACGCTGACTCCGCA
>NZ_LWUA01000066.1 GCF_005222955.1 Blastococcus sp. CCUG 61487 | reverse complement strand
TCCTCCCCAGCGGTCAGGCCGTGTTCTTGTAGCTGGCATGGAGCCTGCGAGACCTGCCTGCAGCGCTAGCTGAAGATTGCCGACCGTGAGGACGGCCCTGCGCTCGCCCCCCTGGAGTCCTTGGCCACCTGGGCGACCGCCGCCTCGCTCCTGCGGACCACCGCGTCTACGTCACAACGGAACTCCGCCGGATAGGGCTTCCAACGATGCTGATCCTTACCCCTCAATCGGCCGCCGAGAACATCCCTGTCGCGGTGATCGGCCGGGCGCTGGGCTTCTCCACGCGGGTCTTCAAATAGTGGGCCGCCAACCCGGTCTCGCAGCGGACTGGGACGCCGCGCACCTGATCAACGCCGCCTAACGACGTCCAGGGCGACGAACCCCCGTTCGGCTACCGGGTTCATCGCCGAGGGACCAGCTGGTAGGTCATTTTTAGGAGGACGCCGCGGCGAAGCGCTGTGGCTCGACGCAGGATCTCGATCTCCCGCTCGAGCAGCTTCTGGCGCCGCGCAGCTCCCGCCGCTGGGCATCGGCGTCGTTGCTCCAGCCACCTCGGTCACCCAGCGAGGCCGCAGCCCCACAGGCAAGAAGTCATCCGAACCGGGAGCAATCCCGATCGCCTCCACGCCCAGAATCTGCGTCACGGGCAGGTCGACCAACAGCTGTCCACGCTCATAGAGTGGGAAGAACCCTCGGCCGCAGCGCATCGCCGCGGATGGCCCCGCTCGCCTCGCCCCGATGCATCGAAACTTGTGTGCAGCGCCTCGTGTCCGCCGGCCCGGTTTCAAGCGCAATGCGTCGACGTCCCGCTGACCGCGCCGATGCGAAGACGCGATGACAGGTCAGCGCCCCGACCCGCGCCACTGCTACACCATCCACAGGAGGCGCTGTCCAATAGATGCCGGACTCGCGTCGGGTCGCCGGCTACCCCGTTAGTCAACATGAAACTCATTCGAAAGTTCATCGGTAACGCGCGCACGGTGCGCTGAAGCCGCCAGGAGAAGGGCGCCAAAGGTGTTCTCCGCGGTACCGGTGCCATGAGCCTTAACCACGGTGCCACGTATGCCGAGGATAAGGCCGCCCCAACCAATACGCTTTGGCGACGAATCGAACGCATCCGACGCTCCTACCGCCTCGGCAGGCTCGCTCAGCCGCGACCTGTCGATCAACGGACTCAGTGTCGCGAAGGTGGCCTCGACGGTCTTCACAACGATATTGCCGACCAGTCCGTCGGATACGACAACGTGTGGCTCGGGAGCGAATAGCGCGTCAGGTTCTACGAAACCTCTATATTGGGAGAGAGTGCCTTCCAGTAGGCGATGCGCCTTCGCCATCACTTCATCGCCCTTCGCCACTTCAGTTCCATTTGCCAGAAGCCCGACGCATGGATCTTGAACCCTCAAGAGTGACCGCGCAACGACGATTCCAAGACTCGCGAACTGCACAAGCCACTCTGGAATCCGCTCAACGGAACCACCGCAATCGACTAGCACGGTTGGCTTCGACATCGGGAGGGAAATCATTGTAGCGAGCGCGGGGTGCTTAACGTTGGGAATACGACGGAGGATTGCCGCTGCCGCCACAAGCGTGCCACCCGTGTTGGCTGCCGTGACAGCGGCATCGGCTGTGCCGACCTTCAATAGGCGTAGCGTCGCTAGAAGCGAGGACTGGCGCTTTTCTCGCACCGCGCTTATTGGATTGTCGTCCATCGTGATTACTTCATCGGCGATGACATAGGTTAGGCGCGGGGACGCGATCGAGAGGATGTGCTGACGAACTACCGCCGACGTGCCGACGGCGATGCACAGCAGGGCAGGGTCGTGGTCAAGGGCCGCACGAATCCCCTTTACGATCTCCGCAGGGCCGTGGTCAGCACCCATTACGTCGACGGCAATGGTAACTTGACTGTCGGTCGTCAGTGGCGCCTCTTTACCCACGAGCTTCCTCTGTTTGATTTCGTTGGATGTCCCGAACATCTTGGCCCAGGGGAAACGGTACTGCCTATGTAGCTCTTCACAGTTGACGGCGTAGGTCGCTGGGCGGTCGACGTGTCGATGACTGATAGGGGTCGAGGTCTCCCGGAGATGAAGTTTCCTACACGTCTCATCCCGAGCACCTCGACGTGCCTGACGCTACCGCTGGTGCGGGCTTCTCTTGCCCTGACCTGACCCCACATCAACCCGGCCCGCGGTCATCACCTCCCTCCATTGACCACGCGCCCTATGGACGACTCAGGGTCGTTCGGTGTATCCGGCTGCCCACGGGCCGTCCGCGGTGCCAGCCGCAGCCGCTTCCCCGGCTCGCCCTTCCCGGCTGTCAGGGAGAGATCGCGTTTCCAGTCCAGCTCCGCGCGCTCGCTGAGCCGCTCATCGCAGGCTCGCTGTACCAGGTGGAAGGCGAGGTGGTTTCCAGTCTCGCCTAAGGCCGCATGGAGGGGTGTCCAAGGCATAGGCGGACGCTAAGCCACAGGTGGAAGAGAGACGCCTGTCCCTGCACGCCCGGCAAGTCTCTTGTGCGGACCGAGGCTCTCGCTCGAAGTGTAGAGACGGTGCCGTCTCTGCTTAGGGCCTCGCCTGTCCCTCCACGCGACGTGGCGGGACGTCGCTTCTCGATGCGGCCCTGAGGCGTCAGCCGCACGCCCGTCGCTAGTCCTGTTGCTGCCTGACCCATGATGATCGCATTGGAGCGCAAGCAAGCCTCGCATGCCGACGACTGTTCCATGACGGGCAGCGTAGTTCGCGTCAGGAGTTGACGTTGGACGAATACGTTAAGTGGTTCGCTCCGAACCCCGCAGCCGCTCGGACCGATTTGGGCCTCAACTGGAGCCAAGCACCCCGGGCGGTGGGTGGGCTATGGCTGCCAGTCGTGAATGCGAATTGTTGGCGCTGCACCGAAAATCGCCAATGACGCGACGCAAGCGCGGCCGGGTGGCAGTTGGAGGTCGAGAACGGTCCAAGAGGCGGCGTCCTCCCCAGCGAGCTGCGGCTCTCCGAATTGCCCTGAGACCGACACACTGGGCAAGTCGCGAAGAAGCCCACGACCAGTCGCCTTTAAGTACGCTTCTTTGCGCGTCCATAGCTGGAGGCGTTGTCGCGCGCGATCATCCGCGGGCGTACGTAGGACAATGTCACGCTCGGCCGGACTCAAGATTCGCTCATCGAAGCCGGCGGGCAGTCGGCGATTGAGGGACTCAACGTCGATGCCGACTTCTCGATTGGCGACGGCCAGCAGCATCACATCAGATGAGTGACTGATATTGAAGTGAAGCTGGTCAGTGAAGGGTGGGCCCAGTCGGGGTTTCCCATGTTGACGCCCGCATCGGTGGCATTCGCGGTCGAAGACGAGCAACTCAGCAGGCGCCACTAGACGGCGAGCGAGAATCTGTCGCGAAATGCCTCGAGAAGTCAAATACTCCCTCGATGCGCGGCCAACGCGCATTGTGGCGAAGTGTTGCGACTCGGCCTTCGTAAGATGAAGATGAGTAGGGATAAGGGAGCGCGCCGCTGTTCGGATGTCCACTAGCCAGACGTCGACCACGTCGGAGCGCTTAGCCAATTTGCATACCGTCGGCTTTACGGGTCGAAGAAAGGAGGTCCTCGCTGGTTGCCAGATAAGGCTGCCTGTGCAATCTGAAGAGTTCCGCGTACTTTCCCCCTGTTGCCAAGAGTTCGTCGTGGGTCCCGATTTCGCTTATGCGACCGCCGTCCAAGACGGCGATCTGATCCGCGAACCGGGCCGTGGAGAGTCGATGAGAGACGACTATGCCGACCGTCCCTACTTCTTGGCTCAGGGAACGCATCGTCTTCGTGAAGGCGATCAACAAGTCGTGCTCGGCAATAGCATCAAAGGATGAAGTCGGCTCATCAAGCAGTAGGAGTAAAGGGCTGGTCCGCATCATGGCCCTACCCATGGCCAATCTTTGCCACTGGCCGCCCGAGGGTTCGTAGCCATCCTCAAAAGTGCGGCCCAATTGGGTGTTCAACCCCTGGGGGAGTGAATCAGCGACATTCTCGGATCCGGCTCGCTGGAGGGCTCTTCTGACTGCTCCACTGTTGTCAATATGTTGAACATCACCTACGGCGACGTTCTCTCTCGCGACCAGTTCATACCGGACGAAGTCTTGGAAGCAGGCCGTAATGCGCGCATACAGCTGCTCGCGAGGGAGAGTATGGATGGGAATGCCGTCCAACCTGATCTCTCCGCGTGTGGGCTCGAGATGGCCAGCTAGAAGCTTTATAAGGGTAGTCTTCCCCTCGCCGTTCTCGCCCACAACAGCAGTGACAGTTCCGCGTGGGAGTGAGAGCTCGAGCTCATATAGAACGGGTTCGCGGCCCTCGTACTGGAAAGACACAGATGCCATGTCAATCCCGCGAGCTACCCGGGCCGGAGGCTTGATGTCCTCATGCAAGCGGGGAGGTGTGAGTCCATTGAGGGAACGTAGACGTTTAATAGCCTGGAGGCCCGCAACCGTGAACGTGGTTGAATGCGCCAAGTTTGCAACAATGGCATTGAGCTGCAGTCCGAGGACGATAATAATAATTGTCGCACTCGGCGCGAAACGGCCGCTGCTCGTGCCGCTGACGACGACCACCAGGGCGCCTATGAAGCCGAGCATAAATATGATCCAGCCAGCGCTGCGCCAGGATGCCCAGAGAAGCCACCCGCGCCGACGGTCGCGTACTACGTCGGCAGATATCTGCTCGTAGCGTCCAAGAATCTCTTCAGAGTATCGCAAGAGCCGCAGTTCCTTGGCGGCGGTCGGCGACGTAGCGAGATCAAACAGTGTAGATGCCACGCGCGTGGCTTCTGCAGTGTCGAATAGTATTCGTTGGCGAACTTTCTCTGAGCGGTTCGCCAATAGTAGAGACGGGACTGCGAAAAGTACGAGGCCGGTCAGTGGGGGATACACGATCCACAACACGGTTAGTGCGCCTATAAGCGCGATGGTGGCCGAGACCATGTCTACGATCGCGCTTAGCGTGGAAGGCAACGTCGCCGTGTCCTCGCGCAACAGCTCCAACGTGTCGCGGTACTCGGGCCGGTCGAACTGGGTCTGAGTCGAGGTTTGCGCGACCAGCTCGATGATGTGCTCGTCCAACACGCGCGTGGTGGACTCCTGCAGTCGAGCCTCGACGACCGCTCCGCCCCAACTGCACACGAGGACAACCGCAAACGTTGCGCCGATGCCGATGGCCGGAAGGGTCGCATCTCCCTTCGAGTCAACCCCCTCCATGAGAGCCGCCACCCAGAGCACGGACACGGCGGGCAGAAAGACATTCAACGGACGAAGGGTAAAGACGAGGGCTGCACGCATGCCGTCTGCTTGTCGCGCCAAGGAAATCAGCATCTTCAGCGCCAGCGCGGACTCGCGGCTGCTTCGCACGATATCCCGAAAACGACGACTGACGTTACCGCTCATCGATGAATTGGCCCCTCTGGAGGTTGAACATCTGCGCGTAACGCCCGCCAGCGTCCACGAGGTCATCATGCGACCCGGACTCCACTATGGAGCCAGCATCTAAAAGGACGACGTGGTCCGCGAGCCGAACACTTGCTAGACGGTGTGAGATCAAGATCCGCGTCAAGTGGTTCATGGCGGTGAAGGTCTTAAAGAACTCCGCTTCGGCTCTGACGTCCAGTTGAGAGGTCGGCTCATCAAGGACCAGAACGGTGGCGCCGTAACGCGTCGCAAGGAGTGCACGGGCAGCGGCTATACGCTGCCACTGCCCGCCGGACAGGTCAACAGCTCCCCGTACGCCTTTCC
The DNA here is from genome assembly GCF_005222955.1 of Blastococcus sp. CCUG 61487. Lineage (GTDB taxonomy): Bacteria > Actinomycetota > Actinomycetes > Mycobacteriales > Geodermatophilaceae > Blastococcus. The sequence continues at coordinate 1,677 of NZ_LWUA01000066.1, read as the reverse complement.
CGAGAGGCGTGCGCAATCCGTTCGGAAGGTCGCGGATGAGCGTCGCTGCCCCTGCCGCGTCGATCGCTTCCTGCATGATCTCGGGGGACACAACGGACGGGTCAAGGCCTGCGGTGATGTTTTCGGAGGCAGTGAGGGGAAGGCGTAATCCGTCCTGTGACATAACCGCAAATCGCTCACGCCAGACGTCGACCTGAAAGTTCGCAATGTCGACTCCGTCGCAGAGGATAGTACCGTCAGTCGGAGCGTACAGGCGAGTGAGCAACTTGATCAGTGTTGTCTTGCCTGCGCCATTGAGGCCGACGATGCCAAGCGACGATCCGGCAGGAATATCTAGCGTTAGCTCGTTCAGCACGAGCCGGTCTGACTCGGGATAGCTGAACGATACACGTCTTAGAGATAGCGCTTTCCCAGGCGCGTTGGTGGCGAGCGGTGTGCTGGATGTGGTTTCTGGTCGCACTGAGCAACCTCGCTCGAAGGCTTCAACCGGCTCGATCACTGCGGCGCCTTCTATAGCTCGGAGGTACCGGTTATTAACGACGAAGGCAGGGAGAAATCCCAACAGTGCCAGGAGATAAGTGACGAGAGCTCCTGGGGTGATCTCGTCGACATACTGCGCTTCCGCCAGCAGAAAGACTGTGAAGGCCGTGAATCCCGACAATGCGCTGATGCCTACCAGGGCGTAGATGACGTGGGGCCGACGAGCCCGCCATACCGCTCGAATCGCTTGGTCCCATTCTTGCCGAAAACGTCCGAGGAACCATGAGTGGAGGCTAAACAGTCGAATCTCCGCGAAAGCTTCGGGAGAAGTTGCCGTTCGTCGAAGATAATCGGCCCGTCGGAGCGCCGCGGTTTGGCCCGACAGTAGTTTCATGGCGCGAGCGTAGTCGCGAAGAAGAAGACCGAGAATGGCCGAAGACAAGGCAAGAAGTGCGGGTCCCAGCCACCAGCGAAACGTTGATAGAATGAGTGCGCAGCCGAGGGCTTGGACGTGGACAACCAAAAGCGCCGCCAGTCCAGCGACGGCGGCGCCGGGAGTCATACCCGAGGCGCCAATGCGGCTGGCTTGCATTAATACTTTCGCGGATTCAGGGCGCTCCAGATGGGCCACACCGGTTGGAAGCGCTACAGCGCGCATCAGTCGAAGCCTAATATGACGGTTGATCCAGTAGCCGAAAACTTCCGACGTAGCTACCGTCAGTGGCAAGGCAACCTCATGGAAGATGAGTACGGCGATCAAGCCGGCGGAGACAGTGACGATCAGGGCCGCATGCTGCTCTGTATCCGTGTCGATTAGATCAATGAGGTAGCCAGAAAGGACTCGATAGGCGACTGGAGTCAAACCCGCGAGCAGTACGGCCAATGCGGCTACAGCTGTCATGGCAGGAGCCACCACAGGCAGCATGCGAAGGGTTGCCACCAGCCCTGCCGGGATGACCGTGCGGCTGGATCGCGGTGTCTTGCGGTCCGGCGGGGTCTGCGACATCGGCATCCTCTCAGGCGCCCCTCCGGACGCAAGCTTGGGTTGTCCTGCGCAACCTAGTGGTCGACGGGCGGCCGGGGCAGCAGGGGAGCCGTCGGAAGCGGCGTGACTCGGCTCGGTCCGGAGACAGGAGCGATCCTGTGGCCCTACGTCTAAATGTTGGAGCGATTGCCCCCGCTGCAGTTGAGTCGATT
>NZ_LWUA01000065.1:5999-6262 GCF_005222955.1 Blastococcus sp. CCUG 61487 | reverse complement strand
CTCCGCCGCGGTGCTCGACGCACCCGTCGACCTCGTCCTCGCGGTCAGCGAGGCGCGCAGCGCGCATTCCGCGGGCTCCATCGGCGGCCCGGCCGTCGACCCCGGCACCGAGCCCGACTGAGGCTCCGGCCCGAGCGGCCCTGCACCGCCCCGGTGCGCCACGGGGGGCGCATCACGACCGAGTGCGGTCGCCCCAGGCAACCACTTCCGCTCCATCCGAGGCCCTCGCGCCTCTCCGCTCCACCCCGCGTGCCCGGTCCACG
>NZ_LWUA01000065.1:0-5851 GCF_005222955.1 Blastococcus sp. CCUG 61487 | reverse complement strand
GTGGGCAGCGGCGGCGGCGCCTCGGCCGACAACGAGACGCTCGCCGCGAACATCGCCGCCCAGGTCGACGCCACCTCGGTCTCGACCGACACCAACACCGGCCCGGACATCTCCGTCGACCAGGACAGCGGCAGCAACGAGGTGGGCTGCCTCGCGGCGGTGTGCAACGTCAGCGGCAGCACCGGCAACTCGGCCGACATCGCCGCCGACAGCGGAGACATCAACGGGTCCGGGAACATCTCCGGTGACGCCGTGAAGGCGGCCACCGGCGGTGGCGGTGGCGACGTCACCGCGACCCAGACGGTCACCCCGTCGGCGACGGCGAACAACGCCTCGCTCGACCTCGGTGGGCTCCTCGGCGCCCAGAACACCGGCAGCGGTGGGGCCGGAGCCGGCAACGACACGACGGCCATCAACGCCGCCGTGGACGTCGACCTCACGGACGTGTCCACCAACGCCAACACCGGCGCGGACATCGATGTGGACCAGACCAGCGGCAACAACTACATCACCTGCGTCGCCGCCGTCTGCAACATCAACGCCAACACCGGCAACACGGCGAACATCACCGTGCAGACCGGCGACATCAACGACAGCGCCAACATCGGCGGCCACGCCTACAAGCACGGCTTCGACGACGGCTACAAGCACGGGTACCACGACGGCCACAAGGCGGGTCACCACCACGGTGACGACTGCCCCGAGCACCACAAGGCCGTCGCCCCCGCGCCGAAGAAGCACACCGTCGCCCCGGTGACCCACCGGGCCGCCACCACCAAGTCGGCCGCTCAGCCCAAGGGCCAGCTCGCCTCCACCGGCGCCGAGACGACCGCTCCCCTCGCCCTGGGCCTGATCGCCCTGGGCGCCGGTGGCGCGCTCACCCTCGCCGGCCGCCGTCGCAGCACCACCGCGGCGGCCTGATCCACCGGCCCGCCGCCGTCGGACCCCACCCACGGCGGCGGGCCGGGCACCACCGGAGCCCTCCGGCGGTGCCCTCGCTCCGCACTGCATCCACTCGCAACGCGCGTAGTTCCCGGATCAGGGGACGCGCACACCCACGAAGGACACAACGATGAATCGAACACTGCGTAACGGCCTGGCCGTTGCAGGCATGGCCGGGGGCTTCCTCCTCCTCGGCCAGGCGGTGGCCAGCGCCGACACCGACGCCAGCCAGACCGTCACCCCCACCGCCGAGGCGAACAACCTCAGCGTGGGCAGCGGCGGCGGCGCCGCGACCGGAAACGACACCACCGCCGTCAACATCGCCGCCCAGGCCGACATCACCTCGGTGTCGACCGACGTGAACACCGGGCCCGCCATCTCGGTGAGCCAGAACAGCGGCGACAACGACGTGGAGAGCAAGGCGCTGGCGAGCTCCGTCAGCACCAGCACCGGAAACTCGGCCGACATCGCCGTCTCCACCGGCGACGTCAACAAGTCCGGGAACATCTCCGGTGACGCCGTGAAGGCGGCCACGGGCGGTGGTGGCGGCGACGTCACCGCGACCCAGACCGTCAACCCGTCGGCGACGGCGAACAACGCCTCGCTCGACCTCGGCGGCCTCATCCCGCGCGGCCCGGCGATCGCCACCGCGCCCAACGGTGCCGGCGGCACGTCGGCCGGCAACAGCACCACGGCGATCAACGCCGCGCTCGACCTGGCGCTGACCGACGTGTCGACCGACGTCAACACCGGTCCGGTCATCAACGTCGACCAGACCAGCGGTGACAACTACATCACCTGCGTCGCGGCCGTCTGCAACATCGACGCCAACACCGGCAACACGGTCGACATCAAGGTCGAGACCGGCGACGTCAACAACAGCGGGAACATCGGTGGCCACGCCTACAAGCACGGCTACGACGACGGCTACAAGCACGGCCACCACGACGGGCACAAGGCCGGCCACCACCACGGTGACGACTGCCCCGAGCACCACAAGGCCGTCGCCCCCGCGCCGAAGAAGCACACCGTCGCCCCGGTGACCCACCGGGCCGCCACCACCAAGTCGGCCGCTCAGCCCCGCGGCCAGCTCGCCTCCACCGGCGCCGAGACGACCGCTCCCCTCGCCCTGGGCCTGATCGCCCTGGGCGCCGGTGGCGCGCTCACCCTCGCCGGCCGCCGTCGCAGCACCACCGCGGCGGCCTGATCCACCGGCCCGCCGCCGTCGGACCCCACCCACGGCGGCCGGCCGGGCACCACCCGAGCGATCCGCTCAGCACTGCACACCCACCGCGCGGCACATCCCGACCCGGGACCGCGCACACACCCACGAAGGACACGAGATGAACCGCACACTGCGCAACGGCCTGGCCGTTGCAGGCATGGCCGGAGGCTTCCTCCTCCTCGGCCAGGCGGTGGCCAGCGCCGACACCGACGCCAGCCAGACCGTCACCCCCACCGCCGAGGCGAACAACCTCAGCCTGGGCAGCGGCGGCGGCGCCGTCGCCACCAACAACACCACGGCCATCAACATCGCCGCCCAGGTGGACGCCACCACGGTGTCGACCAACGTGAACACCGGGCCCGCCATCTCGGTGAACCAGAACAGCGGCAGCAACAACGTCCAGGCCTACGGCGGCAGCGGCACCGTCAACACCAACACCGGCAACGCGGCGTCGATCGCCGTCTCCACCGGCGACGTGAACGGCTCCGGGAACATCTCCGGTGACGCCGTGAAGGCGGCCACCAGCGGTGGCGGCAACGTGACCGCCACCCAGACGGTCACGCCCAAGGCGACGGCGAACAACGCCTCGGCGAGCCTGCCGAGCCTGCCCGTCCTCGCCGCGCAGGGTTCCGGTGGCGGCGCCTACGCCTCCAACGACACCCTCGCGATCAACGCCGCCATCGACGTCGACCTGACGTCGCTGTCGACCAACGTCAACACCGGCCCCGACATCTACGTCTCGCAGTACAGCGGTGACAACGACGTCAAGTGCCTGGCGCTGTCCTGCCGGGTGAACGCCCAGACGGGCAACGCGGTCGACATCGAGGTCGAGACCGGCGACATCAACAACAGCGGCAACATCGGTGTCAGCCACAAGGGCCACGGTCACGACGGCCACAAGGGCGACCGGCACCACGGCGACAAGCACGCCGACCACAAGAAGGGGTACCACCGGGACGACGACTGCCCCGAGCACAAGAAGGCCGCTCCTGCGCCGACCAAGCGGACCGTCGCCACGGTGACCTACCGCTCGGCAGCGCAGCCCACGGGCAAGCTCGCCTCCACCGGCGCCGAGACGTCCGCTCCTCTCGCCCTGGGTCTGCTGGCCCTGGGCGCGGGTGGCGCGCTGACCCTCGCCGGCCGCCGTCGCAGCAGCTCCACGACGGCCTGATCTGAACCACCGGCCCGCCGCCGTAGGGCTCCCCACGGCGGCGGGCCGGGCACCATCCGCGTGACAGGTGCTTCCCCTCCCACCCCTCCAGCAGTCAGGATCCGAGGATGAGCGGCGTCGACCTCGAGGACCGCCCCGGCGAGACCCGGGACGACGTGGCGCAGCGGCGCCCCCGCGGCGATCGGCTCCGCACGGTGGCCCGCGGCCTCGGCCAGACGCTGATCACCATCGGCCTCGTCGCGCTGCTCTTCGTCGTCTACCAACTCTGGGTGACCGACCTGCTCGCCGCCCGCGCGCAGGACCAGCTCGCCGAGCAGATCCAGGAGCAGTGGTCGGACTCCCCGACCGTCGCCGCGCCACCCGCCGACCCGGTGCCGGCACCCGACCCCACCGTCGGCGCCCCTGCCGCGCCCCCGGCGCACACGCCGGCCGCGATCGACGTCGGCGTGGGTGACCCCTTCGCCATCCTGCACATCCCGCGGCTGTCGGCCGACTACTCGCGCGTCATCGTCGAGGGGGCGTCGGAGGTCCAGCTCGAGCAGGGGCCCGGCCACTACCTGGACACCGCGATGCCCGGGGAGCAGGGCAACTTCGCCGTCGCCGGGCACCGGGTCGGGCGAGGATCGCCCTTCCTGGACCTGGACAGGATGCAGCCCGGCGACCCCGTCGTCGTCGAGACGGCGGACTCCTGGTTCGTGTACCGCGTGCTCGGCGACCCGGCCACGGGCGACTTCGGCGCGGACCCCAGCGGCATCCCCGGGCGGCAGATCGTGCGGCCGAGCCAGGTCGACGTCATCGCCCCCACGCCGGGCGGCGGCGAGCCCTCGGGTGCCTACCTGACGCTGACCACGTGCCATCCGAAGTACTCGGCGCAGCAGCGGCTGATCATCCACGCCCGGCTCGACGGCGCCCCGCTGAGCAAGGCCGAGAACCCCGGCGGTCCGCCGGCCCTGGCCGGCTGAACCGCCCGGGTCAGGCGGGCGGGCCGCCGAGCAGGAGCTGCCGGACCAGGTGCAGCGCCATCGTGACGGACCGGTCCCGCACCATCGACCGGGAGCCGCGCAGCCGTAGCGCGCGCTCCAGCCGCTCCTCCGGGCCGACCACGCAGAGGTGCACGGTGCCGACGGGCTTCTCCTCGGTGCCACCCCCCGGGCCGGCGACCCCGGTGATCCCGACACCGACGTCGGCGCCGAACCGCGCCCGCGCGCCCTCGGCCAGGGCACGGGCGACCTCGGCACTCACCGCCCCGTGGGAAGCCAGCAGGTCCGCGGGGACACCGAGCAACGCCTCCTTGGCGCTGTTCGCGTACGCCGTCACCCCGCCGAGCAGGTAGTCCGACGAGCCCGGGCGCGCGCTCAGCCGGCCGGCGAGCAACCCCCCGGTGCAGGACTCGGCCGTCGCGATGGTGAGCCCTCGCTCGACCAGTGCGCCGGCTACCACGGCGTCGAGATCGGGTCCGGTCGAGAACACGGTGTCCCCGTGCGCCTCGGTAAGCGCGGCCAGCAGCCGGTCATAGGCAGGCTGGGCGTCCGGCTCGAAGCGGGTGACGATCTCGAGCTCGCCCTCGCGCAGGCAGGTGGTGATTTCCAGCCCGGCCAGCTCGGCGTCATGGTCCCGCAACGTCGCCGCCAGCTGGGCCTCGAGGGTGCCCCACAGGCGCACCGTCTCCTGGCGCAGCTCGGGGGCGCCGGTCAGGAGGTCCGCCACGGGCGCGGCTGCGACGGCCGCCGGCCACATGCCGCGGAGCTCGCCGGGCGGCCCGGGCAGCACCAGGACGACCGGCCCGGACCGGCCCGCCGCGGGCGGGACGACGAGGCCGGGTGCGGTGCCGACCGGCTCCAGGACCGTCGCCCCCACCGGCACCTGCGCCTGCTTGCGCACCCCGGCCGCGGTGGACTCCGCGTCGGCCCGCCAGCCGCGCAGCGCCATGAGCCGCTCGACGACGGCACCGATCCGCTGCTCGAGGTCCGGGTCCAGCGAGGCGGGGCGCCCCTGGAACAGGCCCACGATCTCCGCGGTCAGGTCGTCGGCGGTGGGGCCGAGCCCGCCGGTGGTGATGACCAGCGGGACGCCGGTGCCGGTGAGGAAGCGCAAGGCCGCGAGCAGGTCGTCGGGCCGGTCGCCGACCACCACGACGTGGCCCACGTCCACGCCGAGCGTCCGCAGCTGCTCGGCCAGCCAGGGGCCGTTCGCGTCGGCGATGCGTCCGGTGAGGACCTCGGTGCCCGTGACCACGATGCCCGCGCGGATGCTCATCCGCCCGACACTAGGACCGGGCCGTGCGGTGCGCCTGCCTGCCCCCGGCCGCGGGGTCGCCTAGCGTGCTGGGCGAGGCCGCCCCCGATGCGCGAGGAGCACCGATGAGCTCGCCGTCCACCCCACAGCCGCCCGCGGCACAGCCCACCACGCAGGAGATCCCCGTCGCCGCCCCGGCCGCGGCGGCGCACCCGCTGCCGCCGCACCCCGGTGCGGCCCCCGCGTCCGTGCCGCCCGCCCGCTCGACGGGCCCGGTG
>NZ_LWUA01000064.1 GCF_005222955.1 Blastococcus sp. CCUG 61487 | reverse complement strand
CTACATCCTCACTGTCAGGCGGGCACGGACTCGCGCACCGGCTCGGCCGCCTGCGCCGGACGACGGCCCGGCAGCAGCGTGACGACGACGGCCAGACCGGCGCCGAGCGTGGCGAGCAGCAGGCTGCCCGGCACCCCGGCCGGGCTCTCGATCAGCGCACCGCCCAGGGCCGCACCGATCGCGGAGGCGCCGACGGTGATCGTGGACAGCCAGGTGAACGCCTCGGTGGTCGCGTGCACGGGCGCCAGCGAGCCGACCAGCGTGTTCTGCACCGTCAGCGTGGGGGCGATCGCCGTCCCGCCGAGGAACAGCAGCACGCCCATCGCCCACGGGCTGGAAATCCACGCGAGCGGCGCCAGCCCGATGGTCACGCCGAGCAGCAGCAGCCGGTACTGGCGCGGCAGCGAGATGCTCAGCACGCGGGCGCCGAACCACAGCCCGCCGATGGTCGAGCCCAGCGCCCAGACGGCGAGCAGCAGCCCGGACATGCCGGGGGCGCCCATGCGGTCGGCGAACGCCGGGACGGCGACCTCGAGCGCGCCGAAGCCCAGCATCACGGCGGCGCCGCTGAGCAGGACCCGCGGCAGCCCGGGCGTGCGGACGGTGGAGAAGACGCCCGCACGCGCGCCGACCACCGGCACGTAGTCGCGCGCGGCCCGGGCGGTGGCGACGCCGAGAGCCCCGACGACGGCGAGGGTGCCGGCGACGGCGACCGCCAGCGCCGGGGAGGTGAACACGGCGAGCGCGGCCACCAGCGCGGGGCCGACGACGAAGACCAGCTCGGTGGCGGTGGCGTCGAGGGCGTAGGCGGTGTTGCGCACGCGCGGGTCGACCCGCGACCAGAGCGCGCGGACGGTTCCGGACACCAGCGGGGTCGCGGCGCCGGCCGCCGCGGAGGCGGCGAGGACGGCACCAGCGGGCGCACCGCCGACGACGACGGCGATGAGCACCGCGAGCAGCACCGGATAGGCGGCGGCCTGGGCGAAGAGGATCGGCCGGGGACCGCGGCGGTCGGCGTAGCGGCCCAGCACCGGCGCCATGACGGCCATGGCGATGCCGAGCAGCGCCGCCGCCAGCCCGGCGATGGCGTAGGAACCCGTCTCCTGCTGCACCATGAGCAGCAGCGCCAGCGGCACCATGGCGGAAGGCAATCGGCCGGCGAACCCCGCGAGCAGCAGGGCAGGGGCCGACGGAAGCCGCCAGACGGAGACGTAAGCGCGCACGGGAGAACTCGTTTCGAACTGCGGGGGAAGGAATGAGTAGGCGGTCAATCGCCGTTGACCGCCTACCGAGGAGCGACGGTAGCACGGATCGGTAGGGAGTCATATGGATTACGACACCTACGGGTCGACAGCGGTGGAGTTGGCGATCGAACTGGCCAACGCCGAGCGCGACGACCCGCAGTGGGCGGGTGCGTTCCTGAGCTCCCACGAGGAGTGGTTCACCCCCGGCACGTCCTTCGAGCTGTCCGCCGGCGAGGTGCAGCGGGCTGCGGCGACCGCGGAGCTGGTGCGCGCCGTCGCGCTGGCCGAGACGCAGCCCGACGTCCTGGATCGGCTCAACGAACTACTGGCCCTGGCCCGGCCGCGCCCCTACGCCACCGACCACGACGGCGAGCTGCACCTGCACTACGCGCGCCCCGACTCCCCCGCGCTCGAGCAGCTGACGACGACGGTGGCGATGGGGCTGTCGCAGGTGGTCGTGCAGCACGGCTGGCAGCGGCTGGGGGTGTGCGCGGCGGAGAACTGCGACGACGTCTACGTGGACACCTCGCGCAACGCCAGCCGCCGGTACTGCTCGAACACGTGCGCCAGCCGCTCGACCGTCGCCGCCTACCGCGCCCGCCAGAAGACCGACTAGCTGTTCTGCCCTGACAGGTTGG
>NZ_LWUA01000063.1 GCF_005222955.1 Blastococcus sp. CCUG 61487 | reverse complement strand
TTGCGAGCCGGCGTCGGAGTGGTGGACGAGGCCGGTGCTGGTGAATTGCGCATCCTGTCGATGACGGGTGGCCAGCGCCTGGCTCAATGCGCTGGCCACGAGCGCCGTTTCCTTGCTGCCCATGACCCGCCAGCCCAGAATGCGCCGGGAGTACACGTCGGTGACGAACGAGACGTACACGAACCCGGTCAGCGTCCACACGTAGGTGAAGTCCGCCACCCACCAGGTGTCGGGCTTGGTGGGGGTGTTCCAGCCGCGCTTGAGCAGGTCAGGGTGTCGCGGCGCGGTCTGGGTGCGTGTCGTGGTCACGGTGCGGTGCTCGCCGCGGCGCACGCCCTGAACGCCGGCGATCCGCATCAGGCGGCCGACCTGGTCTCGGCCGACCCGATAGCCCGCACGGCGCATCGCCCACCACATCTTCCGGATTCCATATAACTCGTTGTTCTTCCGCCACAATGTGATCACCGCGTCGACGAGATAGGCCTCCTCGAGTTCGGCAGCCGAGATCGGGATCCGCTTGTAGCTGCGGTAGGTGTTCGGCGCGATCGGCGTTCCATGCTCGGTGAGCACGCTGCAGATCGGCTCAACGCCGAACTCTTCCCGGTGATCGTCGATGTAGGCGACGATCACCGGAGTCGGCGGTCGAGCTCCGCCTGTGCGAAAAACGCTGACGCCGTCTTGAGGATCTCGTTCGCCCGGCGCAGTTCGGCGTTCTCCTTCTTCAACCGCGCGTTCTCATCTGCGAGCGCCAAGCCAGAGGCCTCGACCGGGCGGGCGGCATTCTCGGCGCTTTCCACCCAATTGCGTAGCGTTGCCGGGTTCACGTCGAGCAGCTCGCCGACCCGCTTGCGGGCGGCCAGCTTCGACTCGCCGTCACGCACGCGGTCGGCGTACATCCTCACCGCGCGCTCGCGGGTCTCCAGGTCGAACTTCCGTGGTGCAGACACAGGTCCAGTCTCCTCGCTGGTTGGACCCTGCACCCACCCCAGGACGATTCAACCTCTCCTCCACGTAGCCGCGCACGTGGAAATTTTCGTGGTTGGAGCGGCGGTAGGTCAGCCGGTGGATCAGCCACGGATAGCCGTGGTAGGCGAAGACCACTGGCTTGTCCCGGGTGAACAACGCGTCGAAGGCGGCGTCGGACAAGCCGTGCGGATGCGCCCGCTCGTCCTGCAGCCGCATCAGGTCCACCACGTTC
>NZ_LWUA01000062.1 GCF_005222955.1 Blastococcus sp. CCUG 61487 | reverse complement strand
ACCATGGGATGTCTGACCCGGCCACCGGGACACCGAGCAGACTGCGCACCATGCGCAACGTTTACCGCCGGTTCCGGAACCGACCGCGACCGGACCGGACCGCACCCCCGGAGGAGCCGGCGACGGCGGACGACGTCGACCCGGCCGTCGCCGAGCTGGTCGCGCTGGCCGCCGCGCTCGGCCTGGGACCGGAGCAGCTCGCCGGGCCGGTCCAGGCGATGTTCTCCGCGTCAGCCGACGACGCGTACCGGTCCGGTGACCATCTCGGCCTGCCCGCCGACGAGGCCCGCACCGCGCTGCAGGACATAGCCGACGGCGCGACCGCCGACGTCAACGGGCGCGGGATCGCCGCACAGCTGGAGGCGCTGCACGAGGAGCACGGTGCGGACACCGCGGACCTGCTCCGCCGGATCGCGGCGGGCTACGCCGGCTGAGCAGGACTCCGCTCACCGCAGGAGCTTGGACAGCCGCCGGTCGGCGAGCGGCTTGCCGCCGGTCTGGCAGGTCGGGCAGTACTGCAGCGAGGTGTCGGCGAAGCTGACCTCTCGGACGGTGTCACCGCACACGGGGCACGGCAGCCCGGTGCGGGCGTGCACCCGCAGGCCCGAGCGCTTCTCCCCCTTCATCGTCGCCGCCTTCTGGCCGCGCTGGCGGTCCAGCGCGTCGCTGAGGACGGCGCGCACCGCGTCGTGGAGACGGACCAGTTCGTCGTCGCCGAGCTTGTCGGCCATCTTGAACGGCGAGAGCCGCGCGGCGTGCAGGATCTCGTCGGAGTAGGCGTTGCCGATGCCGGCGAGCAGCGTCTGGTCGGTGAGCGCGCCCTTGAGCTGGCCGGACCGGCCGGCCATGAGCCGGGCGAAGGTGTCCCGGTCCACCTCCAGCGCGTCCGGCCCGAGCCGCGCGATCCCCGGCACCTCGGCCGGTGAGCGGACGACGTACACCGCGAGACCCTTGCGGGTGCCCTGCTCGGTGAGGTCGAAGCCGTTGCCGTCGTCGAGGTGCACCCGCAGCGCCAGCGGGCCCTTCCCCGGCTTCGGCGGCGCGGCCGGCAGGTTCTCCCGCCAGTGCAGCCAGCCCGCCCGGGCCAGGTGGACGACCAGGTGCAACCCGGAGACGTCGAGGTCGAGGAATTTCCCGTGCCGGCCGGCCCCGGTGATCTCGAGTCCGCCGAGCGCGGACAGCGGCGGGTCGAACGTCTTGATCGCCTGCACGGACGCGAGGTCCGCGCGGGCCAGCACGTGGCCGACGGCGTTCTCGCGCAGGAACCCCGCCAGCGCCTCCACCTCGGGCAACTCCGGCATCCGCCCATGATCGCCCGAACCCGAGCCGTCCGCCGTCCCCCGTACGGCGGTTTGTGCACAAACCGTCGGGGGGCGGGCAGCCGTCGACGTGCTTACGGTCAGCCCGTGCCGACGTCGTTGCTGTGGTTCCGGCGCGACCTGCGGCTGCACGACCACCCCGCGCTGCTCGCCGCCCGCGACGCCGCGGGTCCGGACGGCGACGTCGTCCCGGTCTTCGTGTTCGACGAGCGGCTCTGGGGCCCCTCCGGCGACCCGCGCCGCCGCTTCCTGCTCGACTGCCTGGCCGCGCTGGACGCCGACCTGGACGGCGCGCTTGTCCTCCGCTCGGGCGACCCGGCCCGGGCCATCCCGCACCTGGCTCGCGAGGTGGGCGCGACCACCGTGCACGTCAGCGCGGACGCCGGTCCGTACGGGCGGGCCCGGGACGACGCCGTCGAACGGGCGCTGGACGGCGTCCCGCTGGTGCGCACCGGCTCGCCGTACCTGGTGACCCCGGGGCGGGTGACCAAGCGCGACGGGACGCCGTTCCAGGTGTTCACCCCGTTCGCCCGCGCCTGGCGGGAGCACGGCTGGCGCGGACCGGCCGGACCGCCCGACGGCGTCCGCTGGCGCACCGGCGTCCCCTCCGAGGAGCCACCACCGGCGCCCGACCTCGCCGCCGACCTCCCCCCGGCCGGGGAGCGGGCCGCCCGCGAGGCCTGGGCCAGGTTCCGCGACGAACGGCTGGGCCGGTACGCCGAGGGTCGTAACCTGCCGGGCACGAACGGCACCAGCCGGCTGTCGCCCTACCTGAAGTACGGCTGCATCCACCCGCGCACGCTCGTCGCCGACCTCACGGGCGAGCGGGGCGAGCGGGATGAGCCGGGCGAGTCCGCCCGCCGCTACACCGACGAGCTGGCCTGGCGGGACTTCTACGCCGACGTCCTCTGGCACCGCCCGGAGTCCGCGCGCGAGTACCTCAAGCCGGAGCTGCAGGGGATGGGCTACGACTCCGGCCCCGACGCCGAGGCGCTCGTTCGCGCCTGGGAGACCGGCCGCACCGGCTTCCCGATCGTCGACGCCGGCATGCGGCAGCTGCGCGGCGAGGCCTACGTGCACAACCGGGTGCGGATGATCGTCGCCTCGTTCCTGGTCAAGGACCTGCACCAGGAGTGGACCCGCGGCGCCCGCTTCTTCATGCGGCACCTGGTAGACGGCGACCTGGCCAGCAACAACCACGGCTGGCAGTGGGTCGCGGGCACCGGCACCGACGCGTCGCCGTACTACCGGGTCTTCAACCCGGTCACCCAGGGGAGGAAGTTCGACCCGGACGGCGCCTACGTGAAGCGGTGGGTGCCCGAGCTCCGCGACCTCGAAGCGAAGCACGTACACGAGCCGTGGGCGGCGCCCGGCGGGATCCCGGCCGGCTATCCGGAGCCGGTCGTCGACCACGCGCACGAGCGCCGGGTCGCGCTCGACCGCTACGCCCGCGTGCGCGGCGGCTGATCAGCCGACCAGCAGCGATGCCCGCTCGCGCCGGAGCGTCGCGGTGCGGACGACGAGCGCGATGACGATCGCCGCCGCGGCGACCAGCGCGGCGAGCGCGACCGACCACGGCTCGACGTCGACGGCCACGGCGACCAGCCCCCACACCGCGGCGGCCGCGAACGGCCCGCCCGCGACACGGGCGCGCAGCACCAGCGCCGCGGCGACGAGCCCGACGGCGAGCAGCGCGGCCCACGCCCACCACTCGGCCGCCGTCCCGGTGGGCTCGGCGCCCAGCGCCACCCCCGCCTGACCGGTGTTGACCGTCGCGGCGATCGTCACCCAGCCCAGCAGCAGCCCGGTGAGGGCAGCGGGGAGCAACCGGTCCAGCCCCTCGGGCGCGAGGTCCTGCAGCCGGGCCCAGGCCACCGCGGTGGCCGCGACGATGCCGAAGATGACGACGACGGGCAGCCACGGCTGGTCGAGGCCGACCAGCGGGAAGACGACCTCCCAGACGGCGTTGCCCGCGAAGGCGGCGGCCAGCGGCCAGCCGGTGCGCCGGTGCAGCGCGCGGCTCCGCTGGCCCGGCAGCGCCTGGTAGACCGCCCACGCCAGCGCCAGGGCGAAGATCACGCCCCAGATGGAGAAGGCGTAGCCGGCGGGCGTGATCAGCGAACCGGTCTCGTCGCTGACGTCACCCACGCTGCGGTCGGCGACGGCCGAGCCGAGCGGGCTGCCGGCCACCTGGGCGACGGCGGCGACCACCACCGCCGCCGCCCGGATGCCGTCCCGCCGGTCCACGTCTCCTGGCGCCACGTCCCCTGGAGCCACGTCCCCTGCAGCCACGTCCCCTGAAGCCACGCCCGACCCCTGCGCGGACCCGGCCGCCGGGCAAACCCCGGGGTCAGCCGCGCAGCCGCGGCGCGGCCTGCGCGGCATCGCGCACGGTTCCCGGATCGGCGGCCAGCACGCGCGCCCACGCCACGAGCCCGGCGACGTCGATGCCGTGCGGCGACGTTCCCGCGTAGGGCTCGACGTTGCCCGCGCCCCGCCCGAGCAGCGTCCTCGCCCCCTGGGCGTTACCGCGTGCCGCGTGCGTGAGCCCGACGGCCAGCTGCGCCAGACCCCGCCACAGCTGCCGCTCCTCCGGCACCGAGGACTTCCACGCGTCCTCGAGCACCTCGTGGGCGTGGAACGGGCGGCCGGCGTCGAGCAGCTCCTGCGCCTCGGCCAGGGCCACCGCCGGCTCGCGGACGATCCCCTCGGGCGCCCGAGGCTCGCCCTGGGCACCGTGGGGGAGCGGCCGGCCCAGCGCGTCGCGCGGCCGGGCGTTGCGCGCCCGACCCTCGGCGTCCCTGTCGCGTGCGTCCACCCGCCCATCCTGCCCCGACGGGTGGACGGAAAAAAGTTTTGCGTTCAACTGCATCCGGTCCGCGGGGAGGCCCGGAAGGAGGGGATGACAGGCACCACCCTCCTCTGGAAGGACGTTCCATGAGCACCCTGCGCACCTTCGGAAGCGCCGCCGGCGCGGCCGCCCTCGCCGGCGGTCTGGTCTTCGTCGCCACCCCGGCGGCCGCGAACGACACCGCCACCGTCTCGGTCCTGCACGGCGTCCCGGACCTGCCGGTCGACGTCTACGCCAACGGCGAGCGCCTGATCGACGACTTCCAGCCCGGCACGCTGACCGACCCGCTCACGCTGCCGGCCGGCTCGTACGACCTGGCCCTGTTCCCCGCCGACGCCCCTGACGGCTCCGGCGAGCCGCTGCTCGAGGCGGCCGGCGTCACCGTTCCGGCGGGCGCCAACGCCACCGTCGTCGCGCACCTGCAGGAGGACGGCAACCCGACCCTGACGCCGTTCGTCAACGACACGTCGGCCGTGCCCGCCGGGCAGGCCCGCGTGACGGTCCGGCACACCGCCGCGGCTCCGGCCGTCGACGTGCGCGCCGGCGGCACCCCGGTGATCGAGGGGCTGACCAACCCGAACGAGCAGACGCTCACCGTGCCCGCGAGCACCGTCAGCGCCGACGTCGTCCTGGCCGGCACCGACACCGTGGCCATCGGCCCGGCCGACCTGGACCTGGCCGAGGGCTCCTCGACCATCGTCTACGCGTGGGGCAGCGGCGAGGCCGGCTACGAGCTGGCGGTGCAGACCATCAGCGGCACGCACTCGGCGCCCACCGGCGTCCCGGGCGGTTCGGCCGGCCTGGCCGACGAGGGCAGCGCGCTGCCCGCCGTGGCCGCGCTCTCGGTGGCGGGGCTGGCCCTGGCCGGCGCCGGCGCCGTCCGGCTCTCCCGCAGCCGCGGCTGACCGGAGCAACGCGATGAGACCCGCCGTCGCCACCGCCGTCCTGGGCCTCGCCCTGGCCGTCGGCGCCCCGACCACCTGGGCGCTGACGCGGCCGGAGGCGACGGCGGGCATCCCCGTGGAGGTGGCTCTCCCCGCGCCGTCACCGACGGCCGGGGGGAGCCCCGTCCCCACCCGCCCCGCGGCCCCGGCTCCCGCCCAGGCCGCACCCGCACCGACCCGCATCGCCTCCGCCGACCTGGGGATCGACGCCCCCGTGGACGCCGTCGGCGTCGCCGCCGACGGGCAGATGGAGCTCCCCGAGGACGTCTCCCGGATCGGCTGGTACCGGTTCGGCCCCGCTCCCGGCGCCGGCGGCTCGGCCGTCCTGGCCGGACACGTCGACGACGCCGAGCAGGGCCTGGGGGCACTGGCCCCCATCGCGGAGGCCGACGTCGGCGACGAGGTCACCGTCACCGACGCGGCCGGGACGCCGACCCGCTGGCGGGTCGTCTCCCGCGAGGTGATCACCAAGCAGGCCCTGCCGGTCGACCGGATCTTCGCCCGGGACGGCGCGCCGCGGCTGACCCTGGTCACCTGCGGCGGGCCGTTCATCCCGGAGCTGCGCAGCTACCGCGACAACGTCGTCGTGGTGGCGGAGCCCGCGCCGTGAGCGGGGCGGTGGCCCTCTGCCCGCCGATCCTGGGTAGCGTTCCGGCCGTGACCCCCGTGCCGACGACGTCTCGCGCCGTCGACCCGGACGACGCCGAGGTCGGCCGCCGGTTCGCCGCCGGCGAGGAACAGGCGCTCGCCTGGGCCTACGAGCGCTGGGCCGGGCAGGTGCACGGGATGGCCGTGCGCGCCTTCGGCCCGGGTCCCGACGCGGAGGACGTCACCCAGCAGGTGTTCGTCGCCGCCTGGACCGGGCGGGCGCGGTTCCGCCCCGACGAGTCGCCCCTGCCCGCGTGGCTGGTGGGCATCTGCCGGCACAAGATCGCCGACGCCTGGGCCCGCCGCGCCAAGCAGCAGCGGGAGGCCGATGCCGCGCTCACCGAGGCGCAGGCACGGCCGGGCGGTCCGGTCACCGCCGGCGTCGACACCACCGCGACCGACCGCGTGCTGCTGCTCGACGAGCTGGACCACCTGGGCCAGCCGCAGCGCGGCATCATCGAGCTCGCGTTCTACGAGGACCTCACCCACGCGCAGATCGCGGAGAGAACCGGCCTGCCGCTCGGGACGGTCAAGAGCCACATCCGGCGCACACTGGAGCGCCTGAGGACCCGGTTGGAGGTGGACGGTGCAGCACTGCACGCCTGAGCAGCTCGCCCTCGCGGCGCTGCGCGAGCCCCTGCCGGACGACGACGCCGCGCACCTGGCCGGCTGCGCCACCTGCACCGCCGAGGTCGCCGCGCTGCGGCGCGGGGTCGAGGCCCTCGCCGTCCCCCAGCTGGCGGCCCCCCGGGCCCCCGTCCCGCCGCCGCCGTCGGTGTGGGCGGGCATCGCGGCCGCCACGGGCGTCCGGGTCGAGCCCAGCGACATCGTCGAGGCGCGCCCCTCGGCCGGCGACGCCCCCGCTCCGCGCGTCGAGGACACCGGGCTCGCCGAGGTCGTCCCGCTGCGGTCCCGCCGGCGCGTCGCCCTGCTGGTCGCCGCCGCGGCGCTCGCCGGCGGCGTGGTCGGCGCGGGTGCCATCTCGGTGCTCCAGCGCGACGAGGGCGGCGAGCAGGTGACCACCGTCGCCCTCGACCCGCTCGGAGACAACGAGGCGTCTGGCGAGGTGCAGGTCGTCCGTCGCGACGACGGCTCGCGCGTGGTCGAGCTCGACCTCGACGCCCCGGACCTCGAGGACGGCTACTACGAGATCTGGCTGATCGACAGCGAGGTGTCGGGCATGGTCTCCCTCGGGGTCGCCCAGGTCGGCAGCAACGTCTTCGACCTGCCCCCGGGCCTGGACCTGGGCGAGTTCCCGCTGGTCGACGTCTCGGTCGAGCCGCTGGACGGCGACCCGACGCACTCCGGGGTCTCGGTCACCCGCGGGGAGATGTCGACCTGACGCTCCCGCACGAGGACCTCGCCGCAGCCTGGCGGAAGGCCCGTCCCCGTCCAGCCGGGCGGCACCTGGACAGCGCGGCCAGCAGCCGGCAGAGCTCGCGGGCGCTCGACGCCGCCGCGCACCACGCCCGGCACGAGGCGGAGCTGGGCGGCTACGTGGCCGAGGCCGCCGCCGAGGGCCTGCTGCAGCAGGGGCGCTCGGTGCTCGCCGGCCTGGTCGGGATGGCGGCCGCCGACCTCGCCTTCGTGGAGTCGGCGCAGGCCGCGTTCGCGACCCTGCTCACCGGCTGGCGGCTGCCCGCCGGCGCACGAGTGGCCTGCCTGCCGGGTGAGTACGCACCCAACATCGCCCAGCTGGGGGCCCACGGGCTGCGCCCGGAACCACTGCCCGTCAACGACCTCGGGCGCGCCGACCTCGACGGCGTGGCCCGGCTGCTCGAGACCGAGCCACCCCGGTTCGTGCACCTGCTGCACGTCCCCAGCCACCGCGGGGTGCTCCAGCCCGCCGCGGAGGTCGCCGCGCTCTGCCGGGCCGCCGGCGTGCCGCTCGTCCTGGACGCGGCCCAGTCTCTCGGCCACGTCGACACCGACGTGGGCGCCGACGTCGTCTACGGCACCTCGCGCAAGTGGCTGACCGGCCCGCGCGGCGTGGGTCTGCTCGTCGCCCGACCGGCGATCGCGGCCGAACTCGTGCCGGTGGTGCCGGCGGATCGGGCCGGCATGCGGGCATTCGAGAGCAGCGAGGCGCACGTCGCCGGGCGCATCGGGCTCACCGTCTCGGTGGGCGAGCACCTGGCGGCCGGCCCGGACCGGGTCCGGGAGCGACTGGCCGCGATCGGCCGGACGGCGCGCGGCCTGCTCGACGGGGTCTCCGGCTGGACGGTGGTCGAGCCGCACGACGAGCCGACGGCGACGACGACCCTGCGTCCGCCCGACGGCGTGGACGTCGCCGCGACCCGCGCCCGGCTGCTGGCCGAGCACGGCATCGTCCTCACCGCGATCGGTCCCGAGCGGGCGCCCGGTGAGATGACCGGCCCGGTGCTGCGGGTCTCGCCGCACGTCGACGCCACGCTGGAGGATCTGGAGGCGCTGGCCGCGGCCCTCTGAGCCGCGCCCTCAGTCGAGCGGGGCGTCGTCCACGACGACCTCCAGGCGCAAGTCGTCTCCGCTCTCGATGACCGTCACCGTCACGCCGTACCCGGGACCCTCGCCACCCAGCGTGAGGCGGCAGCGGGTGGTCGCCCCCTCCTCGTCCGGCAGCTCGTCCGGACAGGTGATGTCGGGACGGGGACCCACTTCCTCCTGGAGCGCGTCCTCGGCCACCGACGCCACCTCGGCGGGGGTCAGGGTCGTCTCGGCGCAGGCGCTCAGCGCGGCGGCCCCCAGGAGGAGGACGGGCAGCAGGTGACGAGGCACGGCGCTCCTCCGTCGGTCGGATGACCCCGAGCGTAGGGGTCGACCCGCCGGTGTGAGCCGTCGGCGATCCCCCTTGCGCGCCGACGGCCGACGCTTCTATGGTTCATTACATGAGTAATGAACCCAGGGACCTCGGCGGCCCTGGCGGCTCGGCCGGCGACTCGTGAACGAGGCAGCCGGCCCCATCTTCCGCCAGGTGGCGGAGGAGATCGAGAACGCGATCGTCGACGGCTCGCTGGCCGAGGAGAGCCAGGCGCCGTCGTCCAACGAGCTCGCCGCGTTCCACCGCATCAACCCCGCGACGGCCGCCAAGGGCCTCAACCAGCTGGTCGCCGACGGGGTCCTCTACAAGAGACGAGGAGTCGGGATGTTCGTCGCCACCGGCGCTCGCGAGCAGCTGCTCAAGCGGCGCCGCAGCGAGTTCGCCGACCAGTACGTCCGCCCCCTGATGACCGAGGCCAGGAAGCTCGGCATCTCCACCCACGAGCTCAGCTCGATGATCGATCGCTGGGAGGACCCGCGATGACCCCGCCCACCGCTGCGGCCGCGGCCGCCGTCTCCGACGTCACGATGCGCTTTCGGGGGCACACCGCTCTCGACCGGGTGTCGACGACGATCGAGGCCGACGGCATCACCGGGCTGCTGGGCCGCAACGGCGCCGGCAAGACCACGCTCATGCAGCTGCTCACCGGCCACCGCGTGCCCACGAGCGGCCGGGTCGAGGTCTTCGGAGCGCGCCCGTACGAGAACGACGACGTCCTCCAGCAGCTGTGCTTCATCAAGGAGGGCCAGCGCTACCCCGACCACTTCCGGGTGGGCGATGCCCTCGGCTACGCGTCGACGGTGTTCCCGTGCTGGGACGCCGAGCTCGCCGCCTCGCTGCTGCGGGACTTCGACCTGCCGGGCAAGCGACCGATCAAGAAGCTGTCGCGAGGCATGAACTCCGCCGTCGGCATCATCATCGGCCTGGCCTCCCGGGCACCGCTGACGCTCTTCGACGAGCCCTACCTGGGGCTGGACGCCGTCGCCCGGCAGCTCTTCTACGACCGACTGCTGTCGGACTACGCCCAGCACCCGCGGGCGATCGTGCTCTCCACCCACCTGATCGAGGAGATCGCGCCGCTGCTGGAAAGGGTGCTGCTCATCGACCGAGGCCGGGTCCTCCTGGACGCCGACGCCGAGTCGCTGCGCGGCACGGCGCTCACCGTGACGGGACCGGCGGCGCAGGTGTCGGCCTTCGCGGGCCGGCACGAGCTGCTCCACACCGAGACGCTGGGCGGGCACAGCCGCGCCGTCGTCCGGTTGCGCGACGGAGCCGACGTCGACGACGTCGCCGCCGCGGGCCTCGCCGCCGAGCCCACGAACCTCCAGCAGCTCGTCGTCGCGATGAGCCTGCGCACCAGCACGGCGGACCCCGCCGCACCGACCCGTCTCGAGGAGGTCTCCCGATGACCCGCGTCCTGCAGGCCGCACGGCTGCACCTGGTCCACCCGGTGGTGATCCTCGGGATCCCCTGGCTGGTGGTGGCCATCAGCTTCGCCATCAACCTGGCCGTCTTCCACCTGACCCCGGCCGGTGAGGAGGAGGGCTTCAGCGGCGGGGTGCTGGCCCTCTACGTCACCGTGCTCGTGGTCTTCGTCCAGGCGGTGACCCAGCTCCTGCCGTTCGCGATGGGCGTCAGCATCAGCCGGCGCACGTTCTTCCTGGGGACGGCGCTGGTCGCGGCCGTCCAGGCACTGCTCTACGGGATCGTCATCTCCGCGCTCGTCGCGATCGAGAACGCCACCGACGGCTGGGGCACGGGCCTGAACTACTGGGCACCGGGCATCTTCGAGGCCGACGGTGCGGTGGCGCAGGTGTTCTACTCCGGCGTCCCGATGCTCGCGTTCATGTGCGTCGGCATCGGGATGGGCGTGGTGCACCAGCGCTGGGGACAAGCCGGCACCTGGGGCCTGATCATCGGCTCGCTCGTCGTGTTCGGCGGCCTGGCCATCCTCATCACCTGGCTCGAGGCCTGGGGGGACGTGGCCGACTGGTTCACCGACCAGTCCGCCGTCACCCTGGCCGTCGGCCTGCCGGTGGCGGTCGCCCTGGCCGCGGCTCTCGCCGCGTTCCCCGGGATCCGACGCGTCGTCCCGTAGGCCGACCGGACGCCGGCGCCCCCGTTCCGTCACCTGACGGAGCGGGGGCGCCCCCGTCCCACCCCCTGCTTTTCCCCGGAAAAGCAGACGGCTTTTCCCCGGAAAGGCGGGCGGCTTTTCCCGGGAAAAGCAGGCGGGGGTGGGGGACGACGAAGGGCCCCAGCCTGGTGGCTGGGGCCCTTCGTGAATGGTTGTCCGGCGGCGTCCTACTCTCCCACCCCGTCTCCAGGGCAGTACCATCGGCGCTGAGAGGCTTAGCTTCCGGGTTCGGAATGTTGCCGGGCGTTTCCCTCTCGCCATGGCCGCCGTAACTCTGTGAACATGTCGAACCAGGTTGCTGGTTCGTGCGTTCAGAACCGCACAGTGGACGCGTGATCTTCGTGTTGACTCGTGAGCAGGAGGTGCTCGCA
>NZ_LWUA01000061.1 GCF_005222955.1 Blastococcus sp. CCUG 61487 | reverse complement strand
GCTCAAGATAACCTCCGAGCGACTCAACCGGGAGATCCGCCGGCGCACCGACGTGGTCGGCATCTTCCCCGACCGCGACTCCCTCATCCGCCTCGTCGGCGCCGTCCTCGCCGAGCAGCACGACGACTGGATCGAAGGCCGCCGCTACCTCGGCCTCGACGTCCTCGCCCGCTGCCGCCTGCGGCCCGTCACCGACACCGGCGACAGCACCCAGGAGGTGACCGGCCAGCCGACGATTCCGGCGCTCAGCGCCTGACCGAACCGAAGATCACGCGGTAGCCGTCACACACCACGCCCGGGGACTTGACC
>NZ_LWUA01000060.1 GCF_005222955.1 Blastococcus sp. CCUG 61487 | reverse complement strand
ACCACGCCCGCGGGCTTGACCAGCACCAGGCGTTCCCGCGGGAACGCCGCACCCCTTGGAATCAGTCATCTAGTCCGCACCGACCGCAGGGAAAGGTCCAGCTGTGCCGGTCGCCGTGCACTCCGTTCCACCCGGTCACCCCGAGTCGGGCATCTAGCCTGGACGAGGCGAAAGCTGCCATGCACGACTCAGCGATGGGACGGCAATGGAGCACATGCCCCCGCCGACCCACGGGAGGATCGTGCCAGGGACGAATCTGCGCGGGGAGCAGCTCCCCCACCTACGCTTAACCGCCTGCAGGCACATGTCAGCACGATGGGATGTACCAGGGCTCACAGATGGCGGAACATGAGCTGCAGGAGCACTGGGAGACCATCGACCTCCTGCTGCGCGCCGAGCAACAACGCCGAGCGCTGGAACTGGCGGACACGCTCCCGTTGGCGATCTTGCAGACCGACGCGACTGGCGTGGTGACTCATGCCAATCCGGCGGCCGCGCGACTGTTCGGCCTCCCCGCCGCCCGCTTGCCCGGCAAGGGTCTCTCCGCTCTGCTGGACACCGCTGCTGACCGATGCCTGCTACGACAACGACACGGAGCTCTGAACAGTGGTGAGGTCACCGAGGTCCAGCTCGACGTGATCGTCCGCGGTCCGGACGGAAGGACTCCGTCGGTTCGCCTCTTCGGCTGGAAGGACACAACGGCGCCCACCCCCACCCTGACTCGATGGCTGGGCATCGAGCTGACCAGCGACGCACCAGCTCCGTCGGCGCCGACTCCACCGAGGGACGTGGACAAGCCTGGTACGACGGCAACGGCCATGGCGCAGGCCTTCGCGCGGTTGGCCCTTCTCCCAGCCACGACCGAGGACGAGCAAGGACTGCTGCGCCGAATCGAGGCCGTAGTGAGGGGCGCAGTCCCGGGTGCGACGTCGATGAGCATCAGCGTCGGCCCGCCATCGGAACCCGGCCTCGTTGCCGCTGAGGACGCAACAGCCCAGCTCTTCAACGGCAAGCAGATCGCGGCCGGAGAAGGGCCATGCCAGGACGCCCACGACTGCAGAACCGTGGTGATGTCCGCAGACATCACCGTCGACGAGCGCTGGCCTCGCCTTCGCACCCTGCTGACGGAGGTATCTGTGCGCAGCGTGCTTGTCGTACCGGTGCGGCTGCCGGAGGAGCGCCCAGGAGCTCTCAGCGTCTACAGCGACCGGCTGGGGGTCTTCACCGACGGCAGCTCGCCGCTGGGCGAGCTGCTCCCGGCGGCGGTGACGGCGATCCTCAGCGAGGCCGCTGAACGATCGGCTCTCCGACGGGTCGCGGCCAACCTGGCGACGGTCCTGACTTCTCGGCTGTCGTGGTCCGTGGCCGGGCAATGGACTCGGCCTGACCGGCGCGCGGTTACGGTTCCGCCATGGCTCAACGTCCAGTCTTCTTGATCGTGGGCGGCGGCTACGTCGGCCTCTACACCGCCCTGCGGCTGCAGAAGAAACTGGCCCGGGGGCGGGCGGAGATCGTCGTCGTCGACCCGCAGCCACACATGACCTACCAGCCGTTCCTGCCCGAGGCCGCAGCCGGGTCCGTGGAACCCCGGCACGTCGTCGTGCCGCTGCGCCGAACCCTGCGACGCTGCAGAGTGATCACCGGGGCGGTGACGGGGCTCAACCACGCCGAGCGGCGGGCCCGCGTGATCCCACTGGAGGGAGAACCCTACGAGCTCTCCTACGACATCCTGGTCATGGCCGCGGGATCGGTCGCGCGGACTCTCCCCATCCCCGGCCTGGCCGAGCACGGCATCGGATTCAAGACCGTCGGCGAGGCGATCTACCTGCGCAACCAGGTGCTGGCCCGGCTGGACGCGGCCAGCTCGACCGACGACCCGGAGGTGCGCCGCCGGGCGCTGACCTTCACCTTCGTCGGCGGCGGCTACGCCGGCGTGGAGGCGTTCGCCGAGCTCGAGGACATGGCCCGCTACGCGATCACCCACTACTACCCGCGGCTCTCGACCGCCGACATGCGCTGGGTACTGGTCGAGGCCACCGGCCGCATCCTCCCCGAGGTCGACCTGGACATGGCCGCCTGGACGGTTAAGCAGCTCACCGCACGCGGGATGGACATCCGGCTCAACACCCGGCTGGAGTCGATCAGCGACAACTGCGTCGTTCGGCTTAGTGACGGCGACGAGTTTTCCAGCGACACCTTGGTCTGGACGGCGGGCACCAAGCCCAACCCGATGCTCACCGAGACCGACCTGCCGCTCGACGAGCGCGGCAGGGTGGTTTGCGAGCCCACCCTGCAGGTGCGCGGGCTGCTCGATGCGTGGTCGGCCGGCGACCTGGCCGCCGTCCCCGACCTCACCAAGGAGAGCCCCGGTGCGACCACCGCGCCCAATGCGCAGCACGCCGTCCGGCAGGCCAAGCGGCTGGCTGACAACATCGTGCGGGTGCTGAGCGACAAGGAGCCGATGCCCTATCGACACAAGTACGTCGGTTCGGTGGCCAGTCTGGGACTGCACAAGGGCGTGGCCCAGGTCTACGGCGTCAAGGTCAAGGGCCTCCCGGCCTGGTTAATGCACCGCAGCTACCACGTCAGCCGGATGCCCACCCTTGACCGCAAGGTTCGGATCATCGCCGACTGGACGCTCGCGTCGATGTTTCGCCGGGACGTGGTCCCGCTCGGGCAGGTGCACCACCCCCGTCGAGAGTTCCTGCTCGCCGCCGCTACCGGTGGCACCAATCAGCCGGCACGGTGGGCCGCCGATCTCCCAGCCCCGAAGGAGACGGGCATGCTGCGGCGCGCCTCCGGCAACTGACATCCCCGATGCAGTCGCGGAAGGGTCGGACGACCTGCGACACCTCCAGCAGGCCGCCCGAGGCCTAATTGTCCGGCCCTGCCCTTCGCGCCTTGTCCTGGAGCTGGGTGCGCACCGACTCGGTCAGCTCGTCCCAGGACTCCACGAACTTCTGCACACCCTCCTCCTCGAGCACCCGAAACACGTCGCCCAGGTCGACGCCGGCGTCGGCGATCGACTGCATCACCGCGGCGGCCTCGTTGTAGGTCTTCTGCACCGGGGTGCCGAGGCTGCCGTGGTCGGCGAAGGCCTGGAGCGTCTTCTCTGGCATGGTGTTGACCGTCCCCGGCGCGACGAGCTCGCTGACGTACAGCGTGTCGGGGTAGTCGGGGTTCTTCACGCCGGTGGAGGCCCACAGCGGCCGCTGCGGGCGGGCGCCCTGGGCCTCCAGCGCCTTCCAGCGGTCGGAGGAGAAGACCTCCTCGTAGGCCTGGTAGGCCAGCCGGGCGTTGGCCACCCCAGCCCTCCCCTTGAGGGACGGGTCGGCGCCGGCCTTGTCCAGCCGCTTGTCGATCTCGGTGTCCACGCGGGAGACAAAGAAGGACGCGACCGAGGCGATGCCCTCCAGCGAGCCGCCGTCGGCCAGCCGCTGCTCCAGCCCGGCCAGGTAGGCGTCCATGACCGCCCGGTACCGCTCGAGGCTGAAGATGAGGGTGACGTTCACGCTCATGCCCCGCGCGATGGACGTCGTGATCGCCGGCAGCCCGGCCTCGGTCGCCGGGATCTTGATGTAGAGGTTGGGCCGGTCCACCAGCCACCACAGGTGCGCCGCCTCGGCGGCGGTGGCGTCGGTGTCGTGGGCCAGGCCGGGGGCGACCTCCAGCGACACCCGGCCGTCACCGGGCTGCCGCTGGGCGACCGGCGCGAGCAGGTCGCAGGCGTCCCGGACGTCGGCAGCGGTGATCGTGCGCAGAGCCTCCTCGACGCTGACCTTCCGCACGGCGAGGGCGTGCAGCTGGTCGTCGTAGGACTCCGAGCCGCTGATCGCCGCGGCGAAGATGGTCGGGTTGGTGGTGACGCCGACGACGCAGTACTTGTGGACCAGCGACTGCAGGTTGCCGCTGCGGATCCGGTCGCGGGAGAGGTCGTCGAGCCACACGGCGACCCCGGCCGACGACAGCTCGGCCAGCCTCTCGTTTTGTGCCATTGTTGCTTTCCTCTCGAGACCGCCGCGGGTCAGGTGGTGAGGCGGTTGCCGGTCGGCACCACCAGCACCGGCCGCTGGGCGTGGTGGGTGACTGCTCTGGCGATGTCCCCGAGCAAGGTTGTGTGACGGTCCGACTCGCCACTGGAGCCGACAGCTATCACTGCTGCGCGCTGCTGCGCCGCATAGTCCGCCAGCGTGTGCGCAATCCCTGTTGCGCCGTGACCGCGGCGACGCAGCAGGACCACGCCGTCATCGGAACGTGGCCCACCGTTGTGGCCCTCGGGTGCGACGGTGGCCTGCAGGAGAGCGCGGCCCGGAAAGAGCTGGGCGGCCGTCGCCCCGGCTTGGGAGGCAGCGTTCGAGCCGTCATGGGCGACGACGACGGGTCCCTCAGCGGCCGCCGTCCACTCGCTGGTGGTCAGGGGATGAGGAATCACCAGGACGGGTACCGGACTTACCTGGACAACCACGTCGGAGACGCTGCCGAGCATCGCTTTGAGGCCGCTCAGGCCTCGCGACCCGACGAGCACTACATCGCTGTTCAACTGTTCAGCAAGCCGTGCGAACTGGTAGCCAACGCCCCCGTAGCTGCGCTCGACGAGCGGTTCAGCGGTCCAGCCTGCCGCCCGGGCCACAGCGACGCCGAGAGTTGCAATGCGCTCGGCTTCGGCTCGCCCCTCTCGCTCCAGCGCCTGGATCAGGTCGTCCAGGCTGCGGGCCTCCTGGGCCAAGCGATGCCGTAGTTCCGGCGAGGCGAAAGGAGGCTCCCATAGGTAGACGACGTGAGCTACCGCCTCGGGGAGCAGGCGACCGCCGACCTGAACAGCGGTGATCGCGCTCAGCGACCCGTCGAAGCCAACGAGGACGGGGACTGCTGCTGCGGCTGGTTCGCTCACCTTGGAGTCTCTCTGATCGATCCCGAGGTCGGCGTGCTGCTGCCCTGTGAGTGACCGCCGGGGAGGCTCCGACCACGGCAGACGGCGCGTCTGGCGTGACTGGGAGTTCCGTTTCTCCTCGAATCTCGCCGTCGACCGTCAGCCGAGACGATGTTCATGGCGGCGACGAGCAGAACATCGTGTTATGCGACGGCTACCCACATACTGTGGGTCCTCCTGCCGGTATCCGACCGTGTGGCTCGCGGCTGGCTCTCAACATTTTGAGTGTTCCCCTTGCGGTGAAGCGGAAACCTCGGGCCGCTGACAGCCGCTCCTCACGGCCTCGTGGCGGCGACGTGCGCCCACCGCGATGCGCGAGTCGGTCCTTACGAAGCTCGCTAAGAAGAGAGGCGACAGCGTGCCAGGCAGATTTCTGTCCCAGTGCGAGCACCCCCCACTCACATCTGGGATGAGCAGCCTCGGGTGGCTGCCTAACGGGTTGGTGGGGAGGATCGGCCCAGGCGCTGACTCGGCGTGCGCAAGGAGGTGTGCGGTGGAGGTGGAGCAGACACCGCTGCCTGGGGTGGGGATCCGGTACGACTTCGCGACCTCGTCGGGACGGCGGCTGGGACTGGTCGTGCACCGTGACGAGCGAGTCGACTTAATCGTCTACACCGAGGACGATCCGGACACGGTGGGCGAGTCGGTCCCCCTGGAGCCGCACGAGCGTGCGGCGCTGGTGGAGCTGCTCGCCTTGCCACCCGGCGAGGACGATCCCGGATCACGCACCCATCACCGGACCTGGCAGCTCACCGAGGATCAGCCGTAGCGTGGCGGAGGTCAACACGGTCCTGGGCGCGGCAGCGTCCGAGGGCGGGTTCAACCGGTCGAT
>NZ_LWUA01000059.1:2407-2595 GCF_005222955.1 Blastococcus sp. CCUG 61487 | reverse complement strand
CCCATGGTCATCACGAGGTCACCGGGCCGGGCCCGCGCGGCCAGCGCCGGCGCGGCCGCGGACCAGGACGGCTCGAACAGGACCCGCTCGGCCGGCAGCGGCACGGCCTCGGCGACCAGCGCCCCGGTCACGCCCGGGACCGGGTCCTCGCGGGCGCCGTAGATCTCCATGACCACGACGTCGTCGGC
>NZ_LWUA01000059.1:0-2368 GCF_005222955.1 Blastococcus sp. CCUG 61487 | reverse complement strand
GTCGTCGGCCAGCCCCAGCGCCTCGCCGAACCCCTCGGCGAACTCCTGCGTGCGGCTGTACAGGTGCGGCTGGAAGGCCACCACCAGCCGACCGTCGCCGGCGACCGCCCGCGCGGCGCGCAGCTGCGCGCGGACCTCGGTCGGGTGGTGCGCGTAGTCGTCGTAGACGCGCACGCCGCCGGCCACGCCCTTGAGCTCGAACCTGCGGTGCACGCCGCCGAACCGGGCCAGGCCGTCGATCAGCTCGGCCGCCGGCAGTCCGAGCTCGAGCCCCGCCAGCAGGGCCGCCGCGCTGTTGAGCGCCATGTGCTCCCCCGGCACCCGGATGCGGACCCGGCCGAGCTCCGCCCCGTCGAGGACGGCGGTGTAGCTGGTCACCTCGCTGCCGACGTCCAGGTCGGCCAGGCGCAGGTCGGCGTCGCCGGCCCGCCCGTAGGTGCGCAGGCGGGCCGGGGTCGGCACGCCGCGCAACCGGGCCGCGCCCGGGTCGTCGGCGCAGACCACGACGAAGCCCGCGGGGTCGACGGTCTGGAGGAACCTGTCGAAGGCGGCCTCGACCGCGGCGAGGTCGCCGTAGTTGTCCAGGTGGTCGGCCTCGATGTTGGTGACGATCGCGCCGAAGGGTGCCAGCAGCAGGAAGGAGCCGTCGCTCTCGTCGGCCTCGGCGACGAACACGTCGCCCTCCCCGGCGTGGGCGTTGCTGCCCGACTCGTTGAGGTCGCCGCCGATGGCGAAGGACGGGTCGACGCCGCACGCCTGCACCGCGACGGTGAGCATCGAGGTGGTCGACGTCTTGCCGTGCGTGCCGGCCACCGCGACGCTGCGCCGCCCGGCCATCACCGACGCGAGCGCGACCGCCCGGGGCAGTACCCGCAGGCCGCGGGACCGCGCCGCGGCGAGCTCCGGGTTGTCCGCGCGGATGGCGGTGGAGACCACGACGGTGTCGGCGTCGCCGAGGTGCGCGGCGTCGTGCCCGAGGAAGACGTCGGCCCCCAGCGCGCGCAGCGCGAGCAGCGTGGGGGTGTCCCGGCGGTCGCTGCCGGAGACGCGCACGCCGCGGGCGAGCAGGATGCGGGCGATCCCGCTCATCCCGGCACCCCCGATGCCCACGAAGTGCACGGCGCCGAGCTCCTCGGGCGTCGGGACCGGCCCCGACCAGGCGGCGACGTCAGCGGCGCTCATGGCCACCTCCTGCCACCTCGAGCACCATGTCCGCGAGCCGCTCGTCGGCGTCGGGCACCCCGGCTGCGGCCGCGTGCTCCGCGTAGCCGGCCAGGGCGGCCGGGTCGGTGAGCAGGGGCACCAGGTGCTCGGCGATCCACGACGGCGTCAGCTCCGCGTCCTCCACCAGCAGGCCGCCGCCCGCCTCCACGACGGGCAGCGCGTTGCGGCGCTGCTCGCCGTTCCCGATCGGCAGCGGGACGAACGCCGCCGGGAGACCCACGGCGGAGAGCTCGGCGACGGTCACCGCCCCCGCGCGGCAGAGCGCGAAGTCGGCGGCGGCGTAGGCGAGGTCCATGCGGTCCAGGTAGTCCACGACGATGTAGGGCGGGGAGGTCGCCGCTCGGGCCGGCACCTCGACGTCGGTGTTCTTCGGGCCGCGGGCGTGCAGCACCTGGATACCGGCCGCGGTGAGCGCATCGGCCGCACCGACGGCGGCGCGGTTCAGCGTGGCCGCCCCCTGGGAGCCGCCGAACACCAGCAGCGTGGGCCGGTCGGGGTCCAGGCCGAAGGTGTCCCGTGCCTCGGCCCGCAGGGCGGACCTGTCCAGGGTGCTGATGGCGGTGCGCAGGGGCATGCCCACGTGCTCCCCGCCGCGCAGCGGCGTACCCGGGGTGGTGACGGCGACCCGCGCGGCCAGCCGGGCGCCGATCCGGTTGGCGAGGCCGGGCAGCGGGTTCTGCTCGTGCACGACTATCGGTACCCCCGCCCGCCCCCTGGTGCGCCGGGCCGCGAGGTAGACAGGGAGGGCCACGTAGCCACCGAAGCCCACGACGACGTCGGCGTCCAGTTCCGCGAGCAGTTCCCGGGTGCGGGCGACCGCGCGCCGCACCCGGCCGGGGACCCGGAGCAGGTCGGGGGTGGGCTTGCGGGGCAGGGGCACCGGCGGGATCAGCCGCAGCTCGTATCCCCGGGCCGGCACGAGCCGCGTCTCCAGGCCGCGTTCGGTGCCCAGGCAGGTGATCCGCAGCCCACCCGCGGGCTCGGGACGGCGGCGCAGGGCGTCGGCCAGCGCGAGCATCGGCTCGATGTGCCCCGCGGTGCCGCCGCCGGCGAGGACGACCGACAGCGGCCGCGAGTCCGGAGCGCTCACCGGGCTCCCCCGGGACGGTGGGTGGGGTTCGCCCGGGGGCTGTCCGGGCGCGCG
>NZ_LWUA01000058.1 GCF_005222955.1 Blastococcus sp. CCUG 61487 | reverse complement strand
ACGCGTCGTACTGCTGCTCGAGCGCTGCGACGACGGCGGTGTTCTCCGCCGAGCGCGCGATCTGCTCGTCGACCTCGGTGCGGTTGGCCTCTGCCGCGACACGCAGCGCCTCGGTCGGCAGGTGCAGCCCGGCGAGCTGCTCGAGGTGCTCGACCAGGGTGAGCGAGGCGGCCGGGTAGGTGGCCTGGGCCAGGTAGTGCGGCACGTGCGCGGCCACGCCGAGCGCGTCGACGCCGGCCTCGCCCAGCCGGATCTCCAGGAGGGACGCGACGCTGCCCGGGATGCGCATCTCGCCCCAGTAGATCGGGTAGTGGGCGATGAGCTCGCGGCGCGTGGCGTGCGCGGTCACGGTGACCGGTCGGGTGTGCGGCACCGGCATCGGGATGGCCTGCAGGGCGATCACGGAGGTCACGCCGAAGCGGGTGACCAGGTCGCGCACGGCGGCGACGAACCGCTCCCACTGGTAGTCCGGCTCAGCCCCGTGCAGCAGCAGGAACGGCACGCCGGCGTCGTCCTCGACCGCGTAGAGCTGGATCTCGGGGGCGTGGAAGGACTCGTACCGGTCCCCGCTGAAGGTGACCCTCGGACGGTGCGCGCGGTAGTCCACCAGGGCGTCGGCGTCGAACCGGGCCAGCACCTCGTGCGGCAGCCCGGCCAGCAGGTGGGAGCCGGCCAGCGCGCCGGCGCGGGCGGCGTCGAAGTCGCCGGCGATGTCGTGCACGAGCACCAGGCCACGGCGCCCGCCGGCGGCTGCCTCGCGGGCGAGGAAGCTGTCCGCCTCGGGGAGGAGCTCGACGAGGCCCTCGGGTCGCTGGGTCACTGGTGGTCCTCTCTCGACGAAACGACGACTTCCGCTGCAGCTCCGCGCCGGCCCGGTGCATTCCGCGGCGGCAGCGCCGGGGTCACCCCGAGGTGGCGGGTCCGGTGGGCACGTCGGCGTCCGCCGGGGCCGGTTCCTGCGCCAGCTCGGCACCGTGCTGGTCGCCGTCGANNGAGCGCGGCCACGGGCACGGCCAGGAACGCGCCGATGATGCCGGCGAGGCTGCTGCCGGCGGTGACCGCCAGGATCACGACCCCGGCGTGCAGGTTGAGGCCACGCCCCTGCAGGAACGGCTGCAGGACGTTGCCCTCGATCTGCTGCACCAGCAGCACGATGCCCAGGATGATCAGCGCCGTGGTCAGGCCCTGGTCGACCAGCGCGATCAGCACCGCGAAGGCGCCCGCGACGAAGGCCCCGATGATCGGGATGAACGCGCCGAAGAACGTGAGCACGGCCAGGGGCAGGACCAGGGGGACGTCGAAGATCCACAGCCCGAGCCCGATGAAGAACGCGTCGACGAACCCGACCAGCGCCTGCTGCCGGATGAACTCCGACAGGGTCGTCCACGTCTTGTACGACAGCGCGGCGACGTGGCGCGCGGCGCGCCGGCCGGTCTGCGCCGACATCCACGGCACGAAGCGGGTGCCGTCCTTGAGGAAGAAGAAGCACAGCACCAGGGACAGCACGAGGTTGATCAGCCCGTTGCCGACGACGGACACCCCGGTGACCGCGTAGCCGGCGATGTTCTGCGCGTTGCCCTGGATCGAGTCGATCGCCGAGTCGACGGCGTCGTCGAGCTGGTTCTCGTCGATGTTGAACGGCGGGCCCTGCAGCCACTGCTGGATGTCCTCCAGGCCGGCGGTCGCCTGGTCGGCGAGCTCCACCACCTGATCGGCCACCGAGGGGGCGATCGCGACGATGATCCCCACGAACGCAGCGAGCGCGAGCACCACCGTCGTGAGCGCGGCCAGCGCAGGGGGGAACCCGAGCTTCCGCAGCAGGCGGGTCGGCGGCCAGAGCACGGTGGCGATCAGCAGGCCGAGCACGGTCGGCAGCAGGATCACCCACAGCTTGCCGAGCACCCAGCCGAGCACCACGACGGCGGCGCTGATCAGCAGGAACTGGGCGGCGACGGTGGCCAGCGTCCGCGAGGCGGCCTGCAGGCGAGCGCCACGGCTCTCGTCCGGCGCGGGCGCCGCGGTCGAGGCGCCGGTGA
>NZ_LWUA01000057.1 GCF_005222955.1 Blastococcus sp. CCUG 61487 | reverse complement strand
GCCAGCCGCACGTGCCGGGATCCGCGTTCGGACTCCGAGTGCACCGCGACGGCCTTGATGCCCAGCCGGGTGCAGGCCGCGATGACCCCGCAGGCGGCCGGCCCACGCCCGGCCACCAGGACGCTCTCGATCCCCAGGTGTGCCACGGCCCCTCCACGCTCCCCGCCCGGCGCCTGCTCGCCGCTCAGCCCCGTGAGAGGCTGGAGCAGTCAGCTTGGCGGCTCCGGCCCCGTCGCGCACCCTACGGGCGCCGCGGCCCGGACCCGCGACACACCGGGCCCCCGCGGGCCCACCGAGCGAAGGAGGGGCAGCGATGTCCAAGCGTGGACGGAAGCGTCGCGACCGCAAGAAGAACAAGGCGAACCACGGCAAGCGCCCCAACGCCTGATCTGCCCGTCGACGATCAGGTTCCCTGATCGTGCAGCGTCCTCCCTCACCGCAGACGGTGAGGGAGGACGCTGCACGACGGGGTAGGACGCCGCGCTACTCGGTGGTGCGCTCCACGCTGATCCGCTCGACGCTGACCTGGGTGCCGTCCTCCTCGAAGGAGACGCTGGTCAGCTGCATCTTGATCCGCTCGCGCAGCGACGGCGGGGGGACGTCACCGCCGCAGCGCCGGCGCACGAGCGCCTTGAACTCCTGCTCGATGCCGAACTCGCGCAGGCACGAGGAACAGTCCTCGAGGTGCTCGGCGATGACCGCCCGGCGCGCGTCGTTCGTCTCGTGGTCGAGGAACTCGAAGACGTGGGTGAGCACGTCGTCGCAGGAGTTGATCTCGATCGGCTCGTCGGTCCGCGGCACGTCGTCGACCATCAGGAGCTCGCCTCCTCACCGGCGCCGGCGCGGACGAAACCCCGCTCGCGGGCGTAGTCGGCCAGCAGCTTCTGCAGCCCTCGGCGTCCGCGGTGCAGCCGGGACATCACCGTGCCGATGGGCGTGCCCATGATCTCGGCGATCTCCTTGTAGGCGAAGCCCTCGACGTCGGCGAGGTAGACCGCCAGGCGGAAGTCCTCCGGCAGCTGCTGGAGCGCTTCCTTGATGTCCCGGTCGGGCATCTGGTCCAGGGCCTCGATCTCGGCCGAGCGCAGCCCGCTGGAGCTGTGCTCCTCGGCCGCGTAGAGCTGCCAGTCCTGGATCTGCTCGGTGGGGTACTGCTGCGGCTGCCGCTGCTTCTTGCGGTAGCTGTTGATGTAGGTGTTGGTCAGGATCCGGTACAGCCACGCCTTGAGGTTGGTGCCCTCGGCGAACTGGTGGAAGGCCGAGTAGGCCTTGACGAACGTCTCCTGGACCAGGTCCTCGGCGTCGGCCGGGTTGCGGGTCATCCGCAGAGCGGCCGGATACAGCTGGTCGAGGAAGGGCAGGGCGTCGCGCTCGAAGCGCGCGTCCCGCTCGGCACGTGTCTCGGCCACCTCGGTGCGGCTGCCGCCCTCGCGGGCCTCGGGCACCTCCACCGGACCGGGCGTCTGACCGGGGTTCTCGACCGCGGAGTCCTCAGGCACCGACCGTCCTCTCCGGCGCCCCGAGACGCGGGGCACCACGTCGATCGATCCTAGCCGCGCCACGTCTGGGCGGCCTGGGGGCCGCCGCTGCGCGGCCCGCGGGCGGGACTGGGAGACGGTGCTGCTCACGGCCGGTCCAACCGGGACCCCCGCGCGAGGATTCCCGACGCGGATCGAAAAGCCGGTCCGCCTACGCTGCCGCCGTGGCGTCGACCCCCGCCGTGCGGGCACTGGAGAGAGCGTCGGTGCCGCACACCCTCCACCCGTACGACCCCGGGCACGGCGCCGACCAGGGGCACGGCGAGGCGGCCGTCGCAGCGCTGGGTGCCGATCCGCGCCGGGTGTTCAAGACGCTGGTCACCCGGGTCGACGGCGTCCTGACCGTGGCGGTCGTCCCGGTCGCGACCAGCCTGGACCTCAAGGCGCTGGCCGGGGCGGCCGGCGGCCGCAAGGCGGTGATGGCCGAGCCCGCGGACGCCGAGCGCGCCACGGGCTACGTGGTCGGGGGGATCAGCCCGCTCGGACAGAAGAAGGCCCTGCCGACCGTCGTCGACGAGTCGGCGCTGGAGTTCGGCACGGTCCTGGTCAGCGCCGGCCGGCGCGGGTTGCAGGTGGAGCTCCCGCCGGCCGACCTGATCCGCCTCGCGCGCGCCCGCACTGCTCCCGTCGCCCGCCGGGGTCAGCCGTAGGGCGTGAGCAGTTGGTCGACCGGGGCGTGGTCGTCGGTGAGCACGTCGGCGTCGCCGACGAACTCGTCGAGGTCCGCGCCCTGCGCCACCCGCCAGGGCAGCCGGTGGTCGGACATCCGCTCGGCGATCTCGTCCACCGGGATCGGGGACCGCGAGGCGACGGCGACGACGTTGCCGCCGTCCTCGCCGGCGAGGACCGGGGCGCGCGCCAGCAGCGCGACGTGCGGGAACACCTCGCGGAGGGTGGCCAGCTCGGCGCGGACGAACGCCAGCGGCGGGTTGTCGATGAGGTTGACCGCGTACACCCCGTCGTCGGCCAGCGCGCGGTCGACGAGTGCGACCGCCTCTCGGGTGGTGAGCTGCCAGGGCACGGCCAGGCCACCGAAGGCGTCGCCGACGACGAGGTCCCGCTCGCCGGCCGCCTCCTGGGCGAGGCCCACCCGGCCGTCGGCGACGGTGACCTGCAGCCGGTCGGAGGTCTCCAGACCCAGCTGCTCGCGGTCGATCCGGACCACCCCGGGATCGACCTCGACCACCCGGCTGGTCGTACCCGGGCGCACCTCGGCGAGGTAGCGCGGCAGCGTCAGGCCGCCGCCTCCGATGTGCAGCGCCGAGAGCGGCTCGCCGTCCGGCCGCAACGTGTCGCTGACCGCCGCGATCGCCCGCACGTACTCGAACTCCAGATAGGTCGGGTCGGCGAGGTCCACGTAGGAGTGGCGCAGCGTGTCCAGCCGCAGCACCCGTCCGGTCTCGCGCTCGGGATCGGCCTCCACCCGCGCGCAGTGGTACGCCGTCTCCTCCTCGCACGGGGTCGGCGCCACGGCGGCCAGCCCGGCACCGACCACCGCGAGGACCACCAGGGCGACGGGCACCCCGCCCCGACCACCGCTGTCCCGGCGCAGCACCAGCCCCAGGACCACCCCGACGGCCGCGGTGACCAGCCCGGTGCCGACCAGGATCACGCTGCTCGGCAGGACCGCGATGAGCAGGAAGCCCGTGACGAAGGTGGCGGCGATCGCGCCCAGCGTGCCGATGCCGGACAGCCGGCCGACCACCGCCCCTGTCTCGGCCAGGCTGCCCAGCTGCAGCTTGACCACCATCGGCGGCACGGCCGAGAGGAGCGCCGCCGGCACCACGACCGCGACCGCCGCCAGCAGCAGCACCGCGCCCGCATCCGCGCCGCTCACGAGCGATCCGGTGAAGCGGACCAGCGGGAGAACGGCGACCACCAGCGCCCCTCCGGCGACCATGAGGGGGGCGATCAGCCGGCGGGGGTCGACCCGGTCGGCCACGGCGCCGCCGGTCCACGCCCCGAGGGCGATGGCGGCGAGGGCGAACCCGATGACGGCGGTGCTGGTCTGCAGCGTGACGCCCACGTAGGGGGCGATGAGCCGCAGTCCGACGATCTCCATCACCAGCACCGCGCCGGAGCTCAGGAAGGTGACACCGGCGGCGACCCAGCCGGGCAGCGGCCGGGAGACGACCTCGGGCCGGCCGTCGTGGACGGTTGCTGCCACGTCAGAAGAGCGCGGGCTGGTCGGCCGGCTGGGCGACCGACTCCGCCCGCGTGGTGAGCTCGCGCCCGTTGTTGGCGACGTTGTTGACCGCGGTGCTCACCGGACGCAGTTCGAGCGCCTCGACCACCTCCGGCGGCGTGGGCTCGACCAGCTCGCCGACGTCCTGGCGCGCCGGGTCCAGCCAGTCCGCCCACCTGTCCCGCGGGAGGACCAGCGGCATCCGCTCGTGCACCTCGGCCAGCGCGCCGACGGCGGGGGCGGTGACGACGGTGCACGTGTAGAGCCGGTCCTCGTCCCTGCCCCACACCTCCCACAGCCCGGCGAAGGCGAGCACCGAGCCGTCCTCGGGGGTGATGAAGTAGGGCTGCTTGGTGGGGCCGTCCAGCCGCGCGGCCCACTCGTACCAGCCGTCGGCGGGGACGAGGCAGCGCCGCGAGGCCGCAGCCTTCCTGAACGCCGGCCTCTCCGTCAGCGACTCGACCCGGGCGTTGAGCATCCGGTTGCCCACCGAGACGTCCTTCGCCCAGGACGGCACGAGCCCCCAGCGCACCACCCGGAGCTCCCGGTGGCCGGCGCCGGTGGGCGCGCCCTCGGGGTCACGCTCCTTCTTCCAGCGGACGACGTGCACGTCCTTGGTCGGCGCCACGTTGTAGTCCGCCGGCAGCGGCGCCTGGCCCTCGGCGGGCACGGCCTCGAACTCCAGCGCGAGGTCCTCGGGCCTGCGGCTGGCGGCGTAGCGACCGCACATGAGCGCCTCCTCGACCGGCACGGGCTGTCTCGTCGCACTCTAGGTGCGTCCCCTGACAGGGACCCGGCCGTGACAAGAGCGCACCCCTCGGGGTATGCCTGTCCGGACAGCCGACCAGAGACGAGGATCACCGCGTGACCGTGACGCAGAACGCCCCCACCACCGCCGGCGCCGAACGGCGCTACGCGACAGTCAACCCCTTCACCGGCGAGACGGAGAAGGAGTACCCCTTCACCGAGACCTCGGAGATCGACGGCATCATCGGCCGGGCCCACTCCGCCTACCTCGAGTGGCGGGACCGGTCGGTCGAGGAGCGCGCCGCCGTCGTCCGGCGGGCCGCCGAGCTGATCGACGAGCGGATCATGGACCTCGCCGCCCTCACCACCAAGGAGATGGGCAAGCGCCGGGACGAGGCCGTCGGCGAGCTCTTCCTGTGCTCGATGATCCTCAAGTACTACGCGGACAACGGCCCCAAGTTCCTGGAGCCCACGCCGATCGAGCCGATGATGGGCGGCGGTGAGGCCGTCGTCGAGACCAAGCCGGTCGGCGCCCTGCTGGCCATCGAGCCGTGGAACTTCCCCTACTACCAGGTGGTCCGCGTCGTCGGCCCGAACCTGGTGCTGGGCAACACCGTGATCCTCAAGCACTCGGAGATCACGCCGCAGTGCGCCGAGGCGATCGAGCAGGTGTTCACCGACGCCGGCGCGCCGGCGGGGGTCTTTCAGAACACCTTCCTGCGGATCAGCGACGTCGAGCAGGTCATCGCCGACCCCCGCATCCAGGGCGTCACGCTGACCGGCAGCGAGCGGGCCGGTTCCTCGGTCGCCGCGCTCGCCGGCAAGCACCTGAAGAAGTCGGTGCTCGAGCTCGGCGGCAGCGACCCGTTCATCGTCCTCGACGCGCAGGACATGGAGGCCACGATCAAGGCGGCCACGGCCGGCCGCATGCAGAACACCGGCCAGGCGTGCACCGCCTCCAAGCGGCTGATCGTCACCGAGGAGAACTTCGAGCCGTTCGTCGAGGGCCTCAAGCAGGCCTTCACGACCTTCGCCCCCGGCGACCCGTCCGACCCGTCGACGTCGCTGGCCCCGCTGTCCAGCGAGCGGGCGGCCGCGGACCTGCAGGCGCAGATCCAGGACGCCATCGACAAGGGCGCCACCGTGGTCGCGGGCGGCAAGCGCCCCGAGCGCCCGGGTGCCTTCGTCGAGCCGACGATCCTCACCGACGTCACGCCGGACATGCGGGCCTACCGCGAGGAGCTGTTCGGTCCGGCGGCCGTCGTCTACAAGGTGAAGGACGCCGACGAGGCGGTCGCGCTGGCCAACGACAGCGACTTCGGCCTGGGCGCCACCGTCATGAGCAGCGACCTCGACCGCGCGCGGGACGTGGCCGACCGGCTCGACGTCGGCATGGTGTGGATCAACCAGCCCACCGGCTCCTCCCCCGAGCTGCCGTTCGGTGGCATCAAGCGGTCCGGTTACGGCCGCGAGCTCTCCGAGCTGGCGATGTTCGAGTTCGCCAACCGGCGGCTGGTGCGCACGATCCCGGCCAAGAAGGCGGACAAGCCGCAGGCCGGCTGATGCGAGGGTGCGGCGCGCGACCGGGCAGACTGAGCACGTGAGTGACGTCTGGTCCGCGCCGCACCACCCCGCGCCCGTCGACGCCGTCGTCCCCCTGCCCGGGTCCAAGTCGCTGACCGCCCGGGCGCTGGTGCTGGCCGCGCTGTCCGACGGGCCGAGCCGGCTCGTCCGCCCCCTCCGGGCACGCGACACCGACCTCATGGTCGCTGCCCTGCGCGCGCTCGGGGTGGGCATCGATGACGACGGCGCCGACTGGCTGGTCACCCCCGGAGCCCTGCGCGGGCCGGCCACGATCGACGCCGGCCTCGCCGGCACCATCCTGCGCTTCCTGCCGCCCGTCGCGGCGCTCGCCGAAGGGCCGGTGACGGTCGACGGCGACCCCCGCATGCGGGAGCGGCCCAACGCCGGCCTCATCGAGGGCCTGCGCGCCGCCGGGGTCCGGATCGACGACGGCGGGCGGGGCAGGGCGCCGTTCACCGTGCACGGCACCGGCCGGGTGCGCGGTGGGGCCGTGGCGGTCGACGCGAGCGAGTCCTCGCAGATCGTCTCCGGGCTGCTGCTGGCCGCCGCCCGCTTCGACGAGGGCATCGACCTGTCGCTGGCCGGGGGCGTGCCGTCGCTGCCGCACGTCGACATGACCGTCGCGGCGCTGCGCGAGCACGGCGTCGAGGTCTCCGCCACGGACCGCGGCTGGCGGGTGGCGCCCGGCCCGATCGCGGCGCTCGACCGGGTCCTCGAGCCCGACCTCTCCAACGCCGCCCCCTTCCTGGCCGCCGCGCTGGTCACCGGTGGCCGGGTGACGGTCCCGGACTGGCCGGAGACCACCACCCAGCCCGGCGCGCAGCTCGACCGGCTGTTGACCCGCATGGGCGCCGAGGTCGAGCGGACGCCGGACGGCCTCCGCGTCACCGGCACCGGCACCGTCCGCCCGCTGGTGGCCGACCTGCACGAGGTCGGCGAGCTCACCCCCGTCCTCGCCGCACTGTGCGCGCTGGCCGACGGGCCCTCGCGGCTCACCGGCATCGGCCACCTGCGCGGGCACGAGACCGACCGGCTGCAGGCGCTGGACGAGGTGCTCAGCGCCGTCGGGGCGCAGGTGCGGCAGCTGCCGGACGGGCTGGAGATCGAGCCCGGACCGCGGCGACCCGCGCGGGTGGACTCCTACGCCGATCACCGCATGGTGATGGCCGCCGCCGTCCTCGGGTTGGCGATCGACGGCATCGAGGTGGCCGACCCGGGCGCGGTGACCAAGACGCTGCCCGACTTCCGCGAGCGGTGGGCCGGCCTGCTCGGGGAGCCGATCGGGGTCCAGCGCTGACCGGCCGTCCGCGCGACGCCCGGCGGATGGACGAGGACGACGTCCGCGTCCGGCCGAGCCGCCGCGGCTCCCGGCCGCGCACCCGGACCCGCCCCTCCCACGACGACGCCGTCGACGGTCTGGTCGTGGCCGTCGACAGGGGCCGCATGACGGTCCGGGTGGACGGCCCGGACGGCGCGGTGGACGTCACCGCCATGCGGGCCCGGGAACTGGGCCGGCACGGGGTGGTCGTCGGCGACCGGGTGCGGTTGGTGGGCGACACCAGCGGCCGCACCGACACCCTGGCGCGCATCGTCGTCATCGAAGAGCGGACGACGGCGCTGCGCCGGACCGCCGACGACACCGACCCCACCGAGCGGGTCGTCGTCGCCAACGCCGACCTGCTGGTCGTCGTCACCTCGGTCACCGATCCCGAGCCGGCGCTGGGCTTCCTCGACCGGTGCCTGGTGGCCGCGTACGCCGGCGGGCTCGAGCCGCTGCTCTGCCTCACCAAGACCGACCTGGCCTCCGCCCAGCCGTTGCTGGACCGCTACGCCGGGCTCGGCCTGGACGCCGTCCCGATGTCGCGGGAACTGCCGCTGGACGATCTGCTGGCACGCATCCGCGACCGGATGAGCGTCTTCGTCGGCCAGTCCGGGGTCGGCAAGTCGACGCTGGTCAACCGGCTCGTCCCGGACGCGCTGCGGGCGGTGGGCGACGTCAGCAAGATCGGGAAGGGCCGGCACACGTCGTCGTCGGCGGTGCTGTTCGACCTGCCCGGCGGGGGCACGGTCATCGACACCCCCGGCATCCGGTCGTTCGGCCTCGCGCACGTCAGCGCCGACGACGTCCTCGTGCCCTTCGAGGAGCTCGCCGAGGCGGCCACCGAGTGCCCGCCGGGGTGCGGGCACACCGCCGACGACCCCGACTGCGCGCTGGATGCGTGGGCCGCGCAGGGGCCGCCGCGGCGCCGGGACCAGCTGGACGCCGTCCGGGTGCTGCTGGCCGCGGTCGGCCAGGTCGGCCCCGGCTACTAGAAGGACCACCCTTCCCCCCACACCTCGCACGCTCGGCGCGGGACCCTGAAGGGTGGCCGCTCCATCACGTCACGTCGACGTAGCCGCCGCTGCGCCAGTAGACGCCGGCCTCCCGGCTGAGCAACCCCTCGTCGACCAGGTAGCGGCGCAGCGCCGCGACGTCGGGGTGCCAGACCGCCAGCAGCACGTTCGCCTCGCGCTCGGGGTAGCGGATCCCGGGCTCGAAGACCCGCACCAGGTGGTCGAGCACCACCAGCCGCTTGCCGCGGTGGGCCGGGATGGACAGCAGCCGGCCGTCCCGGACGAACGCCGACAGGACGGCGTCCTCGGCGGGATCGTCCGAGAGCGGCGCCGGCGCGGGAGCCGCCTCGGCCGCCGCCCGGGCCGCCGCGCCGAACTGCTCGCTGTGCAGCCCGAGCGCGTGCCCGTCGCGGTGCACCAGCCCCGCCCGCGCCAGCCGCCGGGCGGCGAGCGCGACCTCCTTGAGCGTCAGGCCCGACGCCTCGGCGACCTCCTCGATGGTGGTCGCGCCCAGGGCCAGCGCGGCCACCACCCGGAGCCGGGCGGGGTCGGCGAGCAGCCCGGCGATCGTCGCGGCGTCCACGTGCCGACGGTAGCCAGGCGGGACCGCGCGGGCCCGGTTCAGCGGTTCCCGACCGGCGCACCACTAGGTTGGGTGCCCATGACGTCGGGTCGGGGCTTCGCGGAGGACATGCGGCTGGCACACGTGCTGGCCGACCAGGCCGACTCGATCAGCATGGATCGCTTCAGGGCGCAGGACCTGACCGTCGAGACGAAGCCGGACCTCACGCCGGTGACCGACGCCGACCGCGCGATCGAGGAGCAGCTGCGGATCTCGCTGAGCCGAGCCCGCACCCGGGACGCGGTCATGGGCGAGGAGTTCGGCACGACCGGCCACGGCTCCCGCAAGTGGGTGCTGGACCCGATCGACGGCACCAAGAACTTCGTCCGCGGAGTCCCTGTGTGGGCGACCCTCATCTCGCTCATGGACGGCGACGAGGCGGTCGTCGGGCTGGTCTCGGCACCCGCGCTCAACCGACGCTGGTGGGCGGCGAAGGACGTCGGCGCCTGGACCGGCCGCCGGCTGGAGAACGCCACGCGCTGCACGGTCTCCGGCGTCCGGTCGCTGGGCGACGCGAGCCTGTCCTACTCGAGCCTGTCGGGCTGGGAGGAGCGCGGCGTCCTGGACGGCTTCCTCGACCTGACGCGGTCGGCGTGGCGCACCCGCGCGTACGGGGACTTCTGGAGCTACGTGCTCCTGGCGGAGGGCGCCGTCGACATCGCGTGCGAGCCGGAGGTGTCGCTGTGGGACCTCGCCGCCCTCGACGTGATCGTGCGCGAGGCCGGCGGCACGTTCACCGACCTGACCGGTGCCCCCGGGCCTGCGGGCGGCAGCGCGCTCGCCACCAACGGCACCCTGCACGACGCCGCCCTGCGGCACCTGCGCCTGGCCTGAGCCACGAGCCGTTCACCGGCGCAGCGCCCCCGACACCTGTCGGCTGCTCGCCCTGAAGGCGGTCTATGGGGCAGGACGCCGATTCGGGCGCCGGGCGTCGAGTTGCTCCAGTGATCCTGCGAACGGGTCATGGCCGCCATGAGCGACCCGCAGGCATCGGTCGACTGGCCAGCGGTCGTGCTAGGCGTGGTTGGCACTGTGGGCGCGGTCATCGCGCTGATCCAGGGCGCATGGCTATGGGCAGCCGTCATCTTTGGGGGGTCGATCGTGGCCGAACTGCTCATGGTCTTGGCGCGACGTCGGACGTCGCGACGTACTCGGACTCCATGACCGCACGGTGTCCCTGGGCTGGCCGCTGGGGGTCATGGCCGGTGCGGCTAGGCGACGTTCCCGCGGGAACGTCGCCTAGCTCCCAGGCTTGACCGCGTTCCCGCGGGAACGTTTCAACGCCCCTCACGGTCCGGTGCGCCGCTCGTCAGCCCTGGGCGTCCTCCCGCGGCTCGACCGACGGGCCAGGGAGCCACTGGACCTCCACCTGCAGGTCCACACCTCGAGCGGCCAGCATGGCCGCGCCGACGGCTGAAGCGCTGCGCAGGCGCAGGTGGCGGACGGGGCAGCCCAGGGCATCGGCGAGCGCCTGCTGCACCACCCGCGATCGCGCGCCGCCGCCCGTGAGGACCAGGGGTGCACCGTCCGCGGGGTCGCCGAGCAAGCGCGCTGCCGCCCCGATCGCGGACACCACCTCCTCGACCGCCGCGCGAGCAGGTCCGGGGACGGCCGCTGCCGCGAAGAAGCCCGGCCAGTCCAGCCCCAGCTCGGCGCGGACCTGCGCCCAGGCCGAGCCGCCCTCCTGCATGGCCGCCATCGCGTACCAGCCGTCGTCCGCGTCGGCGTAAGCGTGCATCCGCGGGTCGTCGACGGGGGCGGGCGTCCAGCCCGGCCGTAGCACCTGCGCGCCGGTACCGAGGTTGACCTGCAGGCCCTCGGTGGTCCCCGCGGCCAGCAGCGCGAGGGGCGTGTCCGCCGCACCGACGACGACGTGTACCTCCCTACCGGCGAGCACCGTCGTCCCCACGACCTCCGTGCCCGGCCGGACCGCAGGGAGGAGTTCCGACGGGACGCCGGCCGCGTCGACCGCGGCCATCGACCAGCTGTCCGCCACGACGTCCCACAGCAGCGTGCCCGAGGCGTCGCTGCGGTCGGTGACGGCGACGTCGGCACCCGGTACGAGAGCGGCTCGGAGCGCGTCCTTCGGCAGCAGCACCGTCGACGCCCGGGCCACGACCTCGGGCTCGTGCTCCCCCAGCCAGGCCAGCATCGGTCCGGTCATCCCGGGCAGCAGCGGGTTGGCGAGCGCGGCCCGCTCCTCCGAGGTCAGCCCCCGCCAGCGGTCCAATTCCCCCACGGCGCGGCGGTCAGGCCACAGCAGAGCCGGTCGCAGCGGCCTGCCGACGTCGTCGACGAGCACGGCGCCGTGCATCTGGCCGGACAGACCGAGCGCGAGCACCGGCCGATCGGTCAGCCCCGGAGCCATCGACGCCCAGGCCGCGTCCAGGGCGGCTCGCCAGACCCGCACGTCGCTCTCCGCCCGGTCCGGCGTAGGCCGGTCGTAGGCGTAGTCCTCCTCCGCCTCGGCGACGACGGCGCCGTCGAGGTCCAGGGCCACCAGCTTGAGCCCGCTGGTGCCGAGATCGGCGCCGAGGAGGACGCCCGCCGTCACGAGCCGCCGTCGTCCCGCAGGAAGCCGACCAGCGCCCCGACGAAGACCGGGGAGCCGACGGCACCCAGGTGGTCGCCGGGCACCATGACCAGCCGCGCCTCCGGGATCGCGTCGACGAGCACCTGCGGACGGACGGCGAGCGGATCGGCGTCGCCGGCGACGACGAGTGTCGGCGCGGTGATGTCGGCCAGCGGCAGCGGCTGGGCGTGCACCACCCGGGCGTGCGCGGCCAGGGCGAGCCGGTCGGCGCCCGTGGCGTCGGCGAAGGCACGGAAGGCGGCCGCGCTCGGGTCGGTGATCGACCGGGCATCGTCGGCCTCGAGCGCGGCGACCAG
Organism: Blastococcus sp. CCUG 61487; assembly: GCF_005222955.1. Classification (GTDB taxonomy): domain Bacteria; phylum Actinomycetota; class Actinomycetes; order Mycobacteriales; family Geodermatophilaceae; genus Blastococcus. Next base: position 10,965 of record NZ_LWUA01000057.1, on the reverse strand, counting down.
GGCCGTGTTGGCGATCGCCCGGGTGTCGACGCCGCCCCGCTCCACCACCCCGGCACCGATGCCGCCGACCACCAGCCGGCGCACCCGCCGGTCGGTCCCGGCGAGCAGCAGCGACACGATGCCGCCCATCGAGTAGCCGGCGAGGTCGAACTCCTCGAACCCGAGCGCGTCGACCACCGCCGCGAGGTCACCGGCCATGGCCCGCTCCCCGTAGAACGCGGGGTCGTGCGGCTTGTCCGAGGCGCCGTGGCCCCGGGCGTCGACGGCGACCACCTCGCGGCCGTCGGCCAGCAGGGCCGGGACGACACCGGCCCAGTTGCGCAGGCTGTCGGCGGCGAAGCCGTGCTGCAGCAGCACCGGCGGCCGGGCCCCCGGCACGCCCCAGCGGTGCACGGCCACCTCGACGCCGTCCCGGCCGCGGACGCGGCTCGTGACAGGGGCGCTCACGCGGACCGCTCCGGGCTCTCGCCGTAGGCGTAGCCGCCGTCCGGGTAGCGGGTGCCCTCGGCCGCGCCGGGCGGCGCGATCGCCTCCAGCCGCGCCAGGTCGTCGGCGCTGAGCTGGAGGTCGGCCGCCCCGACGTTCTCCTCGAGGTAGCTGCGCCGCTTCGTCCCCGGGATCGGCACGACGTCGTCGCCCTGCGCCATCACCCACGCCAGCGCGAGCTGCCCGGCCGTGGCCCCCTTCTCCGCGGCCATCGCCCGCACCTCCTCGACCAGCCGCAGGTTGGCCTGGAACGCCTCGCCCTGGAACCGCGGCTGGTTCTTGCGGAAGTCGTCGTCGCCGAAGTCGTCGGGGCTGGTGATCGCGCCGGTGAGGAAGCCCCGGCCCAGCGGGCTGAACGGCACGATCCCGATCCCGTGCTCCCGTGCCACGCCCAGCACCTCGGCCTCCAGGTCGCGGGTCCACAGCGACCACTCGCTCTGCAGCGCCGCGATCGGGTGCACCGCGACGGCGCGACGGATCGAGGTGGCGCTCGCCTCCGACAGCCCCAGGTGGCGCACCGTGCCCTGCTGCACGAGTTCGGCCATCGCGCCGACCGTCTCCTCGATCGGCACCTTCGGGTCCACGCGGTGCTGGTAGTAGAGGTCGATGACGTCGACCCCCAACCGGCGGAGGCTGGCCTCGGCGCAGGCGCGCACGTTCTCCGGCCGGCCGTCGATCCGCATCCGGCCGCGGTCGTCGCGGGAGAGGGAGAACTTGGTGGCCAGCTGCACCTCGTCGCGACGTCCGGCGATCGCCTCGCCGACGAGCTCCTCGTTGTGCCCGTCGCCGTAGACGTCCGAGGTGTCGAGGAACGTGACGCCCAGGTCGAGCGCCCGGTGGATGGTGGCGATCGACTCGGGCCGGTCCGCGACGCCGTAGCTCTGGCTCATGCCCATGCAGCCGAGGCCGACGCGGGAGACGGTCAGGCCGCCGAGGGACCGGGTGCCGGGAGCGCTCATGCGCGCATCCTCGCCGGTCGCCCGCGCCGAGCGCCAGCACACCACCCGACCGAGGCGAGGTTCGTGGCGCGGCCCGGCATCTGGTGGGATGGGGCTCGGTCGGGCTCCCTCCGAGTCCCCGTCGAGGAGGTCGCTCCCGTGCAGTACGCCGAGTCCGTCATCGACCTGGTCGGCAACACCCCGCTGGTGAAGCTGTCGTCGATCACCCGCCACCTCGGGCCGGACGCGCCGCTGGTGCTGGCGAAGGTCGAGTACCTCAACCCCGGCGGCTCGGTGAAGGACCGGATCGCCGTCCGCATGGTCGACGCCGCCGAGGAGGCGGGCCTGCTCAAGCCCGGCGGCACGATCGTGGAGCCGACCAGCGGCAACACCGGCATCGGCCTGGCCCTCGTGGCCCAGCAGCGCGGCTACAAGTGCATCTTCATCTGCCCCGACAAGGTCGGCCAGGAGAAGATCAACGTGCTCAAGGCCTACGGCGCGGAGGTCGTCGTCTGCCCCACGGCGGTCGATCCCAGCGATCCGCGCTCGTACTACTCGGTCTCCGACCGGCTGGCCCGCGAGACGCCCGGCGGCTGGAAGCCCGACCAGTACTCGAACCCGAACAACCCGCGCTCGCACTTCGAGACCACCGGCCCGGAGATCTGGGAGCAGACCGACGGCCGGATCACCCACTTCGTCACCGGTGCCGGCACCGGCGGCACGATCAGCGGCGTCGGCCGGTACCTGAAGGAGAAGTCCGGCGGCAAGGTCCAGGTCATCGGTGCCGACCCCGAGGGCTCGGTGTACTCCGGCGGCACCGGCCGCCCGTACCTGGTCGAGGGCGTCGGCGAGGACTTCTGGCCGTCGACCTACGACCCCGAGGTGGCCGACGAGATCATCGCCGTGTCCGACGGCGACTCCTTCGAGATGACCCGGCGGCTGGCCCGCGAGGAAGGCCTGCTGGTCGGCGGCTCCTGCGGGATGGCCGTCGTCGCCGCGATGCGCGTCGCGGAACGCCTGACCAAGGACGACGTCCTGGTCGTCCTGCTGCCCGACGGCGGCCGCGGCTACCTGAACAAAATCTTCAACGACACGTGGATGGCCGACTACGGCTTCCTGGAGGCGACCGGCGAGGAGACCGTCGGCGAGCTCCTGGAGGCCAAGGGCGGCAGCACGCCCACCCTCGTGCACACCCACCCGAACGAGACGGTGCGCGACGCCATCGACATCCTGCGCGAGTACGGCGTCAGCCAGCTGCCGGTCGTCCGCGCCGAGCCCCCGGTCACCGCGGGCGAGGTCGTCGGCTCGATCGACGAGAAGACGCTCCTCGACGCCCTGTTCGAGGGCCGGGCGGCGCTGGCCGACCGGGTGGAGAGGCACATGAGCGCTCCCCTGCCGATCGTCGGATCCGGCGAGGCCGTGAGCGCCGCGGTGGCTCAGCTGGGCAGCTCCGGCGCGCTGCTGGTCCACGTCGACGGCAAGCCGGCCGGCGTCGTCACCCGCCAGGACGTGCTGGGGCACCTCGCTGGTCTGACGCCTACGGTCGAGTCATGACCGGCTTCAACACCCGCGCGATCCACGCGGGCCAGGACCCCGATCCGGCGACCGGCGCAGTCATCCCGCCGGTGCACATGACCACGACGTACAAGCAGGACGGCGTCGGCGGGCTGCGCGGCGGCTACGAGTACAGCCGCAGCGGCAACCCCACCCGGGACACGCTGCACACCGCGCTGGCCGCCCTCGAGGAGGGCACGACGGCGCTGGCCTTCGCGTCGGGGCTCGCCGCCGAGGACACCCTGCTGCGCACCACCTGCCGGGCCGGCGACCACGTCGTCCTCGGCGGGGACGCCTACGGGGGCACGTTCCGGTTGATCTCCCGCGTGCTGTCGGAGTGGGGCCTGGAGCACACCCCGGTCGCGCTCGACGACCCCGACGCGCTGCGCGCCGCGATCCGCCCGACCACGCGGGTGGTCTGGTGCGAGACGCCCAGCAACCCGCTGCTCAACATCACCGACATCGAGGCGACGGCGGCGATCGCGCACGAGGTCGGCGCGCTGCTCGTCGTCGACAACACCTTCGCCTCGCCCTACCTCCAGCGGCCGCTGACCCTCGGCGCCGACGTCGTCGTCCACTCGACGACGAAGTACCTGGGCGGCCACTCCGACGTCGTGGGCGGTGCCCTCGTCACCCGGGACGCCACCCTCGGCGAGCAGCTGGCCTACAACCACAACGCGATGGGCGCGGTCGCCGGACCGTTCGACTCGTGGATGGTGCTGCGCAGCCTCAAGACCCTCGGCGTCCGCATGGACCGGCACTGCGCCAACGCCGAGCGCGTGGCCGAGTTCCTCGCCGCCCGCTCCGACGTCTCCGCGGTCCTCTACCCCGGCCTGCCCGAGCACCCCGGCCACGACGTGGCGGCCAAGCAGATGGACGGCTTCGGCGGGATGGTCTCGTTCCGGCTCCGGGACGGCGAGGACGCGGCGCTGAAGGTGTGCGAGCGCACCGAGCTGTTCACCCTCGCGGAGTCCCTCGGCGGCGTGGAGTCGCTGATCGAGCACCCCGGGCGGATGACCCACGCCAGCGCTGCCGGCTCCCCGCTGGAGGTGCCGAACGACCTCGTCCGGCTCTCGGTTGGCATCGAGGACGTCGACGACCTCATCGCGGACCTCGGACAGGCGCTCGGCTGACGGCGGTGACCGCGGGCTACGAGGTGCGCCCGGTCCGGCCGGACGGGTGGCGCGAGGCCCGAGCCCTGCGGCTCGCGGCGCTGACCGACGACGTCGCGCGGATCGCGTTCCTGGAGCCGCACGAGGAGGCGGTGGCACGCTCCGAGAAGTCCTGGCCTGCCGCAGGTGCGACTGCACGTCCACCAGGACAACGCGCGCGCCGCCCGCTTCTACGCGCGCTGCGGATTCGCCTTCACCGGTGGCGGGTTCGTCGGCCCCACCGGACCCGAGCGGGAGATGGTCCGGCCCTCGGCCCCTCGGGTCACCGTGGGAGCGTCAAGATCCTGGGGCCGTCATCGGTGACGGCGACCGTGTGCTCCACGTGCGCGGCGCGGCTGCCGTCGGCGCTGCGCAGTGTCCAGCCGTCGGCGTCCACCGTGTAGTCGTCGTTGCCGCCGGCCAGGAACCACGGCTCGATGGCGATGACCAGCCCCGCCCGCAGCGGCACCCCGCGACCGGGCCTGCCCTCGTTGGGGACCGACGGCGCCTCGTGCATGGAGCGCCCGACGCCGTGGCCACCCTGATCGGTGTTGATGCCGCAGCCTCCAGCCCGGCCGACCGCCCCGATCGCCGCCGAGATGTCCCCGATGCGGTTGCCGACGACTGCGGCCGCGATCCCCGCCTCCAGCGCCGCCTCGGTGGTCGCGACCAGCGCGAGGTCCTCCGGCCGCGGGGTGCCGATCGGATAGGTCATCGCCGCGTCGCCCACCCAGCCGTCCAGGACCGCGCCGGCGTCCACGCTGAGCAGGTCGCCGTCCTCCAGCTCCTCGGGGGTCGGGATGCCGTGCAGGGCGACGTCGTTGACCGACAGGCACAGCACCCCGGGGAAGGGCGGGGTCGTCGGCAGCGGGGCGTACCCGAGGAACGGCGAGGTCGCGCCGGCGTCGGCCAGCACGTCGCGGGCGATCGCGTCGAGCGTGGTCAGGCGGACGCCCGGCGCCGCGGCGGCCTTCACCGCGGCGTGCATGTCGGCGACCACGGCTCCCGCGGCGCGCATGGCGTCGATCTCGCCGGGGGTGCGGAGCTCGATCACGGTCGGTCCTCCTGGGCAGGGGCGGCGGTGAGCACCGTCGTGAAGTGCTCGACGACGGGGAACGGGTCGTAGAAGCGGTGCAGCAGCGCCTTCCACTCCTGGTAGGCCGGCGAGCCGCGGAACCTTTCGGTGTGGTCCTGCAGCCGGTCCCACTCCACCAGGAGGAGGTAGCCGTCGTCACGCTCCAGGCAGCGCGCCAGCCGCAGCTCCCGGAAGCCGGGTGCGCCGGCGATCAGCCGCCGAGCCTGCCCGAACGCCGACTCGAAGGCCGGCTGCTCCCCCGGCCGGACCGTCAGCAGGGCGTGTTCGAGGATCACGGCACGACCCTACGGAGCAACCGGGCATGACCGGAGCCCCGGTGGGGTTGGCCGTGGCATGGACCAGGCAGAACGTGACGAACTCACCGGCATCTACCGCGACGCCCGGATGATCGCCGTCGTCGGCGCCTCCGCCGACCCGGCGAAGGCGGCGCACCAGATCCCGCTCTACCTGCAGCAGCAGGGCTACCGGATCCGGCCGGTGAACCCGCGTGGTGGCGAGCTGTTCGGCGAGCCGGTGGCCACGACCCTGAGCGAGGTGGCCGGTCCGGTGGACGTCGTCGACGTCTTCCGGCCGGCCGCGGAGGCGGCGGGCATCGCCCGACAGGCGGTCGCGATCGGGGCGAAGGTGCTCTGGCTGCAGCTCGGCATCGCCGACGACGAAGCCCGCCGGATCGCCGAGGAGGCCGGCCTCACCGTCGTCATGGACCGCTGCATGCTCGCCGTCCACCGCGAACTGGGGCTCGGCCCCCTCCGCGCCGCCGCCTGACTGCGTCAGCTCCCCGAGCCGACGACCAGGTCGGCGTACTCCTCGTGCTTCTCGATCCAGCCGCGCACGAACGAGCACTTCGGCTCGACCGATCCGCCCTTGGCGCGCACGTCGTCGAGCGCACCCCGCACCAGGGTGCTGCCGAGGCCGGACTGCCCGGCATCGGGGTCGACCTCGGTGTGGGTGAAGACGACGGTGTCACCGCGGCGCTGGTAGGCCGCGTGGCCGAGCAGCTTCCCGCCTCCTCGGATCTCGTACCTGTTGGCGTCGGGGGCGTCCTGCACTGAGAGCTCCATGCCCGCTCCCCTACCCCGGCCGCCGCGGTTCGATCACTCGGTCAGCGAGAGCGCCCGCGTGGGGCAGGACTGGACCGCGTCCCGGACGGCGTCCAGCTGCCCCTCGTCCGGCTCCGAGCTGTGGACGACGAGCACGCCGTCGTCGTCCAGCTCGAAGACCGCCGGAGCCAGCGACTCGCACACCCCGGAGCCGACGCAGCGGTCCCGGTCGACCTCCACGCGGCTCATCGCACACCCGTGAAGCGTGCCGGGAGCCGCTTGAGGCCGTTGACGAACGAGGAGCGCAGCCGGGCCGGCTCGCCGGAGATCTCGAGGTCGGGGCAGATCTCGAACAGCCGGCGGAAGGTGACCGCGAGCTCCCGGCGGGCCAGGTGCGCGCCGAGGCAGAAGTGCGGCCCGTGCCCGCCGAACCCCACGTGGTTGTTCGGGTTGCGGCCGACGTCGAAGGCGTGCGGGTCCTCGAACGCCTCCGGGTCGCGGTTGGCCGCGGCGTAGAAGAGCAGGAACTTGTCGCCCTCCTTGAAGGAGTGACCGTTCAGCTCGCCGTCCTGGGTGGCGGTGCGGCGCATCCAGGTGACCGGGCTGACGTACCGGACGATCTCCTCGACCGCGGTCTTGTCCAGCGACGGGTCGGCCATCCAGCGCTCGCGCTGCTCGGGGTTCTCCGACAGCGCGAGCAGGCCCTGCGCGATCGCCGTGCGGGTGGTCTCGTTGCCCGCGACCAGCAGCAGGATGAAGAACGAGGCGATCTCCTGGTGGGTGAGCTTCTCCCCCTCGACCTCGCTGTTGACCAGCGCGGTCGTCAGGTCGTCGGTGGGGTTCTCCAGCCGCTCGGCGGCCAGCCGCTCCATGAGGGCGGCCATGTTCATGCCCGCCTCGATGAGCGCGGTGAGCGGGTCGTCCTCGTCGGTGAGCTCGGGGTCACCGCCGGAGAGGATCGTGTTCGAGGCGCTCAGGACCAGGTCGCGGTCCTCCTCGGGGATCCCCATCATGTCGCAGATGATCCGCAGCGGGATCGGTGCGGCGATGTCGGCGACGACGTCGATGGTGCCGTCGCCCGCCTCGGCCTTGGCGCGGGCCTCGACCAGCACCTGGTCGACGATCCCGACGACCGAGTCGACGACCTGCTCGAGCATCCGCGGGGTGAACGTCTTGGCCACGATCCGCCGGATCCGCGCGTGCCGCGGGTCGTCCATGCTGATCATCGAGCCGTAGAACTCGCTGAGGTCGGCCGGGAGGTCCTGGATGGACACCGCGCCCTTGCCCGAGCAGAAGATCGCCGGCTGCGAGCTGATGGCATCGAGGTCGGCGAGCCGGGTGACGGCCCAGTAGCCGGGACCAGGCTCCATGCCGGGCATGGCCGGCTCCTCGAAGTGCGCGAAGGGGCGTTCCGCGCGCAGCTTGTCGAACACCGCGTGCCGCACCGCCGGCGGCTCCGCCCAGAAGTCGCGGTCGGAGAGGTCGATCGCGTCGATGTCGAGGGACGCGAGGTCGACGGAACCGGCAGGGGTGTTCACGGACACGGGGCGCCTCACTGTCGGTAGAGCAAAACGGTCAGCGCTGACGGTAGAGAGCCGAGCGGTGACGCACAACACCTTGGGCCGACGATTCCGTCACTCGCGCCCCCCGACCGCGCTCAGGCCGGCGACCTACTCCGAGAGCGCGGAGGTCAGCAGGGACACCAGGGCCTCCAGCTGCACATCGGCCGAGGACTGCATCTCCTCGTCGGACCCGTCCAGCGCCCGCGCGGCCAACCCGGCCTTGCTGTCGATGAGCTCGGCGATCCGGGCGTCGAGGGTCTGCGCGGCGATGATCCGCCAGGCGGTCACCGGCTCGGTCTGGCCGATGCGGTGGCTCCGGTCGATCGCCTGCGTCTGCTCGGCGTCGGTCCACGACAGCTCGGCGAGCACGATGTTGGAGGCGACCTGCAGGTTGAGCCCCACCCCCGCCGCGGTCAGCGAGCAGACGGCGACGGCCACGTCCGGATCCTTGACGAAGGCATCGATGTGCTTCTGCCGGGTCGAGGGGGTCTGGTCGCCGCGGATCGAGGAGTACCGGACGCCGAGCTTCTCGAAGGTCTCCTCCGCGGTGTCCATCACGTCGACGTGCTTGGCGAAGAAGACCACCTTGCCGGCGCTGCGGGCCAGCTGCGCGGCGTAGTCGGCGGCGAGCCCCGCCTTCGCCTGGCCGATCCGCCGCATCATGCTGAAGACGTTCTCGCCGCTGGCCTTCGTCGTGGTGTCCTTGAGCTCCCAGCCGGCGACCTTGCGCACCAGGTCGTGGTCGATCTCCTCGACGTCGGTGGCCGACTCGCGCGCGGCGAGCGCGCTCTCGTACCGCTTGACCAGCCGGCGGGCCAGCTCCTGCTCGGCGGCGCGGATGGACCGCCCGGCCCGGTCGTCGAGCTCGACCGGCAGGTCGGCGATCCGGCGCGCGGGGATGTCCGCGGCGACGTCGACCTTGCGCCGGCGCACGATCCCCAGGTCGATGACGCACTGCCGCGCGGCCGGGTAGAAGCCGGGGTCCGCGGGCGTGAAACCGGTGTCCTCGAGGCACTGCATCAGCTCACCGAGCGGCTTCTCGTCGTCGATCCAGCCCAGGAACTGCCAGATGGCCCGGAAGTCCTCGATGTCGTTGATCAGCGGGGTGCCGGTCAGCGCCATGAGCAGCGGCCGGGGCGTGCGCGACCGGATCCGCTCGGAGAGCTCCAGCACGTGCTGCGAGCGCTGCGAGGTCTTGTTCTTGATGAAGTGCGCCTCGTCCACGACCATGCCGCGGAAGCCGAAGTCGCCGATCCAGCCGACGTGCCGGTCGAGCACCTCGTAGTTGACGACGACGATGTCGGCGAAGGCGTCGATCGTCTCGCCGTTGCCCTGGATGACGGTGGCCGGACGCTGCGGGACCCAGCGGCCGGCCTCCCGTGCCCAGTTCGTCTTGACGACGTTCGGCACGACGACGAGCAGCGGGAAGGCCTGCGCGGCCTCGGCCGCGAGCAGCGACTGGGCGGTCTTGCCCAGACCCGGCTCGTCGGCGAGCAGGAACGTGCGGTGCCCCTGCTCGGCGGCCGCGACGACCTGTCCCTGGTGCGGCATGAGCTCCAGCCCCGCCGGAGTGAACCGGGAGGTCGGGAAGGGCAGGTCCATGCAGGCCGGAGCGCCGCCGCCGGCGCGCTCGAACGAGTTGAGCAGCGGTGTGAGCAGTTCCCAGCCCAGCAGCCGGCGGGGCTTGGCCGCGACCGGCCGGGCGGCCGAGAAGTCGGGCGCGAGGAAGGGGTTGGCCAGCTGTCGCGAGATGACCGACTGCGGCACCACCCTGTTCTCCGGGGCGGCGGCCGCCGGCGCCTCGACGACCGGCTCCTCCTCGACCTCCTGCTCCAGGCCGGCGTCCTCGAGGAACTCCCGCTTGAGCGTCCTGACCGCCGGCGACACGACGGCGTCCTCGGCGAGGAGGCCGAGCAGCCCGGAGTCGCGGACGGCGGTCTTGGCCAGGATCGTCGCGATGCCGTCGAGCCGCTTGAGCTGCTCGGTCCGCTGCGCCGGGGTGATGGTCTCGGAGTTCTTGACGCGGGCGTGCTCCTCGCGCACCAGCAGCGCGATGACCTGGAACTTGGTGCGCACCGAGGGGGTCACCCGACCGCGCTGGGCGGCGCCCTCCACCTCGCGGACCGCGCGGGCGAGCACCGCGATGAGGTCGCGCTCCCCCGAGCGCCCCTGGTTCCGCCCGCCGGAACGGCGAGCGCCCGACCGGGGCTGGGCTCGACGTGCCACAGATCCTCCTCCGAGTGCCCGGCTCGGGTGGTCCCGGGCCCGGCGTTCCGCACGGCCGCCGCGCGGCGCCGCTGCCGGCCGACGAGAGCCGGCCGCCGGAGGCGGTCGACGGCCCGAAGCCGCATGCCCGTGCGGTTCCTCACCGGACGGGAGCGGCCCCCGCGAAGACTGTGGGGGCCGGTCCAGCGTGGTAGCGGGGACAGGATTCGAACCTGCGACCTCTGGGTTATGAGCCCAGCGAGCTACCGAGCTGCTCCACCCCGCGTCGGCGACGTCAACCCTACACCGGTCGATGATCGACCCGCGGACGGGGAGACGGCAGGCACCGGAGTGAGTGGTGGGACTGCCCCGTCACAACCGCCCCAGCCGCACGCGCGCCTTCCCGCCCGGCGCCGTCGCGCGCCCCTACAGTCCGCCTCGTGATGGGGGATCCGGCGATCGTCGCCTTCGCCGGGGACCCGCAACCGGTGGAGATCCACCACCGCGGGATCTGGTACTCCGGCGAGCTCCTGGGCTGGACGAACACCGAGGACGGCCGGGTGCTCGCCCGCGTCCGCTGCGTCGTGGACGGCCTGCGCCACTCGACGTGGAAGGACCTCGCCGAGCTGCGGCTGCCCGATCCGGCCCGGCCCCCACGCCGCGAGGCCTTCCCTGCTCCGCCCGCCCGGCCCCTGTCGTCCGGGGAGCGCGACGAGGACGAGGCCACGCGCCCCCACGCCCTGTTCGCCGGCGCTGGCGCCAGGTCGGCGAAGCCGGCGCACGTGTCCCACCCTCCGCAGACCGGCCGCCGTCCCGGCGCGCTCCCCCGCCCGGCCGCTTCCGGCCGCCCGCCGGCCGTCCCCCAGGAGCGGCGCCGGCGCAGCGACGAGCTCACCCGGGTCTAGCCGCACCCCGGGTCAGACATCCCATGGT
>NZ_LWUA01000056.1 GCF_005222955.1 Blastococcus sp. CCUG 61487 | reverse complement strand
CCACTCAGCGGGACGTCACCAACGACAGCCCGTACAACCCCTACCCCGTGACACTCGGGTACGCACAAAAGCTAGCCCGCGTTATTTCCAACGTTCCACAACTGGACGACAACGTCTACCAATACCGCCTCTTCCTGTAGACGCCGGAAACTCGCTCAAGGCTTTGAGCCGGTCTTTGGCGATACATGAGGCCGGGGCGTGTGCTGTCTCATTTATCCTGGCCAGGGACGTTGCGCAGTCTCATCCTAGGCCTGCGTTTTCCTGCACCATGCGAAGAAGGTGGCGCTTGGCGATCCTGGCGCGAGGCTGAGGTCGGTCCGGCAGCGAAGGGGAACGCGATGTCTCCCGGGTCGGTCGCCTCCCGCATGGGCGGCGCCGGCGCCCCGACCACTCCGGACGAGGCTGCCGACACTGTCATCTGGCTCGCGACGCTGCCGGAGGACGGCCCGACCAACGGCTTCTTCTACCAGCGGCAACGTATCCGTGGTGACCGGCCGGAAGCCGCTACGGTCCCGACCATGCGGCAGACGCTTGACTGCAGGAGTGGTTCGGTGAAGGGGAGGTGGCCTGCGAGGCTGCCTCATGGCTGGCGCCCCTGCCCGCTGCCTCGCATAGCGCCGGGGCGGCAACTCATGATCCTGCGGCTCTTCAGCGACCGGCCCGGGCACGGAGAATAGGAGTGGTCGCCGCGGATGCTGCCGCTCCACAGCGCGGAGGCGATCGTCGCGTTCGGGCCGCCACCGAGCCGCCGAACAACTCGGCGAGGTCCCGAGAAACCCTCGGCCAGACGCGGTCTCGACCTTGGACCCGCTACTCCCCCGACCAAGGCGGCGTCCGTGGACCGTCGGCGGACGCCGAGCCGGGACAGCGCTGACTCAGAGCGGCGCTGCGCTCACTGCTGGAAGCACGTCGGCGACATCACCCAGGCCCCGGTTGGCGACGGCACCTGGCGACCGAGTTGGCCGGATAACGCCGCTGCGGCGGATTGAAGCCGTCCAACCACGCCCCGACGCGTCACTCAGAATGGACTCAACGGCGCCCTCACGCCCCTGCTCCCCCAGTGCCTGCATCAACTGTGCGGTGATGTCAGCGACCAGCGACAGGCACAGGCGCAGGTCTACCGCACAGAGCGCCTCGACCTGTCGCATGGCTTCCTCGTAGTCCTGAGCGGCGTCCTCGTATTGAGAGCGCGACAAGGAACTGCCCTCGTGGGAGACATGGATTGCGTGATGCAGCGCAACAAACTCGATGATGCTGCTACCCGGATCCGCCGGCTGATCAGTGATCATGACGTTCCTTACTGAAAGTAGTGACTTGGGTATGCGTAATCGGCAGCCTGACCACTGATTCGGCGCACTCGACCGAAGACTTGACCACCGACCTGGGACTGTTTTGTCCAGTCCTCAGCCGACCTCAGGAGGCACCCTCGGCGGGGGGTGCTCGCAAGCCCCGTCTCATCGTCGGAAGAACCACCCTGTCTAGAGACAGTGCTCGATACCACCACCTGGCTCTGGGTTGCGCTGCCCGCAGGTAGCCCGCTACATCCACTCGTCCGGAACGAGAACGGCTGTGACGGGAATGCCCATCAGGCATTCCCGCCACAGCCGTCACTTCCTGAGACCCAGGCGCGCTGCATTTTGTCAGTGACAGAAGCCGGTGGGAACCCCGGGGGGTCTGCCAACTTCCGCCAACTGGACTCACTGCGCTATTCGAGCCTCATCTCGGTCACACTGCAGTCTCACCGAGACGCTATTCGAGTCTCACGCGGCCGCGATTCCAGTCTCATTTACCTTCACATTTCCCATCAGCTGCAGCCGCTGGTGGAGCCGCAGCCCTCGCAGACGTAGCAGCTGCCGGCCGGCCGCATCTTCGTGCCGCAGGTCATGCACAGCGGCGCGTCGGTCGCGGTACCGGTGACCAGCTCGAGGAGCTCGGCCGAGGAGTGCGCCTCCTTGACCGTCTTCGGGCCCTCCGGGGTGACCTTCTCCTGCACCGGGGCGGACTCGGTCGGCGCCGAGCCGCGCAGCGCCTCGAGGTCGACCTCCTCCTCCTCGACGACCGCGGTCGTCGACGCGGAGGTGTCGTAGCCGGCGACCTGGGCGGCCCGCTCCTCGGCGGTGAAGATGCCCAGGGTGGCCCGCTTCTCGACCGGCAGGTGGTCCAGCGCCAGGCGACGGAAGATGTAGTCCATCACCGACTGGGCGATCCGGATGTCCGGGTCGTCGGTCATGCCGGCCGGCTCGAACCGCATGTTGGTGAACTTCTGGATGTAGGTCTCCAGCGGCACACCGTGCTGCAGCGCGATCGACAGCGAGATCGAGAAGGCGTCCATCACACCGGCCAGGGTCGAGCCCTGCTTGCCGAGCTTCAGGAACACCTCGCCAAGGCTGCCGTCCTCGTACATGCCGGCGGTCATGTAGCCCTCGGCCCCCGCGACGCTGAACGACGTGGTGAGGCTCGTCCGCTTCTTCGGCAGCCGCTTGCGCACCGGGTGCGACAGGGCAGCCGGAGCAGCCTCGACGGCCGCCTCCTTCTTCGAGCCGTCCGACTTGTTCATGGCGTCGGAGAGAGGCTGGCCGACCTTGCAGTTGTCGCGGTAGATCGCCAGCGCCTTGAGGCCCATCTTCCAACCCTGGAAGTAGATGTCCTCGACCTCTTCGACGGTCGCCGTCTCCGGCATGTTGACCGTCTTGGAGATGGCCCCGGAGATGAACGGCTGGACCGCAGCCATCATCCGGACGTGGCCCATCGGGGAGATGGCCCGCTCGCCCATGGCGCAGTCGAACACCTCGTAGTGCTCCGGGCGCAGGCTCGGCGCGTTCACGACGTGGCCGTGCTCGGCGATGTACTCGACGATCGCCTCGACCTGCTCGTCCTGGTAGCCCAGGCTCTTGAGCGCCCGCGGCACCGTCTGGTTGACGATCTGCATCGAGCCGCCGCCGACGAGCTTCTTGAACTTGACCAGCGAGAAGTCCGGCTCGATGCCGGTCGTGTCGCAGTCCATCATGAAGCCGATCGTGCCGGTGGGCGCCAGCACCGAGGCCTGGGCGTTGCGCCAGCCGTTGGCGGCGCCGATCTCGAGGCACTCCTGCCACTGCTGCGTGGCGGCCTTGAGCACGTCGGCGTCATCGGCGGCGACCGGGCGGATGGAGTCGTTGGCGGCGGCGTGCTTGCGCATGACCCGGGCGTGGGCCGAGGCGTTGCGGGCGAAGCCGTCGTACGGGCCGACGATCCCGGCCAGCTCGGCGGACCGGCGGTAGGCGGTGCCGGTCATCAGCGAGGTGATCGCCGCAGCGAGGGTCTGGCCACCCCGGGAGTCGTAGGCGTGGCCGGTCGCCATGAGCAGCGCGCCCAGGTTGGCGTAGCCGATGCCCAGCTGGCGGTAGGCGCGGGTGGTCTCACCGATCGGCTCGGTCGGGAAGTCGGCGAAGCAGATCGAGATGTCCATCGCGGTGATGACCAGCTCGACGGCCTTCACGAAGTTCTTGGTGTCGAAGGTGCCGTCGTCCTTCAGGAACTTCATGAGGTTCAGCGACGCCAGGTTGCACGAGCTGTTGTCCAGGCTCATGTACTCCGAGCACGGGTTGGACGCGTTGATCCGGCCGGTCTCGGGGTTGGTGTGCCAGTCGTTGATCGTGTCGTCGTACTGGATGCCGGGGTCCGCGCACTCCCAGGCCGCCTGGGTGACCTTGCGGAAGAGCGTCTTGGCGTCGACGGTCTCGATGACCGAGCCGTCGATGCGGGCGCGCAGCCCGAACTCGGTGCCCTCCTCCACGGCGCGCATGAACTCGTCGGAGACGCGCACGGAGTTGTTGGCGTTCTGGTACTGGACGCTGGTGATGTCCTTGCCGCCGAGGTCCATGTCGTAGCCGGCGTCGCGCAGCGCGCGGATCTTGTCCTCCTCGCGCGCCTTGGTCTCGATGAACTCCTCGATGTCGGGGTGGTCGATGTCGAGGACGACCATCTTCGCGGCGCGGCGGGTCGCGCCACCGGACTTGATCGTCCCGGCCGAGGCGTCGGCACCGCGCATGAAGGAGACCGGACCGGAGGCGGTGCCCCCGGAGGAGAGCAGCTCCTTGGAGGAGCGGATGCGCGAGAGGTTGAGGCCGGCACCGGAGCCGCCCTTGAAGATCAGGCCCTCCTCGCGGTACCAGTTCAGGATCGAGTCCATCTCGTCGTCGACGGCGAGGATGAAGCAGGCGCTGACCTGCTGCGGCGCGCTCGTGCCGACGTTGAACCACACCGGGGAGTTGAAGCTGAAGTACTGGTGCATGAGCATCCAGGTCAGCTCGTGCTCGAAGATCTCCGCGTCGCCCTCGGTGGCGAAGTAGCCGTGCTCGCGACCGGCCGCACCGTAGGTGAGCACCACCCGGTCGATGAGCTGGCGCAGGCTGGTCTCGCGCTGCGGGGTGCCGACGGCGCCACGGAAGTACTTTGTCGTGACGATGTTGGTGGCGTTGATGCTCCACTCGGCAGGGAACTCCACACCGCGCTGCTCGAAGTTGATCGAGCCGTCGCGCCAGTTGGTCATGACGACGTCGCGGCGCTCCCAGGTCACCTCGTCGTAGGGGTGCACACCGGCGGTGGTGAAGACGCGCTTGATCTTCAGACCCTTGCGGCTGGGCGCCTTGCCGTTGCGCCGTGCACGGGTGCTGGCCAAGCGGTCGTCGGTCTCGGTCATGGTGTGGAGCTCTCCCTGTGTGTGTGCTCGCGGTGTGGTGCTCGGTGCGCGCAGTGGAGCCGCGCGGTGGATGGATCGAGGGCTGGGGAAGAGCCGCGATCGAGGTGCTCTGACGTCGTGTCTAGCGCGGGGGTCTGACAGTTCTCAGCGGACGGCGGGACTGCCGGAGGGCACGGGGTCGGGCTCGCCGCCGCCGGCCGTGCGAGCCTTCAGTTCCGCGATCTCCTTCTCGAAGTCGGCCACCGAGGTGAAGGCCCGGTAGACGCTGGCGAAGCGCAGGTAGGCGACCTCGTCCAGCTCGCGCAGCGGACGCAGGATCGCCAGCCCGACCTCGTGGCTGGGTACCTCCGCCGCGCCGCTGGCCCGGATGGTGTCCTCCACCTGCTGGGCCAGCAGGGCGAGCTGGTCCTCGTCGACGGGCCGGCCCTGGCAGGCCCGCCGGACGCCGGCGACGACCTTCTGCCGGTTGAACGGCTCGCTGACACCGCTGCGCTTGACGACGGCGAGGACCGCCTCCTCGACGGTGGTGAACCGCCGGCTGCACTGGGGGCACGACCGGCGACGACGGGTGGTCGCTCCCTCGTCGGCCTCCCGCGAGTCGATGACCCGGCTGTCCGGGTTGTGGCAGAACGGGCAACGCATCGCGGTTCACCTCCCTCGGCAGCTCCGCCCGGCCCCTCCTTGTGGACCCTCCTGGGGACATCCGGTGGATGTCCGGGGGAGAACCTGAGGACCGGCCTGTGGACGGGCTTACAACTCTGTAACTACTAGATCTAGTGGAACCCTAAGCGCGGACCCACAAGATGTGCAAGAGATCTGAGCTCCGGCGTGTTCCGCTCCGACACGGCCGTCACCTGCAGGAACAGCCGCTCCCACGCGTCACACGACACGCCCGCACGACGCGCCGACAGGTCGCCCGCAACCCCCGAGCGGCGTCCGGCCGGAGCGCGGAGGGGGTGCCCATCGCAGCGGCGAGCACCAGCCCGACCGACGACGACGCGACCCGCACCGGGCGCCCGTAGGACGTCGGCGGACGCGCTGGGGCGCCGCGGACCACAGCGATCCGCGGACGGATCGCACGGCGACGCGACGGCGTCAGACGCTGGAGAGCGAGCCGTCCAGTCGCGGCCGGCGCGCGTGCGGGATGCGGTCGCTCAGCCGCATCGGGCGGGTCAGCAGGTCGGGCTCCGCGTCGGCGGCCTGGCTGCCGCAGACGTCGGGACGACCGACAGCCTCCTCCGGCCGGGCGGTCCGCGGGGCCGGGGCGGACCAGCGCGCGTCGGAACGCGCGGCGCGCCCCGGCTCGGGAACGGTCCGCAGCACGACGGGGGCACTCGCGGCGTCCTCGACCCGCTGGATGACTCCGGTGTCCGCCGCCCGATGCCGCCCCCCGTCTGCCGGCGCGCGGTGGCGGCCGCGGCGGACCGGCACGGCGCTCGGGCCGAGACGGTGCACGTCGGTGTCCTCGGGGGCGCGTCGACGCCCTCCGCTACGGGTCGGCGCAGACTCCCCGGCCGCGGGGGCGGCCACGTCCCGGACCATGGGCAGGGCGGCCGTGGCCACTGCGTCCTCAACGGCCGGCTGGCGCAGTGCCGCGACCGACTGGCTGGTCGGCAGCTCCTGGTGCACGCGGGAGTCGCGGGAATCCTGGGACGGCACCGCGCCGAGGTGTCGCTCGGGCAGCCGCAGGTCGGCGAGGTCCAGCCACGCCGACTCCTCGACGCCGCCCACCACCACGCGGACCCAGACCTCGCACGAACCCGAGGCGTCGTGGCGCCAGCCGAGCAGCTCGCCGGACCACCAGGTCCCCGCCTGGTAGACCTCCACGGCCTGAGGGGAGCTGGTGAACACCGCTGCACGACTTCCCATGGCGCCAGACACGCGACGACCGTAAGCGTTCGACCCGACACGGTCCGTGACCTCCGAGGGCTGAGGATTGACGAAGTCGTCGGTGCCGCTTGGCGAGGTCTTGCCCTCGCGCCCGCTCGACGCCGCCGCCTCGCAGGACCTCACGGGAGCAGCAGCACCTGTCCGGGAACCAGCGACGCATCGGTGAGGTCGTTGAGCTCGCGGATCTCGTCGACGACCAGTCGCACGTCCTGCTCGCCGGCGATCGACGCCGCGATCGCCCAGAGCGAGTCACCCTGCCGCACGAGCACGCTGCTCTCCCCTGCGAGGCGCAGCCCGCCCTCGTCGTCGGCGACGGCCGAGGCCACCCATGACCCCAGCGCCGCTCCCACGGCGAGCCCGAGCACCACGCCCAGCCGGCGCGCACGCCGCGTCAGCCGCAGCGCGGGCGCGACGGGCGGCGCCGCGGACGGCCCGGAGAGCACGGGACGCGGCCGGACGGCGCGACGGACCGGGCGCTCGTCCCCGGGGCGCACCGTCGCGGGACGGGGGTGCGGGCGCCCGCTGCGACCGGGCGCTGGGCCGCGCGCTGCCCTGACGCGACGACC
>NZ_LWUA01000055.1:4804-6042 GCF_005222955.1 Blastococcus sp. CCUG 61487 | reverse complement strand
CCCTCACGTGTGTTCGTCCAGCGACGTGCGCCTACGTCAGGCCATGGCCTTCTGGAGGTTGGTGTCGATGGCCGCCAGGAAGTCCTGGGTGGTCAGCCACGGCTGGTCCTTGGAGATCAGCAGCGCGAGGTCCTTGGTCATCTGACCGCTCTCGACGGTGTCGACGCAGACCTTCTCCAGCGTCTCCGCGAAGCGGGTCACCTCGGGGGTGTTGTCCAGCTTGCCGCGGTGGGCCAGACCCCGGGTCCAGGCGAAGATCGACGCGATCGGGTTGGTCGAGGTCGCGTTGCCCTTCTGGTGCTCGCGGAAGTGGCGGGTCACCGTGCCGTGGGCGGCCTCGGCCTCGACGGTGCGGCCGTCGGGCGACATGAGCACCGAGGTCATGAGGCCGAGCGAGCCGAAGCCCTGGGCCACGGTGTCGGACTGCACGTCGCCGTCGTAGTTCTTGGTGGCCCAGACGTAGCCGCCCTCCCACTTGAGCGAGGCGGCGACCATGTCGTCGATCAGCCGGTGCTCGTAGGTGATGCCGGCGGCGTCGAACTTGTCCTTGAACTCGGCCTGGAAGACCTCCTCGAACAGGTCCTTGAAGCGGCCGTCGTAGGCCTTGAGGATCGTGTTCTTGGTGGAGAGGTAGACCGGGTAGCCGCGCTGCAGGCCGTAGTTCATCGAGGCCCGCGCGAAGTCGCGGATCGACTCGTCCAGGTTGTACATGGCCAGCGCGACACCGCCGCCCGGTGCCTGGAAGACCTCGTGCTCGATCGGCGCCGAGCCGTCCTTGGGCGTGAAGGTCACCGTCAGGGTGCCCTCGCCCGGGAAACGGAAGTCGGTCGCCCGGTACTGGTCACCGAAGGCGTGACGGCCGACGACGATCGGCTTGGTCCAGCCGGGCACCAGCCGCGGCACGTTCTGCATGATGATCGGCTCGCGGAAGATGACGCCGCCGAGGATGTTGCGGATCGTCCCGTTCGGGGAGCGCCACATCTTCTTCAGGCCGAACTCCTCGACCCGCGCCTCGTCGGGCGTGATCGTGGCGCACTTCACGCCGACGCCGTGCTTCTTGATGGCGTTGGCGGCGTCGATGGTGATCTGGTCGTCGGTCGCGTCGCGCGACTCGATGCCCAGGTCGTAGTACTCCAGGTTCACGTCGAGGTACGGCAGGATCAGCTGGTCCTTGATGAACTGCCAGATGATCCGGGTCATCTCGTCGCCGTCGAGCTCGACGACGGTGCCCTCGACCT
>NZ_LWUA01000055.1:2348-4799 GCF_005222955.1 Blastococcus sp. CCUG 61487 | reverse complement strand
AGGGGTGGGGAGGAAGGGGGTCCTTCTTCAGAGGTCGGCTACGTCAGCCTGCTTGGCGCGCACGGCCTCGGCTGCTTCGCGCAGCCCGGCCAGCTCGCTCTCGGAGAGGTCGCCCTCGACGACCTTCCGCACTCCTTCTCGGCCGATCTCGGCCTCGACCCCCAGGTAGACGCCGGAGATGCCGTACTGGCCGTCGACCCAGGCGCAGACCGGCATGACCGCGCCCGAGTCCTCGATGACCGCCTTCGCCATGCGGGCCGCTGCCGCCGACGGCGCGTAGTAGGCCGAGCCCGTCTTGAGCAGCGCCACCACCTCGGCCCCGCCGTTGCGGGTGCGGTCGACCAGATGCTCGATCCGGTCGGGAGCCAGGACGTCGGACAGCGGCTTGCCGTCCACGGTGCACCGCGACGGCACCGGCACCATCGTGTCGCCGTGCGAGCCCAGGGTCAGCGTCCGCACCGAGGAGACGGGGACGCCGAGTTCCTCGGCCACGTTGTTGGTGAAGCGCGCGGTGTCGAGCATCCCCGCCTGGCCCATGACCCGGTGCTTCGGGAACCCGGTGGCCAGCTGCGCCAGCGCGGTCATCTCGTCCAGCGGGTTGGAGACGACGATGACCACCGCGTCGGGCGAGGTCTGCGCGATGTTCTCCGAGACCTGCCGCACGATCTTCGCGTTGGTCTCGATGAGATCCATCCGGCTCATGCCCGGCTTGCGCGGGAGCCCGGCGGTGACGACGACGACGTCGGAGCCCTCGGTTCCCTCGTAGGACCCGCCGCCGACCCCGATGACCTCCGTCTCGAAGCCCTCGATCGGGCGTGACTGGTTCATGTCGAGGGCCAGGCCCTCGGGCTTGCCCTCGACGATGTCGGTGAGGACGACGGTCTCGAAGACGTCGTACTCGGCCAGACGGAGAGCTGTCGTGGAGCCGTAGAAACCGGCTCCGACCACGGTGACCTTGCCGTTCCGAGGCTTCTCTGCCATGGCCGTCAACCTAGCGCCGGTGACGGCGCTGCGCCTCAGCGGGGCCGGTCACGGCCCGGGAATCGCCACCGCGATGACGGTCAGCGCCAGCCCCGCCCCCGAGGTCAGCAGCACGTCGGTGAGCCGGCTGCGGACGGCGAGGAAGCCCACCCGGCGCACCGGCAGGAAGAGCCGCAGCAGCGCGGCACCGATCAGGGCCAGCCCCATGACGACCAGCCCGAGCCGCCAGCGCTCGACGACGACCAGCGCCAGCCCGACCTCCACGACCAGGAGCACCGCCACCAGCGGCAGCTGGCGGAGCAGGCCGGCCAGGAACGGCCGGCGGACGTAGAGCGGCGGACGCCCCTCGCTCACGCCGAGAGCGCCTCGTCCGCGGCGGCCCGCTCCGCGGCCAGGACGACGTTCTGCAGCAGCATCGCCCGCGTCATCGGGCCGACCCCGCCCGGGTTGGGCGCCACGTGGCCGGCCACGTCCACGACGTCCTTCGCCACGTCCCCGGCGATCTTCCCGTCGACCCGGCTGACGCCGACGTCGAGCACCGCGGCGCCCGGCTTGACCAGGTCGGCGGTGACCAGCCCGGGGACGCCTGCGGCGGCGACCACGATGTCGGCCGAACGCAGGTGCGCGGCGAGGTCGCGGGTGCCGGTGTGGCACAGCGTCACGGTCGCGTTCTCCGTGCGGCGGGTGAGCAGCAGGCCGAGCGGACGGCCGACGGTGATGCCCCGACCGACGACGACGACCTCCGCGCCGGCGATCGGCACCTCGTAGCGGCGCAGCAGCTCGACGATGCCGACCGGGGTGCAGGGCAGCGGCCCGGGCACGTTGAGGACCAGCCGGCCGAGGTTGACCGGGTGCAGCCCGTCGGCGTCCTTGGCCGGGTCCATGGCCTCGAGGATGCGGCTCTCCTCGATCCCGGCGGGCAACGGCAGCTGGACGATGTAGCCGGTGCAGGCCGGGTCGGCGTTGAGCTCCTCCACGACGGCGAGGACGTCGGCCTCGGTCGCGGTGGCCGGCAGCTCGCGCTGGATGCTCGCGATGCCGACCTCGGCGCAGTCGGAGTGCTTGGCGTTCACGTACCAGCGGCTGCCGGGGTCGTCACCCACGAGCAGGGTGCCGAGCCCTGGCCGGTGACCGGCGGCGGCCAGCGCCGCCACCCGCTCGGTCAGTTCGGAGCGGATCGCCGCCGCCGTCGCCTTGCCGTCCAGGATCGTCGCGGGCACCGGCACAGTGTGCCCGAGGAGTGCCCACGACGGTCCGCGCGGCCCTAGGCTCGGCGACGACGGCTCCCCATCCACGACGTCCGAGCCCGAGGTGCGCCATGACCGAGCGCGAGCAGCCCCCCGTCGGAGCGACCGCGGCCGGCCCGCCGTACGAGACGACGGCGCCGGTCTACTCCGCCGAGCCCGTCGCGGTCCGCGGCCCGGACAGCCTGGGCGGCCTGCTGCTCATCCTCGCCGGGCTCGCCGCCGC
>NZ_LWUA01000055.1:341-2272 GCF_005222955.1 Blastococcus sp. CCUG 61487 | reverse complement strand
CCTCGGCGGCGGCGTGCTGCTCGTGCTCGGCATCCTGATGTGGCTGCCGGCCCGCTCGCACCGCTTCCTCGGCCTGCTCGGCCTGCTGGTGAGCGGGTTGGTCGTGTGGGCGGTCGTGGTGCCGCTGGAGGACGCCGACTGGGAGCTCGGCTTCTTCGGCCCGGGTTTCTGGTGCGCCATCGCCGTCGCCGTCCTCGGCCTGCTCGGCAGCCTCAAGGCCCTGCTCACCGGCAAGCGGATCCGCTAGTCCCCGACCACGGCGCCGTGGGCGCTGGCGAAGGCGACCGCCTGGACGACGTCCAGCCGCACTCCGGTCAGCTCGACCGACCGCCAGTTCACGCCCTCGGTCGACGCGCCCCGCAGATCGGCGCCGCGCAGCTTGGCCGACTGCAGGCGCGCGTGGTCGAGGTCGGCCCCGGTCAGGTCCGAACCGCGCAGATCGGCGTCGGAGAGGTCGGCCTCCCGCAGCCGCTGACGCGACAGGTCGAGCTCGGCGAGGTCGGCGCCGCGCAGGTTCGCGTAGCTCCAGTCGCACTCGGTCGCCGTCATGGGGCGCAGCTGCGCTCCGGGGAACTGGGAGCCGGTCAGCTTGCAGCCGTCCCACGTCACGTCCACGAGCTTGGCGCGGTCGAACCGGCAGGAGAGGAACGCCGAGCCGTGGTGCCGCGACCCCGACAGCCGCACCCCGGTGAGCACGCACTGCTCGAAGACGCAGCGCCGGGTGACCAGCTCCTCGAGCGAGGCGTCGTCGAACCGGCAGCGGACGAAGGTGACGCCGTCCAGTTCCGCGCCCCACCAGTCGACCCGGGCGAAGTCCTCCCCCTCCACCTGCGAACCGGCGGCCGGCGGTCGCACGTGGGGCCGCGGCGTGTGCCGCATCAGTGGGCGAAGTGACGGGTGCCGGTCAGGTAGAGCGGGACGCCCGCGGCAGCCGCGGCGGCGACGACCTCCTCGTCGCGCACGGAGCCACCCGGCTGGACGACGGCCCGCACCCCGGCGTCGAGCAGCACCTGCAGCCCGTCGGCGAAGGGGAAGAACGCATCGGAGGCGGCGACCGATCCGGCAGCCCGCTCCCCTGCCCGCGAGACGGCCAGCCGCGCGGAGTCGACCCGGTTGACCTGGCCCATGCCGACGCCGACGGTGGCCCGGTCGTGGGCGAGCAGGATGGCGTTGCTCTTCACCGCCCGCACCGCGCGCCAGGCGAAGACCAGGTCGTCCAGCCCTGCGGCGTCCAGCGGCTCGCCGGTCGCCAGCGTCCACGTGGTCGGGTCGTCGCCGGGGGCGTCGAGCCGGTCGCTGACCTGGAGCAGCAGCCCACCGCCGATCGGCCGCATCTCCGCACCCGGCCCCGGCAGGTGCGGCAGGCGCAGCAGCCGGATGTTCTTCTTGCCGGTCAGCACGCGCAGCGCGTCCTCGGTGAACGCCGGGGCGACCACGACCTCGGTGAACACCTCGGCCACCTGCTCGGCCATCGTCAGGTCGATCTCCCGGTTGGCGGCGATCACCCCGCCGAAGGCCGACAGCGGGTCGCAGGCGTGCGCCTTGCGGTGGGCGGCGGCGATGTCCGGCCCCACCGCGATCCCGCACGGGTTGGCGTGCTTGATGACCGCCACGCACGGGTCGGCGTGGTCGTGGGCCGCCCGCCAGGCGGCGTCGGTGTCGACGTAGTTGTTGTAGGACATCGCCTTGCCGTGCAGCTGCTCGGCGTGCGCCAGGCCCGGCTGCCAACCCCGGTAGAGCGCCGCGCCCTGGTGCGGGTTCTCGCCGTAGCGCAGCACCTCGGCGCGCTCCCAGGAGGCGCCGACCCAGGCCGGGAAGCCGGAGTCGTCGTCCGGCGCGAGCACGTTGCCCATCCACGAGGCGACGGCGATGTCGTAGGACGCGGTGTGCCGGAACGCGGCGGCCGCCAACCGCTGCCGCTCCGCGAGGCT
>NZ_LWUA01000055.1:0-316 GCF_005222955.1 Blastococcus sp. CCUG 61487 | reverse complement strand
CGACGGGTGGTTCTTGGCCGCGGCGCGCACCATCGCGGGCCCGCCGATGTCGATCTGCTCGACGCACTCGTCGGAGCTGGCGCCCGAGGCCACCGTCTCGGTGAACGGGTACAGGTTGACCACGACGAGGTCGAAGGCCGCGATGCCGAGCTGCTCGAGCTGTGCCGCGTGCTCGGCCCGGCGCCGGTCGGCGAGGATGCCGGCGTGCACCGCCGGGTGCAGCGTCTTCACCCGCCCGTCCAGGCACTCGGGGAAGCCGGTCACCTGCTCCACCGGCGTCACCGGGATGCCGGCGTCGGCGATCCGTCGCGCGGTG
>NZ_LWUA01000054.1 GCF_005222955.1 Blastococcus sp. CCUG 61487 | reverse complement strand
CTTCCTCATGTCATCGACCCACGCCGCTGTCGTCACCAACGTCCGTGGTCAGTACAACTAGTACGACAACAACCGCCCAAGCCCGCTGGGCTGCTGATTATTGGCGTTGGCCAAGGGGAGGGAGCGGCCCTTCTGGCAGTTGGAACACCTGGCGAGAATCAGGTCCCGGATGACGAGGGCCGCCTGTTGTCAGACCCATGCGGCACGCTGGAAAGCGCATACCTCGCTACGGAGGTCCTCATGGACGGCTCGATCACCCGCATCACGCTCAGCGACGGCTCAACTCGCTATCGCGCTCGGTATCGCGACCCAGGCGGCCGTCAGCACGAGAGGCGATTCGCGCGGAAGGTCGATGCCCAGCGCTGGCTCGATGAGGCCACGTCAGCCATGGTCACGCAGACGTGGACGGCGCCAGTCCGAGGTCGGATCACCGTCAAGGAGTGGTCCGATCGCTGGCTGGCCTCACAGACCGGCGTGAAGCCGAGCACGCGGTATCGGTACGGCAATTTGCTGCGGACGCACGTCCTCCCAACATGGGGTCAGTACCGGCTCGCCGACGTCACTCACGCCGACGTCGCGGTGTGGACGGCGGAGCTGCTGACGCGGGGGTCGGCCCCGGGGACCGTTCGCCAAGCGCACCGCGTGTTCTCGCTGCTCTTGGACCTCGCTGTCCGCGACGGCCGTATCCCGCGGAACCCGGCCGAGCGCGTACCCCTGCCCCGAGTGACGCGGCAGGAGCCGAGGTTCCTCACCCATGACGAGGTCGAGCGGCTCGCCGACGCGGCGGGTGAGGACGGGGGCGTCATCCGGCTGCTGGCGTATACCGGACTGCGCTTCGGCGAGATGGCCGCCCTGCGGGTCCGACGGGTCGACTTCCTCCGGCGCCGGCTCACCATCGCCGAGGCGGTCACGGAGGTCGGCGGACGGCTGGTGTTCGGCACACCGAAGACCCATCAACAGCGGACCGTGCCCCTGCCCGCGACGCTCGCCGAGTCGCTGGCCCGCCACTGCGAGGGCAGGCAAGGCGACGACCTGCTGATGACCACGGCCAGCGGCACGGTGCTCCGGCTGCGGAACTGGCGTCGGGCCGTATTCGATCCGGCCGTCCGGACCGCCGGGCTAAGCGACGTCACCCCACACGACCTCCGGCACACCGCCGCCTCTCTGGCCGTCGCCAGCGGCGCGACCGTCAAGAGCGTCCAGAGGATGCTCGGGCACGCCTCGGCGGCCATGACGCTGGACGTGTACTCCGGCCTGTTCGACGACGACCTGACCGCTCTGGCCGACCGGATGGACGCCGCCGCGCGGGCAGCCGCGGACGCGCGTGTGGGCGGGGTGTGGGCGCGGCCACCAGTTGAGACTCCCGCGAAGGGAAAACGCGCAGGTCAGCGCGGTGGGCCCCGTGGGGATCGAACCCACAACCCGCGGATTACAAGTTCGCTAGTTCGAACGGCGTGGTCACTCTGCGTCGCGACCTGCCGGGCCCGCGGCCGCTCGCTCCCCGGCGGTCGATGCCCCAGGCTCCCTGTACCCCGCCCGACGTCGCCTGTGCCCGCCCGGTGCGGTTCGAGGGCAACAGGGCGGTCGCGTGATGGCCGGGCGCAGGATGGTCATCCCGCCTGTCGACCGGCACGGTGTGGTCCCCGGCAGTCGGCTCGAGTACGCCGACCAGCGCCTCCCCCGCCGCATCGGCCGCTACACCGACGACGAGCGCGAGGTCCGGCCGCTGGGCTACTACAACGGCCCCGCCGACGGTCCATGCCTCCCTCCGGAGCAGACCGGCGAGGACCGCATGGCGCGCTGGGGACGACAGCGCCACCTCTTCGACGTGCTCTACACGAGCGGGCAGCAGCGCTACGGCGACAACGACGAGCCCACGCCGGTCGAGCTGCGGATGGTGCTGACCTGCGTCCGCTGCGGCGTGGTCATGCGCGTGCAGGGGCAGGCCGACTCCGACGAGGACAGCGGCGTGCACGAGGTGACGCAGCTCGACCCGGCTCCGCTCCAGGCCGGGCCGCTGGTCGCCCAGCAGGTCCGGGCCGACCGCACGTGGGCGCACGAGGTCGACGCGACCTGGGCCGTCTACCGCGACGGCACGCTGGCGGGCAGCTTGACGAGCTCGCGGGGGCCGCGTGGTCGCCGGTTCGTGTCCGGTCGTCTCTACGCCGACGGCCAGGACGTCGAGGGTCCGTCCGCCATGGCGGTGCTCCGCAAGCTGGCCGCGACCGCCTCGGCGGCCTCGGCGTGAGCAGCGGTGCCTGGTGACCGCAGGTGACCGCAGCGCTCCCCCGGCCACTCGAACGGCTAGGGACCAAGGTCCCGAGCCACCCGTACGAGTAGTTCCGGATCGCCGTCGTTCGGTGACGCTCACCACTGTTCGCCGCATGGACACGGGGAGCACGTCGCACGATGGAGCGAAGACGCCAGTCGATCTGACGGCAGTACTCCTCGACGAATGGGCGCTGTGGATGCGGGCCGCCGGCATGAGCGAGCGCACCGTCGGCAACCGCGTCAGCCTCGTCGGCTTCTTCGGTCGCTACGCCGGCGTCGACGCCTGCTCTGCCGAGTGGAAGGACCTGGCGGCGTTCCTCGGCCGCGAGGTGGCGCCCGGGCAGCGGATCTCCCCCGGCACCCGGCAGGTCAACTACACCGACCTCGATGCCTGGTACTCGTGGCTGGCCGCCATGGGGTACCGGAGCGAGAACCCGGTCGACAAGCTGCACAAGCCGCGGTCGGTGAAGCGCTACCCGCGGCCGATCACCACCGGCCAGCTCGAGCGGGTGCTGGACACGGTGAACCGGCTGCGGACCAGGGCCATGGTGCTCCTCGGCGCCTACCAGGGTCTGCGGGTGCACGAGATCGCGAAGTTCCGCGGCGAGGACATCGAGAGCGGATGGCTCCACGTCGTCGGCAAGGGGGCCAAGCCGGCCCGGCTGCCCGTGCACCCGGAGATCGCCGAGATCGCGCTCGAGATGCCGCGCTACGGCTACTGGTTCCCCTCCTACCGGTTCCCCGACCAGCCGGTCACGGCGAAGAGCGTGTGCACGGTCATCAGCAAGCTCATGGACCGGGCCGACGTCGCCGCCACGGCGCACCAGCTGCGCCACTGGTACGGCACCGAGGTGCTGCGCGCCGCCGGCGGCAATCTGCGCATCGCGCAGGAGCTCCTCCGGCACGATTCCCCCGCCACGACCGCGCTCTACACCCTCGTCGACGACGACGAGGCCCGGGCCGCGATCATGGGCCTGCCGCGCGTGACCGCGCAGCCGGCGATCGCCGGAGTAGTCGACGCCGCCAGCGTCGTGCGCCGGCTACGGATCGCGGCGTAGCCCCTGGCGGACCAGCGCGGCGCGGCGTGACTACGTGTAGCGTCCCGGCTCTCCGAGTGATCGAGGGGAGCTGGAGTGCGTCGCGTGCTTGTGCCGCTGACGGCGGCCATGGTCGTTGCCGGGTGCGGCGCGGAGGAGCCGCGGCCGCGCAGCGACGTCGACCTGTCCGCGCCGGTGGTGGTGACGTTCGAGGCGCTCGGCTCCGCGAAGAGCATCGACGTCGTCCTCGTCACCGGAGACGGTCGCGTCGAGCTCACTGATCGCGCCGTCCCCCTGGGGCGGTACAGGGAGCGCACCACTTCGGATCCGTTGAACCAGCCGACGGAGTTCCTTGGGCCTGTCAGCGTCGATGTGCCAGCGCTCGAGCGAGTGGCGATGGACGTGCTCATCGGCTCCGAGGGTGGCTCCATCGAGTGCCGCATCCTCGTCGACGGCAAGGTCATCGACAGCACGGTGGCAGACGGTCCCGGCGCCACAGCCCGCTGCGCGGGGCGCGTGCCAGCGCCTCGATCCTGACCCGCGGCTTCACCTCCGCTACTCGGCGAAGCCCGCGAGGAAGCCCGCGACCTGGTGCGAAGCGTGCCGGTCCAGGCCGTCCCCGCCGACGTCGTAGGCGTCGATTGTCGTCTGCGG
The DNA here is from genome assembly GCF_005222955.1 of Blastococcus sp. CCUG 61487. Lineage (GTDB taxonomy): Bacteria > Actinomycetota > Actinomycetes > Mycobacteriales > Geodermatophilaceae > Blastococcus. Next base: position 1,630 of record NZ_LWUA01000054.1, on the reverse strand, counting down.
CTTCGCGTGCCGGAGGAGGCGCTGGACGTCACGCAGTGGGATGCCCTGCGCCAGGCCGACCGTGCCCACGGTGCGGCGCAGCGCGTGCGGGCTGATCGGCCGCGTGATGCCCGCCGCCGCCGCCGTCCTCGCGACGTACCGATGGACGGCGCGCCGGTCCATCGCCGTCCCCGCGCGGGTGCGCAGCAGCGGTCCGGTGGTGCGCCCGTCGACGCAGGCCTGCACCGCGGCCAGGGCGGGGATGGGCACCGGCACGCGGGCGGGCTTGTCGCCCTTGCCGATGAAGGTCAGCGTCGAGTAGCCGCGGATGACGGCCAGGGACTCCACCTGCAGGCTGGCGATCTCGGAGGCGCGCAGGCCCATCATGCCGGCGAGGACGGCGATCGCGTGCTCGACCGGACCGAGCTGCCTGGCTGCGGCGAGGAAAGCCGCGTACTCGAGCACGGTGAGCACCTCGCGGCGCTGCAGCTCGCGGTGGACCTTGGGCCGCGGGATGCGCGCGCAGGGGTTCCGCTCGATCAGCTCCTCCTCGTGAGCCAGGCGGTAGACCGACGCGACGACGTCGTAGTGGGCGGCGATCGTGGCGCGGGCGTAGCCGCTGTCAGCGACGGCGCGCAGCCACAGTTCGACGTCGCCGCGGCGAGCTGTCATCGGGTCGATGCCACGGCCGGTGCACCAGCTGGTCCAGCGGGGCAGCAGCCGCCGCCACGTGTCCTGACTGGACGGCTTGAGGCGGGACAGCCACCAGGAGGCGAGCTCGTCCCAGGCGGGGTGGCCGGACGGGGGCAGGGTGAGGTCAGTACGGTGCGGCACGGGCCGGTCTCCAGTTCGCGCTGGGGGACGGTCAAGGGCCCGGTCTGGTGTTCGCGCACCGGCCGGGTCCGCTTTCGTCTGTACGCCTGGGCCTGGGCGCGCGCCTCACCCAAACGAGCGAAGAGCCCCGCACGCCACCCGGATGGGCGACGTGCGGGGCTCTTCTGCTGCCGGTGGCGCTGCGGCCGCCGGCTACCGGACCGGGGTGGTTCGGGGTGACGTAGCCGCGCGGCGGGTGACCTCGCCGACGGGCGTCATCCTGACTGCGGGGTGGGCGAGGAAGATGCCCGCGCCGTCCACAGGGGGCCGGTTTTCCCCAGCTACTGCAGGAGCCCGTCCCGGAGGTCCCGGAGCGTGATGAGCTCGGCGCGCGCATCCCCGTCTTCCTCGAGGACGTGGGACAACGACTGGGCGTAGTGGAGGCGCGTGGAGTGGTCGAAGACGGCGACGCGCTGGGTCAGGTCCGCCACCGTGGCCTCGAGGCCGACCGTCCTCGCCTCCGGGTCGTTTGGATCGGTCACCTGGCCAACCATCTGCGCCGGGTTGACGTCGGCGCCGCGAGCGGCGTCCACGAAATCGAACAGCTGACCCCAGGTGAGGCCGTCCAGGTCGATGCTCAGCTTCATCGGCACGGCGAGCACCCTGCCACGCCGACGGGGCAACGCGCACCCCTGAGCGGTCACGGGCTGTCCCGCAGCGGCTTCCAGAGAGCGCGTCGTCGACGTCGCCGCTGCGGCCGGCATCTCCCGGGAGCGGGTGTACCAGATTCGCGACGGTCGCCGCTGACCCGAAGCGCCCCCTCTGGGCGAGGTCAGGG
>NZ_LWUA01000053.1:14187-14363 GCF_005222955.1 Blastococcus sp. CCUG 61487 | reverse complement strand
CCCCCGAGGCGACCAGCGCACGGGCCTCGGCGATGTCCTGCTCGGTGTCCGCGCGGGCGGCGGCGACCCGGCCCGTCGCCTCCTCGAGGTCACCGGCCAGGCGGCCGACGGCGTCCAGCAGCGTCGTGGTCTGCGCGACGGCGTCCTCCGCCGCCCGCACGTCGCCGACGGCGTCG
>NZ_LWUA01000053.1:0-14139 GCF_005222955.1 Blastococcus sp. CCUG 61487 | reverse complement strand
GCACGTCGCCGACGGCGTCGGCCGGCCGGTTCGCCCCCAGCGCGTCGAGCGCCTCGCGGACCTCCTGCTCCGCCGCAGCCAGCCGCGCCTGTGCCTCGGTGACGTTGTCGGCGACAGGGGCCACGGCGGAGGCGGCGAACCGCTGCTGCAGCCCGGCCAGCCGCTCCTCCTCCACCGGGATGCGCTCGCGCAGCGCGGCGATCCGCGGCGCGAGAGCCTCGAGCACGTCGGGGGCGGTGTGCTCCAGGTCGCGCAGCCGGGCGAACGCCTCCGCCTGCTCGTCGAGCCGGGCGTCCGCGGCCTCGGTGAGGGCGAGCATCTCGGCCAGCATCCGGCGGGTCGTCGGTTCGTCCTCCGGGACGTCGTCGTCGAGCTCCTGGCGCAGCGTGAAGGCGCGCGCGAGCTCCTCCCGGGAGCGGGCCAGCGCCTCGTCGAACCCGACCACGGAGTCCGCGCCGTACTGAGCGCGAGCGAAGTCCAGGTCCAGCTGAGAGGTCGTGATCGCCTCGTCCAGCGCCAGCAGCGCCTCGCTCGCGCGGCCCTCCAGCTCGGCGGTCGGCGTCCCGGCGTAGGGGTCCGGCTGCTCCAGCCGCTGGACCGGCGGCCGCGCCTCGCGGGCGGCGCGGCGCCGCGACCTGCTCACCAGGTAGACGCCGCCGCCCACGACGGCGATCCCGCCGACGACGAGCAGCGCCCCACCGCCACCCGAACCCCCGCCCGACCCGGAGCCCGCGCTCTCGCCCCCGGTGCGCAGGAGGTCGGCGTACGCGATCACCCCGCCGGCGAAGTCGTCGTCCCCGAACCGCGGCTCGACGGCCTGCTCGACCTGGGCGTCGGTCAGGTCCGAGCTCCCGGGCAACCGGAAGCCGTAGGCGCCGTCCTGCACCGCGACGGCGAGCAGGGCGTCGTTACCCCCGAGCTGGGAGAGCTCGGTGGTCGCGTCCACCCAGCCCTCCCCGTCGACGCCGTCGAAGCTGGCCACGAAGGCGACGAAGAGCTGGGTACCGTCCTCGGCGCGCAGCTCCTGCAGCGCGTCCTCGACCTCGTCCTCGGCGCCCTGCAGGGCGCCGACCCGGTCGACCACCTGCTCGTCGAGCCGGAAGGGCGGCTCCGCGAGGGCGGGCGCGCCGCCGAGCAGCACGAGCAGCGCAGCCGCAGCCAGCAGGACCACCAGCCGCCGCGCGGCACCCACGACGCTCATCACCGATGGACAGTACCGAGTGAGGAGGGTCCGGATCCCGTGCGCCGGGGTAGGGGCGCCCGCGCCGAGCCAGGCATAGGAAGCTCTACCTACGTTCCGGGCGCCCCCGGCATAGGCAAAGCTTCCTATGCCTGGGTCAGGGCGGGTCAGGTGCGTTCGGGCCTGGGTCGGGGCGGGGGCGGGTCAGGTGCGTTCGATCGGGGCGTCGATGCCCTGGACGAGCGCGTCGGGCTGCAGCGCCGTGTCGGCGTCGCTGCCGCGCACCGACACCCCCTGCGTCGCGGCGACCTCCTCGGCCGACTTCGGGCGCAGCACGCCGTCGCGGATCTCCTCCACCCAGTGGCAGCTGACCAGCCGCCCGGGCGCGACCTCCCGCAGCACCGGCACCTCGTCGTCGCACCGGGTCTCCTGCCGCCACGGGCAGCGGGTGTGGAACCGGCAGCCGCTGGGCGGGTTCGCCGGCGAGGGCAGGTCGCCGGCCAGCAGGATCCGCTCCCGCGTCTCCTCCACGACCGGGTCCGGCACCGGGACGGCGCTCATCAGCGACCGGGTGTAGGGGTGCAGCGGCTCGTCGTAGAGGTCGTCGGCCGAGGCCTGCTCGACCAGCGAGCCCAGGTACATGACGCCGACGACGTCGCTGATGTGCCGGACGACGGCGAGGTCGTGCGCGATGACCAGGTAGGTGAGGTTCAGCCGCTCCTGCAGCTCCTCGAGCAGGTTGAGCACCTGCGCCTGCACCGACACGTCGAGGGCCGAGACCGGCTCGTCGGCGATCAGCAGGTCGGGCTCCAGCGCGATCGCCCGGGCGATGCCGATCCGCTGCCGCTGACCCCCGGAGAACTCGTGCGGGTACCGGCGCAGCGCGGCCGAGGGCAGGCCGACGGCGTCCAGCAGGCTGCGGATGTGCGCGGCGATCCCCGCGTCACCGCCGTCCAGGTCGTGGGCACGCAGCGGCTCGGACAGCAGCGACTCGACGTTCTGCCGCGGGTCGAGGCTGCCCAGCGGGTCCTGGAAGACCATCTGCATGCGCCGGCGCATGCGCCGCAGCTCCTCGCCCTGCAGCGAGGCGACGTCGGTGCCGTCGAAGAGCACCTCGCCGGCGGTCGGCTCGACCAGTCGCAGGATCGCCCGGCCCAGCGTCGACTTCCCGCTGCCCGACTCCCCCACCAGGCCGTAGGTCTGCCCCTGCGGGATGACGAGGTCGACGCCGTCGACGGCGCGGACGTGGCCGACGGTGCGGTCGAAGAACACCCCGCGCTTGATCGGGAAGTGCACCTCGAGCCCGCGGACCTGGAGCAGCGGGTCGGGGGCGGTCACGGGCGGACTCCGGAGGCGGTGGCGCCCGAGGGCGCGGGCGGGTACTCGATGGGGTGCCGGCAGCGCAGCTCGCGGCCCGGGCCGTCGGGCACCAGCTCCACGGTGCTGCCGGACACCTCGGTCAGGCAGTCGTCCTGCGCGTGATCGCAGCGGGGCGCGAAGGCGCAGCCCTCCGCCCACGGGATCGCGTCACGGGCGGAGCCGCGGATGGGGGTGAGCGGGACGTCGCGGCCGGTGTCCAGCCGGGGCACCGAGGCGAGCAGCCCGCCGGTGTAGGGCTGCCGCGGCCGGGCGAACAGGTCGTGCCGGTCGGCGGTCTCGATGATCTTGCCGGCGTACATGACGTGCACGCGGTCGCACAGGCCGGCGACCACCCCCAGGTCGTGGGTGATCAGCACCAGCGCCGTCCCGGTGTCGACGACGAGCTCGCGCAGCAGCTCCAGGATCTGCGCCTGGATGGTGACGTCCAGAGCGGTGGTCGGCTCGTCGGCGATCAGCAGCCGCGGCGAGCAAGCCAGCGCCATCGCGATCAGCGCGCGCTGCCGCATGCCGCCGGAGAACTGGTGCGGGTACTCCTTGAGCCGGCGCTTCGGGTCGGGGATGCCCACCCGGTCCAGCAGCCGCACCGCCTCGTCCGCGGCCTCGCTCTTCGACATGTCGCGGTGCTCGAGCAGCACCTCGGTGACCTGCGTGCCGATCGGCACCGTCGGGTTGAGCGAGGAGAGCGGGTCCTGGAAGACCATCGCCATGTCCGCGCCGCGGAGCCGGCGCAGGGTCTCGTCCTTGGCGCCGATCAGCTCCTGCCCGTTGAGCCGGACCGAGCCGCTGACCTCGACGCCCCGCTTGGGCAGCAGCCCCATGACGCCCAGCGACGTCACCGACTTGCCCGAGCCGGACTCCCCCACCAGGCCGATGGTCTCGCCCGGTGCGACGGAGAAGCTGACGCCGTCGACTGCGCGGGTGTCGCCCTCGCCGCGGCGGGTGAACCGCACGGCGAGGTCCTCGACCTCCAGCACCGGCTGGTTGCCCAGCCGGACCGGGGCAGCGGCAGCGTCGCTCATCCCGCTCACCTCCGGAACTTCGGGTCGAGGGCCTCGCGCAGTCGCTCGCCCAGCAACGTGAAGCCGAGGGCGACCACGATGATGCACAGCGCCGGATAGACGGCGAGCTCCGGCCGCACGGACAGGAAGTTCTGCGCGTTGGCCAGCATCGCGCCCCACTCCGGTCGTGCCAGGTCGGGGTCGCCGAGGCCGAGGAACGACAGCGCCGCGGCCTCGATGATCGCCGTCGCCAGGGAGAGCGTGGCCTGCACGATCACCGGGGACACCGAGTTCGGCAGCACGTGGCCGAAGACGATCCGGCCCTTCCTGACCCCGAGCGCCTGGGCCGCGACGGCGTAGTCGCTGTTGCGCTGCGCCAGCATCGACCCGCGCAGCAATCGGGCGAAGATCGGTACCTGGGTGACCGCGATGGCGATCATCAGCGCGTACTGGTTCTGGCCCAGCAGCACCGAGATGCTGATCGCCATCAGCAGGCCCGGCACCGACAGCAGGATGTCGACGAACCGCATGACCAGGGTGTCCACCCAGCCGCCGAACGCGCCGGCCAGGATGCCGAGGGACATGCCGACGACGACGCCGAGCACCGTGGAGACCACGCCGATCATCAGCGACTGCCGCGAGCCGTAGATCAGCCGGGACAGCAGGTCGCGGCCCAGGTTGTCGACCCCGAGCGGGTAGCCCTCCTGGCTGCCGGGGATGTAGCCGGGCCGGATCTGCGACAGCAGCGACTGCGCCAGCGGGTCCTTCGGGGCCAGCAGCGGCGCGAACAGCGCGACGAGCAGGAACAGCGCGACGATGATCGCGCCGATGATCGCCACCGGGTCGCGCCGCAGCCGCCGGATGGCGCTGCGGGTGAGCGAGACACCGCCCTCGCCCTCGGGCACCTGGCCGGCGCGGGCGGCCAACTCGTCGATGCGCCGGCGACGCACGTCGCCCACCGCGGTCACTGGACCCTCACTCTCGGGTCGAGCAGGCCGTAGGAGATGTCGACCAGCAGGTTCACCAGGACGTAGACGACGGCCAGCATGAGGATGAAGCCCTGCAGGACGGCGAAGTCACGCGCGAACAGCGCGTCGTAGAGCGCCGAGCCGACGCCGCCGAACGCGAACACCGTCTCGGTGAGCACCGCGCCCGACAGCAGCAGCCCGGTCTGCAGGCCGATCGTCGTCGACACCGGGAGCAGGGCGTTCCGGATGATGTGCCGGCCGCGGACCGTCGACGGGGCCAGGCCCTTGGCGTTCGCCGTCCGGACGTAGTCCTCGTTGACCACGTCGAGGACCGAGGCGCGGGTGATCCGGACGATGATCGCCAGCGGGATCGTGCCGAGCGCGATCGCGGGCAGGATCAGGTGCAGGACGGCGTCCCAGGCCGCATCCCATTCCCGGGTCAGCAGTCCGTCGAGCACGTAGAAGTTGGTGATGCGCGTGGCGTCGATGCGCACGTCCTGCCGGCCGGAGCCGGGCAACCAGCCCAGCTCGACGGCGAAGCCCAGCCGCAGCAGGTAGGCCAGGAAGAAGACGGGGATCGCGACACCGAGCAGCGAGGCGATCACCGAGGTGGAGTCGATCCAGCTGCCGTGCTTGCGGGCGGCGAGGTAGCCCAGCGGGATGCCCAGCCCGACCGCGAAGATCATCGCGAACACGGTGAGCTCGATGGTGCCCGGCATGCGCTCGAGGAACTCGGTGGTCACCGGTCGCCCGGTGCGCGCGGAGTTGCCGAAGTCGAGCCGGACGGCGCGGCCGAGGAACTTGAAGTACTGGACGTACAGGGGCTCGTCGAGACCGAACAGCTCGTTGTAGCGGGCGATGGCCTCGGGGGTCGCCCGCTCGCCGAGCGCGGCCTGGGCCGGGCCGCCGGGGAGGGCGCGCAGCCAGGCGAAGAGCAGCACCGACAGCCCGAGCAGGATCGGGATCAGCTGCAGGAGCCGCCGGATGATGAAGCGGAGCACGCTCGGGGATCAGCCTTTCAGGGGTGTAACGCGGTCCGGCCGCGCCGGTGGCAGGGGCTGCCACCGGCGCGGCCGGGTTCGCCGATCAGTCGCGGAGCGAGACCGTGTAGAAGACCTCGGCGGTCAGCGGGCTGGGCTCGAGGCCCTCGACCCGGTCGCTGACGGCCAGGGCCGGAGGCGAGTGCGAGATCGGGACACCGGGGAGGTAGTCCATGATCAGCCGGTTGGCCTCCTGGTAGAGCTCCGTGCGGTTCTCCGGGTCGGGCTCGGCGTCCGCAGCGGCCAGCGCGGCGAAGATCTCCGGCGCGCTGAACGCACCGAACTCGGCCGACGCCTGGTTGTTCGACGCCTCGGCGAAGAACGTGCCGATGAAGTTGTAGGCGTCGTTGTAGTCACCGGTCCACCCGAGCAGGTGGATGTCGGCGCCACCGGCCTGGACGGCGTTGAGGTAGTCCGGGTTCCAGGGCAGCGCCGTCGGCTCGATGGTGAAGCCGGCGTCGGTCAGGTTCTGGCTGATGACCTGGAACATCGCGGCCGGGTCCGGCAGGTACGGCCGGGTGACGTCGGTCGGGTAGAAGAACCGCAGGGTCGTGCCCAGGGCGCCGGCCTCGGTCAGCAGCTGCCGGGCGCGGTCCGGGTCGTACTCGTAGGTGGTGACGTCCTCGGCGTAGCCGTCGACGGTCGGCGGCATGAACTCGATGGCCGCCTCGGCGCCGTCGGGGAGCAGCGACGTGACGATCGTGTCGCGGTCGATGGCGTGCGCGAGCGCCTGCCGCACCCGGATGTCCTGCAGCGCCGGGTTGGCCGGGAACTCCGGCACGTTCCCGCCGTTGATGCCCAGGTACAGGATGTTGAACGGGTCGCGGACGAGGATCTGCGCGCCGTCGTCCTCGAGCGAGCCGTAGTCGGCCGGCGCGACGAAGTCGTAGGCGTCGATGGAGCCGGCCTGCAGCTCCTGGCGACGGGTGTTCCCGTCGGAGATCGTCCGGAAGATGATCTCGTCGAGCTTGGCCTTCTCGCCCCAGTAGTCGTCGTTGCGGACGATGGTGACCTCGCCGTTGCCGCGGTCCCAGCTGTCGAACTTGAAGGGGCCGGTGCCGACGGGGTGACCCATGGCGTACTCGGAGTACTGCAGCGAGTCCTCGCTACCGCCGAGGTTGTCCGCGTCGTATTCCTGCAGCGCCTCGGGGCTCTGGATGGAGAACGCGGGCAGCGCGAGCGCGGCGGGGAACTTCGAGGTGACCTGCGTCAGGCGGATGACGGCGGTGTTCTCGTCGGTCGCCTCGCAGCTCTCGTAGATGCTCGGGGTCTCCGGAGTGTTCGCGAAGCCGCCGAAGACCGCCTGGTAGTAGTACGAGGCGCTCGGGCTCTGGGCCAGGCCCTCGAAGTTGTACCAGCGGTCGAAGTTGAAGCAGACGGCCTCGGCGTTGAAGTCCGTGCCGTCGTGGAACTTCACGCCCTCCTCGAGGGCGAAGGTGTACTCGAGGCCGTCCTCGCTGACGTCCCAGTCGGTGGCCAGCTCGGGGACCGGGTCCGTGCCGCCCAGCTCGTTGCCGAGCAGGCCCTCGAAGATCTGACGGGAGACGCGGAAGGTCTCGCCGTCGCTGCCGAAGGCGGGGTCGAGCATGGCCGGGTCGCCGGTGGCGCCGAAGACCAGCGTGCCGCCGGACTCGCCGTCACCTCCGCCGTCCCCACCGGAATCCCGGTCGCTGGAGGCGCACGCCGCCAGCGTGGCTGCGATGAGCGCGGCCGACGAGGCGGCCAGCACCCGAGTGGTACGACGTCGTGACATCGCGGAAACCTGCCTTCTCCGGCCCAGGACGGCCGGACGAGCTCCGGAGTTGATCGCCGAGGACGCGAAAGCCTCCACGGCGCTGCAGGGAATCTAGGGCAGGCGTTCGCGCGCGGGTCCGTGAGGTCCGCTTCGACACCAACCCGTGACCTTGCTCCGGGCCCGTCCGGCCGTCATCGGCGGCCTCAGAAAGCGGGCAGGACCGCGCCTTCGTAGGTCTCCTCGATGAACTGCCGGACCTCGTCGGAGTGCAGCAGCTCCTCCAGCTTCTGGATCCGCTCGTCGTCCTCGTCACCGCTGCGCACGACCAGCAGGTTGGCGTTGGGGTTGCCTTCGCCCTCCTCCAGCACCAGCGCGTCCTCGGCCGGCGAGAGGTCGGCGTCGATGGCGTAGTTGCCGTTGATGACCGCGGCGTCGACGTCGGCCAGCGAGCGCGGCAGCTGGGCGGCCTCGACCTCGGTGATCTTCAGGTTCTTGGGGTTGTCGTCGATGTCGAGGGCCGTCGGTGCGGCGTCCCCGGTGTCGGCGAGGGTGAGCAGGTCGTTGGCCTCGAGCAGGCGCAGCGCGCGGCCGGCGTTGGTCGGGTCGTTGGGGATGGCGATCTCGGCGCCGTCGGGCAGGTCCGCCACGTCGGTCAGCGACTCGGAGTAGAGGCCGAGCGGCTCGATGTGCACCGGGTCCAGCGCGGTGAAGTCGTAGCCGGCGTTGGCCTCCTGCTCCTCCAGGTAGGGCACGGTCTGGAAGTAGTTGGCGTCCAGCGAGCCGTCGTCCAGGGCGACGTTGGGCTGCACGTAGTCGGTGAACTCGACGATCTCCAGCTCCAGGCCGGCGTCCTCGGCCAGCTCGTCGGCGATGAAGTTCAGGATCTCCGCGTGCGGCACGGGCGAGGCGCCGACGCGCAGCGGCTCGTCGGCGCCCGAGAGCTCGGCGTCGCCTCCTCCGCAGGCGGACAGGGCCAGGACGGCTGCGGTGGCCACGGCGGCGAGGACGGACTTGCGAGGGCGGTGCATGGTTCTCCTTGCGAGAGGTGGGTGGTGCGGGGTTCGGGGGCTCAGGGGTTCGGGGGCTCAGGGATTCGGGGCTCAGGCGTGGGCGAGCCGGCGGGCCCAGCGGTCGCCGGCCCACTGCAGGATCTGGACGACGACGAGCAGGACGGCGACCGTCGCCACGGTGATGTCGGTGCGAAACTGCTGGTAGCCGTAGCGGATGGCGAAGTCGCCCAGTCCCCCGCCGCCGATCGCCCCGGCCATCGCCGAGTAGCTGATCAGCGCGACCACCGTGACGGTGACGCCGGCGACCAGCGAGGGCAGCGCCTCGGGCAGCAGCACGGTGCGGACGACGTCGCGGCGGCGGGCACCCATGGCGAGGGTCGCCTCGACCTTGCCGTGGCTGACCTCGCGCAGGCTGGTCTCCACCAGCCGGGCGAGGAAGGGGACGGCGCCGATGGTCAGCGGCACGATCGTGGCCGTGGAGCCGATCGTCGTCCCCACGATGCTGCGGGTCACCGGCGCGACCAGGACCAGCAGGATGATGAACGGCAGCGAGCGGCCGAGGTTGACCAGCAGGCCCAGCGTCCGGTGCAGGAGCGGCCGCGGGGCGAGGGCTCCGGGCGCGGTCACGGTGAGCAGCACGCCCAGGGGCACCCCGAGCAGGACCGTCAGGCCGGTGGCGACGCCGACCATGTAGAGCGTCTCCCACGTCGCCTCGATCAGCTGCGGGGTGATGCGGGACCAGTCGTTCATCGCTGCACGTCCGGGGCGTCGAGGAAGCGGGGCTCGTAGGGCTCGTGCACCGACGCGGGCTCCGGTGGCTCCTCCTCGCGCCAGGGGGCGGGGTCGTCGGCGGGGTCGGCCCGCTCGACCAGCGAGCCGGCGTCGCGCAGCCGCTGGAGCGCGGGGTCGAGCCGGCCGTCGTCGCCACCGACCTGCAGCAGCAGCCTGCCGAACCGGCGGCCGGCGACGGTCTCCACCGAGCCGCCGACGATCTCGACGTCGAACCCGAGCTCGCCGACGAGCACCCGCAGCACGTCGCCCTCGGGCGAGGTGTCGGTGACGGTGACCCGGACCAGGTCACCGGGCAGCCCCGCGACCGGCGGGGTGGGCAGCAGCTGCGCGGCCAGCTTCGAGTGCGGGCGGACGAGCACCTCGCCGAGCCGACCGCCGTCGACGACCCGGCCGGAGTCCATGAGCACGGCGCTGTCGCACACCGCGCGGACGACGGCCATCTCGTGGGTGATCAGCAGGACGGTGAGGCCCAGCTCCGCGCGCACCTGGCGGAGCAGCTCGAGGACGCCGGTGGTGCTGGCCGGGTCCAGCGCGCTGGTGGCCTCGTCGCAGAGCAGCACCTTGGGCTTCGCGGCCAGGGCGCGGGCGATGGCCACCCGCTGCTTCTGCCCGCCGGAGAGCTGGGCGGGCCGGGAGGCGTGCCGGTCGGCCAGGCCGACGAGGTCGAGCAGGTCGGCGACCCGGCGGCGCCGCTCGGCCTTGGCGACGCCGGCCAGTTCGAGCGGGAGCTCCACGTTGGCCGCGGCGGTGCGCGAGTCGAGCAGGTTGAAGTGCTGGAAGATCATGCCGACGGAGCGGCGGGCGCGGCGGACGCCGTCGTCGTCGAGGTCGGTGAGCACCTGCCCGTCGACGACGACCCGGCCCGACGTGGGGCGCTCCAGCAGGTTCACCGTGCGGGCCAGCGTGCTCTTGCCCGAGCCGCTCGGGCCGACGACGCCGGCGAACTCGCCGGCGTCGACCGACAGGCTGACGCCGTCGACGGCGACCACCTCGGCCGCCCCGCGGCGGGCGGGGAAGACCTTGCGGACGTCGGTGAGTTCGATCACGGGTGGGCCTCGGCGGGACTCGGCTGGGCGGCACAGGGCGGCTGCGGTACGCGGGGTGCTGCCTGCGCGTACCCGGGAACGCCGGGTCTAGAGCCGGCTGGCCGTGCGCATGAGGTCGATGGCGCGACGCTTCGTCAACGCGCAACCCCGGGCCATCCGTCGATGGTGCCTCGGAGGCGGCCCGATCTGCCAGATCCGCGGATGTGAGAGAGCCCTCAACCACCGCCCCGGGGTCCGGCTGGGATCAGGTGAGGTGGATTCAAGGAGCGGATGCAACACCCGCCGGTTGATCGCCTGAGAGTAGGGGTCGGATGACCTCGATGGGCTTGAGCCAGTTGAGGGTCTTCCGGGGACGCCCGTTGAGGGATCGGGCGATCTCGGCGAGATCGGCGGGGCTGTGCACTGAGAGGTCGGTGCCTTTGGGTAGGTACTGGTGAAGCAGGCCGTTGGTGTTCTCGTTGCTGCCGCGCTGCCAGGGGGAGTGCGGGTCGCAGAAGTAGATGGGCAGGTCGGCGGCGATGCGGATCTGCTTGTGGTTGCGCATCTCCAGGCCTTGATCCCAGGCCAGGGAGCGGCGCAGGTGGTCGGGGAGCCCGCCCATCGCGGCCACCACGGCGTGCTGGAAGGCCAGCACGTCGTGCGGGCCGGGCAGGTGCAGCAGGATCAGGAACCGGGTGGAGCGCTCGACCAGGGTGCCGATCGCGGAGCGGTTGTTCTTGCCCAGGATCAGATCGCCTTCCCAATGCCCCGGAACGGCCCGGTCGTCGGCCTCGGCGGGCCGCTCACTGATCATGATCTTGTCGGGGATGCGGCGGTCGGGGCTGGAGCGGCCATCCACCCGCCGGCGTGGACGACGGATCGCCCGGCCGGTGCGCAGGTGCTTGGCCAGCTCCTTGCGCAGCTCGCCGCGGGCCTGGACGAACAGCGACTGGTAGATCGTCTCGTGCGAGATGCGCATCGCTTCATCGTCGGGGAAGTCCAGCTTCAGCCGGGCGGCGATCTCCTGCGGCGACCAGTTCTCCGTCAAATCAGCCTGCACCCGGGCACGCAGCCGCGCCTGGGCCAGCTTGCGCGGCTTGGGCCGCCGCACCCGCTGCTCGGCCGCGACCTGGGCGGTGACCGCCCGATACGGGCGGCCCGGCGGCCGGTTGCGGCGGATCTCCCGGCTGATCGAGGACGCGCTGCGGCCCACCCCGCGGGCGATCGCTCGCACCGTCAGCCCGGCGGCCAGTCCCCGGGAGATCTCCTCCCGCTCGGCGAGGTTCAGATACCGGCCGGTCGGCTCGGCCAGGGCGATAGGTGACACCCCGCCACACTCACGGAACCACCGCCGTCCCACGGTGCTTGACACACCAGCCCGCGAGGACGAGGCCTCCGTGCTCAGCCCTTCGCGCACGCCCTGCCAGAACGCCCGCCGCAGATGCTGCAGCTCCACCGTCCTCGCCATGGCCCTGACCTCCAGTCAGTCAGGGTGTTGCGACGACCCCTTGAGCCCGGGTGACCTGATCCCAGCGCCTCCTCCCTCGTGGCGCACGCTGAGGGTGGACGCGCTGCGGTGAGGGTGGACGCGCTAGGCGCTGATGGTGCGGCGGCCCTCGAAGGCGCGGCCCAGGGTGACCTCGTCGGCGTACTCCAGGTCGCCGCCGACGGGCAGCCCGCTGGCCAGCCGGCTCACCGTCAGCCCCATCGGGCCGACGAGGCGGGCCAGGTAGGCGGCGGTCGCCTCGCCCTCGAGGTTCGGGTCGGTGGCGATGATCAGCTCGGTGACGGTGCCGCTCATCAGCCGAGTCATGAGCTCCTTGACCCGCAGGTCGTCCGGGCCGACGCCGTCGATCGGGCTGATCGCCCCGCCGAGGACGTGGTACCGGCCGCGGAACTCACGCGTGCGCTCGATGGCGACGACGTCCTTGGGCTCCTCCACGACGCACAGCACGTCCTCGGTGCGGCGCGGGTCGCGGCAGATGCGGCACTGCTCGGCCTCGGCGACGTTGTAGCAGGTCACGCAGAAGCGCACCTCGGCCTGCACGCGGGTGAGCGCGGCCACCAGCCGGCCGACGTCGGCGGACTCGGACGCGAGCAGGTGGAAGGCGATGCGCTGGGCGCTCTTCGGCCCGACGCCGGGCAGCCGGCCGAGCTCGTCGATGAGGTCCTGGACGGCGCCCTCGTACACGGTGTCCCTCTGTCAGTCGGGGTCGGAGACGGCGGTCAGAGACCCGGCAGGCCGAGGCCGCCCCCGGCGCCGCCGAGGCCGCCGGCGAGCGGGCCCATCGTGTCGGCCACCAGCTGGTCGGCGGCGCGCTTGGCGTCCCGGACGGCGGCGACGACGAGGTCCTGCAGCGTCTCGAGATCGTCGGGGTCGACGGCGGACGGCGCGATGGTGAGCGCGGTGAGCTCCCCGCCGCCGGTCATCGTCGCCGAGACCAGCCCGCCGCCGGCGGTGCCGGTGACCTCGCGGGACGCGAGCTCCTCCTGCGCGGCGACCATCGCCTGCTGCATCTGCTGGGCCTGCTGCATCAGCTGCGACAGGTCGGGCTGACCTCCACCGGGGAACATGACACGAGCGTAGGCCGCGGGTACGACCGACGGCGCCGTGACGGCCACCGCCGTCCCGTGGGTCTCAGCTCTCCCGGTCCCGCTCGACCAGCCGCCGGACGATGACGTTGCGCTGGATCTCGTTGGTGCCCTCGCCCACGATCATCAGCGGCGCGTCCCGGAAGTAGCGCTCGATGTCGATCTCGGCCGAGTAGCCCGCGGCCCCGTGGATCCGCATGGCGTCCAGCGCCACCTGCATGCAGCTCTCGGAGGCGAAGAGCTTGGCCATGCCGGCCGCGAGGTCGCTGCGCCGGCCGGCGTCGATGCCCGCCGCGGCGTCCAGGACCAGCAGCCGCGACGCGTGCACCTTGGTGGCCATGTCCGCCAGCAGGTTGCCGACCGACTGGTGCTCCCAGATCGGCTTGCCGAACGTCTCACGCTGCTGGGCGTAGGCCAGGGCGTCGTCCAGCGCGGCCTGGCCCACCCCGACGGCGCGGGCGGCCACCTGGATCCGGCCGAGCTCGAGCCCGGACATGAAGTGGGCGAAACCGCGGCCCTCGACGCCGCCGAGCAGGTTGGCGGCCGGGACCCGCGAGCCCGCGAACGAGAGCTCGCAGGACTCCACCCCGCGGTAGCCGAGCTTGGGCAGGTCTCGGGAGACCTCCACCTGGCCGGGCTCGACGAGCAGGATGCTGATCCCGCTGTGCCGCGGCCGCGCGTCCGGGTCGGTCTTCACCAGGGTGGCGATCAGCCCCGCGTGCCGGGCGTTGGTGATCCAGGTCTTGCTGCCGTCGACGACGTACTCGTCCCCGTCCCGCACGGCGCGGGTGCGGATGTCCTGCAGGTCGGAGCCGCCGCTGGGCTCGGTCAGCGCCATGGCCGCGCGGACCTCGCCGGTGGCCATCCGCGGCAGCCAGCGCTCCTGCTGCTCGGGGGTGCCGTACCGGGAGAGCATCAGCGCGACGACGCTGTGCCCGCCGATCGCACCGGCCAGGCTCATCCAGCCCCGGGCGAGCTGCTCGGTGACCAGCGCGAAGCAGCGGGCGGAGACGGCCGACTCGCTCCACCGCTCGGGAACGGCGAGCCCGAAGACCCCCATCTCCTTCATCTGGTCGATGAGCGCGGTCGGGTACTCCTGCGCCCGCTCGAGCTCGCCCGCCCGCGGCCGCACCTCGCGGTCCACCCACGTGGCGACGGCCTCGACGATCGCCTGCTCGTCGTCGGAGAGGTCGCGTTCGCTCACGGGGTTCCTCCGTCGATCGGTTGGGCGCCGAGCTGGGTGCGCAGCAGGGAGAGCGCCGCCTGCTCGGGGTCGACGGCGGGCTCCGGCTCGCGGGTCGCGCCGGACGACGCCTCCGCGGCGCGCTCGGCCAGCAGCTCGCGCGCCTCGGCGGCTTCCGCGGCCTCGGCCGCCCGGGCGGCCTCCTGGGCGCCGGCGCGACCGCCGTAGGAGCCCGG
>NZ_LWUA01000052.1 GCF_005222955.1 Blastococcus sp. CCUG 61487 | reverse complement strand
TGACGATCCATAGGAGCATCCATGCGTGCAGCACGACCGGCCCACACGGGGTTCCGTGCGGGCCGGTCGTGCTCGGTCAGGCGGGGATGAGGAACGGTTCGAGGACGAGGATCTCGGTGCCGTCGGGGCGGTAGGTGCGCCATCGGCCGTCGGGTTGTCGTTCGATCCGGAAGCCGTGGTGGACCTTGGTGTGGTGCCGTTCGCACAGGAGCCCTGAGTTCTCCAGTGAGGTGTCTCCGCCGTCGGCCCAGTGCACGAGGTGGTGGACGTCGCACCACCAGGAGGGGGCGTCGCAGCCGGCGAAGACGCAGTGCTGGTCGCGGATCTCCACCGCGCGGCGCAGGTGCGGCGGGAACAGCCGCTTGGTGCGGCCGACGTCCAGGGGTTGGCCGTCGGGGCCGATGACGATGCGGGTGACGTTGCCGTCACACGCCAGCCAGCGGGCCTTGGCGGCGGAGATGACGCCGCCGAACCCGGTACGGGCAGCTCCGGCCCCGGTGTGGGGGTCGACCAGGTCGTCGAGGTCGATGGTGACCACCACGTGGGGCTTGTGGCCGCGCAGGATCGGCAGCCCGCCGGAGGCCAGGGCGTTGTCGACGAGCTGGACGAGGGCGTCACCGGCCTGCTGGGCGCGGGTCCGCAGGTCACCGGCGGGGCGGGAGGCCTGCAGGATCGACTCGATCGCGGCCTGCAGCTTCTCCCCGCCGATCGCGTCCAGGACGAACCGGCCGACCACCAGGCCGTTGCTGTCCCGGGTGACCGTGAGGCTGCGCTGCTCGGTGGGGTCGGGTTCGGGTCCGTCGGGGTCCAGCCGGTCCAGGTAGTGCCCGACGGCTTGGCGGAGGTCGGCGTGTGGCCGGGTGGCGGCGACCTCGGTGAGCAGGGCGTCGATCTCGGCGAGCTCCACCCCCTGCGCCTGCGCCCGGGCAACATTGACCTCCGACGCGATCGGGGCGATCACCGTCACCGCCTCGGGCGGCACCACGCCCGCCGCAGCCGCGGCGGCCAGCGCCGGCAGCTGCTGCAGGGCGCGGCCGGTGCGGACCAGCTGCGAGGCGACGGCCTGCGGCAGCCGGTGGTGCCCGCGCAGCCAGGAGGCCATCGTGGCTTTGCCGTCGTGCTCCGGTGCCTGGGTGAGCTCGCACTCCCGCACGGTGCGGGCCAGATCGGCGACCAGCGTGTTCCGCGCGCGGACCAGCACCCCGGCCCGCTCCAGCATCGCCGGCCCGAACGACGACGTCAGCTCCTGACCGGCCAACGCCTCCAGAGCACCGGTCAGGCACTCCAGCGGCGTCTCACATCCGGTCGAACACATGTACGAATACTACCGCAGCAAGCACGCCTCGACCACCTGAATCCCCAGGTCAGACGCCTGTCCACAGATGCGGGACGGGGCTTGACGCGGACAGGTAGTCGGCCGCCAGGCAGCCGATGATTGCCGCCCCATGCGCTACGGTCCGACGCATGCAGCTGCCCGACGGTCTCGTGGCCGTGGTGAAGCGCGACTGCCCCACCTGCGTCCTCGTCGAACCGGTCCTGCGTGACCTGGGCGCCGCGGTCTGGTCCCAGGACGACCCCGAGTGGTTCGACCACGACGACACCGAGCTCGAGCTCTCCTACCGGCTCGGCATCGAGACGGTCCCCACCCTGATGCGGATAACCGATGGCGAGGAGACAGCCCGCGTCGTCGGCTGGAGCCGCGAGCAGTGGGAGGAGCTGACCGGCCGCACCGGCCTGGGCCCCGACCTCCCCGAGCACCGCCCCGGCTGTGGCTCGCTCTCGGTCGACCCGTTCCGGATCGACGCCCTCGAGGCGCGCTACGGCGGCACCGGCCTGAGCAGCCGCCGCGTCGAGCTCGCCGACCTCGAGGACGAGCACGAGGCGCTCTTCGACCGCGGCTGGACCGACGGCCTCCCCGTCGTTCCGCCCACTCCCGAGCGGGTCCTGCGGATGCTGCGCGGCACCACCCGCGACCCTCAGGACGTCGTCGCCGTCGTCCCGCCCGACCTCGTCGAGTGCACCGTCGAGAAGGTGGCGGTCAACGCGGTCATGGCCGGCTGCCTGCCCGAGCACCTGCCGGTCGTGCTGGCCGCCCTCGAGGCCGCCTGCACCGAGGAGTTCGCCCTCCACGGCCTGCTGGCGACGACGTACTTCTCCGGACCGGTGGTCGTCGTCAACGGCCCCATCGCGCGCCGGATCGGCATGAACAGCGGGGTCAACGCCCTGGGGCAGGGCAACCGCGCGAACGCCACGATCGGCCGGGCGCTGCAGCTCGTCGTCCGCAACGTCGGTGGCGGCCGGCCCGGCGGGATCGACCGGGCCACCCTCGGCAACCCCGGCAAGCTCACCTTCTGCTTCGCCGAGCGCGAGGAGGGCAGCCCGTTCGCGCCCCTGAGCGCCGACCGCGGAGTCCCGGGCGACGCGGTCACCCTCTTCGCCGGCTCCGGTGTGCAGCCCGTCGTCGACCAGCTCAGCCGGACGGCCGAGTCGCTGGCGCGCACCTTCGCCGCCTGCCTCCGAGTCAACGGGCACCCGAAGCTGCCCATGGCGTTCGACGCGCTCCTCATCGTCTCCCCGGAGCACGGCCGGGTGTTCCGCGAGGCCGGCTGGGACCGCGCCCGGCTGATCGCCGAGCTGACCACGCTGCTCACCCTCCCGTCGGACGAGCTGCTGCGCGGCGCGAACGGCATCGCCGAGGGCATCCACGAGGGGCTCGCGGGGATCGAGCTGCCGAAGTTCCGACCGGGCGGTCTGCTGGTCGCCCACGCCGGCGGCGACGCCGGCCTGTTCAGCGCCATCGTCGGCGGCTGGGTGTCCGGTGACACGGGGAGCGCCCCGGTGACTCGAGAGGTGCACGCATGAGAACAGTCCTGGACCCGACCGGCGAGCAGCGGACGACGGAGCGGGAGCTGCTGCCCCGCCCCGCCGAGCTGCGCGGCCGCACCGTCGGGCTGCTCGACATCAGCAAGGCCCGCGGTGACGTCGTCCTGAACCGGCTCGAGGAGCTGCTCACCGCCGACGGCGTGATCGTGCGCCGCTACCGCAAGCCCACGTTCACCCGTACGGCGCCGGTGGACCTGCGGCACGAGATCGCCGAGCGGTGCGAGGTGGTCATCGAGGCGCTCGCCGATTAGGGCTCGTGCACGTCGTGCAGTGTGCACGACATCGCCGACCTCGAGCGCCGTGGCGTGGTGGGGGTCTTCCTGGCCAGCGAGGTGTTCGCCGACGCCGCCCGCATGCAGGGCGAGGCGCTCGGGTTCCCCGCGCCGTTCGTCCTGGTCCCGCACCCCGTGCAGGACCGGACCGACGAGGAGCTGCGCGCCGTCGCCGACGACGCGTACGCCGCCGTCGTCGCCGCGGTCACCGCTCCGGGATCGACACCGGCTTCCTGAGCCGGGGCGGCCGGCCCAGCCACGCGAGCACCGACCGCTGGGCGGGCACCGGCGTGTCGGCGGCCGGCCGGGCGAGTCGCCGGGCCAGGCCGTCGACCTCGCGGCGCAGCGCGTCGCGGCGGCCCTCGAGCGCCGTCACCTCGCCGAGCAGCGCGGACCGGTGGCGATCCGCGGCCTCGTCCCGGCGTGCGCGGTCCCGGGCGGCGTCGGCGTCGGCCCGCTGTCGCTCCGCTCGCGCGGTGGCCAGCATGCCCACGATCTCCTCGCGCACCTGCAGCCGTGCCGCGGCCACCTCGTCGGCGGCCTGCTGCCGCAGTCGCTCCGCCGCCTCGACGGCGCGCGACTCCAGGGCCCGCAGCTCCGCGCGGACCGCCTCGGCGTCCGTCGCCGCCCGGGCCCGGGTCACCTCGGCCTCCGCCACGAACCGGCGGGCCTCGGCCAGCAGGCCGGCGGCCTCGGACGCGGCGGCCGCGGTCGTCAGCTCGGCCTGGGCCACGGCCTGCGCGGTCATCGCGCGTGCCTCGGAGGCCGCCCGGTCGAGCTCGGCGACGGCGGCACGGCGGTCGGCGTCGGCCTCGCCGAGCATCCCGTCGGCCTCGTCGGCCGCGGTGGCGAGCAGGGTGCCGAGCCGGCGGGAGAGCTGGAGGAACTCGCCCCCCGCCGAGGAGTGCGCGAGCAGCTCGCGGGCCTCGGCCAGCTCGGCCTCGGTGCGGAGGTGCCGCTCGGTCAGGTGCTCGCGCTCCCGGTCGGCGGTGGCCAGCTCGTCCTCCGCCCACTGGACGTAGGAGTCGACCTGGAAGCGGTCGTAGCCGGCCAGCGTCCGCCGGAACATCGGCGCGGTCTCGAAGACGGTGGGCAGGTCACCGGAGACGTTCGGACGACGGCGCACCGCAGCGGGGCGGGCCACCTGGCCCTGTGGAGCTGCGACGACCTCGCCGTCGACATGCGGCTCGACGCCCATCCCACCCACCTCTCGCTGCTGTTCCGGCACGAGAACGAACGCTACGGCGACGCACTGCTGTAGTCCTGTCGTCACGGTGGGTGGTCACCCGGATGGGGAGGGTCGGCGGCGACGACGCCGGACAGGCGTGCTGACCCGACCGGGTGAGGCCCGTGCTGCGGCGGGTTTGGGCACCGCCATCCACGCGCACCCTGGTGCCCATGCCCACCGATTCCTCGCCGCTGCCCGGCAGTCTCACGGTTCCGCCGCTGCACGGCTGGCTGGGGATCGCGGCCCTGCTCGTGCTCGCCGTCGTCGTCGGCGTCGGCTACCTCGTGGTCCGAGCGGCCGGCCACGACGACAGCGAGTCGTCCGAGTGGCTCTCCTGGCTGGACGGCCGGTCGCGGACCGGTGTCGTCGAGGAGCCCGCGGACCCCGGGCACGCGCCCGTGCCGCTGCGCCGCGGGTCCTAGCCACCCGGGCGGCCGCCGGGCTCGGGCGACCGCCCGCAGGCAGAACATGGCCTGCGTTACAGTCCGAAACCGGGGGCGCCCACGCCTCCGGGGAGGCAGCCTTGACCGACACCGCGCCCGGCACACCGACGCTCGCCGAGCCTCCGCCGCCGCCCATCGGGGTCCGCGTCGGCGAACTCGCGGGCCGGTACGGGGACACCCCGGCCGTGGTCTGCGAGGGCACCACCCGCAGCTGGGCCGAGCTCGAGCGCCGCACGAACCGCCTGGCCAGAGGGCTGCTCGCGCGCGGCGTCGCCCACGGCGACCTGCTGACCATCGGCCTGCCCAACAGCGTGGAGTTCGTCGAGGCGTGCATCGCCGCCTGGAAGGTCGGCGCGGTCCCGCAGCCGGTGTCGGCGGCGCTGCCGCCGCTGGAGCTCCAGGGCGTGGTCGAGCTCGCCGACCCGCCGCTCGTCGTCGCCCGCGGCGACATCCCGCTCGACCGGCCGATCGCCGACGTCGAGGAGCTGCTCGCCGGCGTCGAAGACGACGCCCCGCTGCCACCCGTCGTCTCGCCGGCCTACAAGGCGCCCACCTCCGGTGGCAGCACCGGACGCCCCAAGCTGATCGTCTCCGGGCAGACCGGCGTCGTCGAGCCGTTCGGCGCGCTGGTGTGGAAGCACCGCCCCGGCGGGGTCCTCGTGATGCCGGGGCCGATGTACCACAACGGCCCGTTCACCAGCGCGATGGCGGGCCTGCTGGACGGCTCCACCCTGGTGCTCATGCCGAAGTTCGACGCCGAGGGCGTCCTCGCCACCGTCGAGCGGCACCGCGCCACCTGGCTCTACCTCGTGCCCGCCATGATGAGCCGCATCTGGCGGCTGCCCGACGACGTCCGCACCCGGTACGACATCTCCTCGCTCGAGACCGTCTGGCACCTGGCCGCCCCCTGCCCGCCGTGGCTCAAGGAGGCCTGGATCGACTGGGTCGGCCCCGAGGTGCTCATGGAGCTCTACGCCGGCACCGAGGCGCAGGCCGGCACGATCATCAGCGGCGCCGAGTGGCTGGAGCACCGCGGCTCGGTGGGCAAGGTGCTGTACGGCGAGATGACGATCCTGGGCCCGGACGGCGAGCAGCTCCCGCCGGGCACCGTCGGCGAGGTGTTCCTGCGCCGCGGGCCGGGCCAGGCCCCGTCCTACCGCTACATCGGGGCGGAGGCGCGCACCCGTGGCGACTGGGAGTCCCTCGGCGACGTCGGCTGGATGGACGAGGACGGCTACCTCTACCTGGCCGACCGGCGCACCGACATGATCCTCGTCGGCGGGTCGAACGTGTACCCCGCCGAGGTCGAGGCCGCGCTCGACGAGCACCCGCAGGTCGCGTCCAGCGCCGTCATCGGGCTGCCGGACGACGACCTCGGGCAGGTGGTGCACGCGATCGTGCAGCCCGCCCCCGGTATCGACGACGTCGACCTCGACGACCTCCGCCGGCACCTCGCCGAGCGGCTGGTCCGCTACAAGCAGCCGCGCACCTTCGAGTTGGTCGCCGAGCCCCTGCGCGACGAGGCCGGCAAGGTGCGCCGCTCCCAGCTCCTGGCCGACCGGGTGCCGCCCGCGACGTAGCGCCGCCCGCCCCGACCCGTACCCCCGATCCGACTGGAGCCCTGGCATGACCGCGACCGACACCCGAGCCGTGGAGGAGGACCTGCGTCAGCGGGTCACCGACTTCCTCGCGGCGCACGACCACACGACCATGGACCGGCTCGACTTCCTCCGGGCCCGCTACGACGCCGGCCTGGCCTGGGTGAACTTCCCGGTCGGGCACGGCGGGCTGGGCTTGCCCCGCTCGTTCCAGACCCAGGTGGAGGTCCAGTTCGCGAAGGCCGGCGCCCCCGACAACAACCCCAGGGGCAACGGCATCGGCCTGGGCATGGCCGCGCCGACGATCCTCGCCTTCGGCACCGAGGAGCAGAAGAAGAAGTTCCTCCGCCCGCTGTGGACCGGCGAGCAGATCTGGTGCCAGCTGTTCAGCGAGCCCGGGGCCGGCTCCGACCTCGCCGCCGTCAGCACCCGCGCCGTCCGCGAGGGCAGCGACTGGGTCGTCAACGGCCAGAAGGTGTGGACGTCGTCGGCGCACAAGGCGCAGATGGCCATCCTCGTCGCCCGGACCAACCCCGAGGTGGCCAAGCACGCCGGCCTCACCTACTTCCTCTGCGACATGACCGTGCCCGGCGTCGAGGTGCGGCCGCTGCGGCAGATCACCGGTGAGGCCGAGTTCAACGAGGTCTTCCTCACCGACGTGCACATCCCGGACAGCCAGCGGCTCGGTGACGAGGGGCAGGGCTGGAAGGTCGCCACGGCCACGCTGAACAACGAGCGCGTCGCGATCGGCGGCGGAGGCGGCGGCCGGGAGAGCGGGATGGTCGGTGTCCTCGCGAAGTCGTGGCGGGAGCACCCCGAGCGCCGGGGCGTCGGGCAGCACGACAAGCTCCTGCGGCTCTGGGTGGACGCCGAGGTGGCCCGGGTGACCGGCCAGCGGCTGCGGCAGAAGCTGGCCGCGGGGGAGCCCGGCCCGGAGGGCTCGGCGATGAAGCTGACCTTCGCCCGCATCGCCCAGGAGGCCAGCGGCATGGAGCTCGAGCTGCTCGGCGAGGACGGGCTGCGCTACTCCGACTGGACGCTGCGGCGTCCCGAGCACGTCGACTTCACCGGCCGTGACGCCGGCTACCGCTACCTGCGCGCCAAGGGCAACTCCATCGAGGGCGGCACCTCGGAGATCCTGCGCAACGTCATCTCCGAGCGCGTGCTCGGCCTGCCCTCCGAGCCGCGCGTGGACACCGGCATCCCGTGGAAGGACCTGCCCCGATGAGCGACCTCAACCTGCTCTACACAGACGTCGAGGACGACCTGCGCGCCAGCGTCCGGGACCTCATGGCGGCCCGGTGCGAGCCCAACGCCGTCGTCGGCATCTACGACGGCGACAGGTCGCTGGTGGAGCCGCTGTGGCGGGCCCTGGCCACCGAGCTCGGTCTGGCCGGGCTGCTGGTGCCCGAGGAGCGCGGCGGCGCCGGCGCCTCCGCGCGCGAGGTCGCCGTGGTGCTCGAGGAGCTCGGGCGCGCCGCGGCCCCGGTGCCGTTCTTCACCAGCAGCGTCGTCGCGACGACGGTGCTGCTCGCCGCCGCGCCGGGTGGTGCGGCCGACGCACTGCTCGCCGGGCTGGCCGCGGGGGAGCGGACCGCGGCCCTGGTCGTCCCGCTCTCCGTCGGGCCGGGCGACGAGGTCGCCGCGTTCACCCGTGACGGGAACGGGCGGATCAGCGGCAGCGCGCGGAGCGTCGCCGGCGCGCTGGAGGCCGACGTCCTGCTCGTGCCGGTCGCCGACGGCGGGGGCATCGCCGTGCATGCCGTCCCCGCCGATGCCGCGCGCATCGACCCGGTCGTCTCCCTGGACATGACCCGTCAGCTCGCCGACGTGACCCTCGAGGGCGCGGCGGGCGAGGAGGTCCTCCCGGCGGCGTCCGGGGCCGACGCCGTGCAGCGCGGTCTGGAGACCGGCGCGGCCCTGCTGACCTCCGAGCAGCTCGGCGTCGCCCAGTGGTGCCTGACCACGACGATCGCCTACCTCAAGGACCGCCGGCAGTTCGGCCGCGTGGTCGGCGGCTACCAGGCGCTCAAGCACCGGCTCGCCGACCTCTACGCGGCGGTCGAGTCCGCCGCCGCGGCGGCCCGGAACGCGGCGGCCAGCACGGCCGAGGGCGACCCGGACAGCGCGATCGCGACCGCCGTGGCGCAGTCGTTCTGCTCCGACGTCGCGGTCAAGGCGGCCGAGGAGGCGGTCCAGCTGCACGGCGGCATCGGCATGACGTGGGAGCACCCGGCCCACCTCTACCTCAAGCGGGCCAAGGCGGACCAGATCGCGCTGGGCACCCCGGCCGCGCACCGGGCCCGGCTGGCCGGGATGGTGGACCTCCCCGCACCGGTCGGCTGACAGGTACGCAGAGACGGCAGCGGCCCCGGGTGCTCGAGCACCCGGGGCCGCTGCCGTCCGCCGAAGCGTCAGACGGCCGAGGATTCCTTCTCCGCCGGCTGGGCGGCGGCGGTCCGCGTGGCCGCCCGGCGGGCCAGCAGGAGCGCGGCCACGAGGGCCAGCACGCCGAGCACGACGGCCACGATCGGCAGCACCGTCCCGACGAGGTTCAGCAACTGCGCGTCGGACGCCACGGCGTCGCCGCGGTCGTCGATCGAGTCGTCGGTGGAGTACAGGTCGATGGTCGCGAACGGCACCTCGACCGTCGTCACGCCCAGGTCGAGCGAGCCGATGACCTCCTGGGTGCTGCCGCCGGCGACGGTGGCGCCGAGCTCGGCGTCGGCGTCGACGAGGGTGGTGGTCCGGGACGTCCACTCGATCGGGATCGAGGTGGGGAGCGACGGCAGCACGGCCGGCAGCGCGGCGATCAGTTCGGGAGCGACGAGGCCCTCGAGGCCGGGTGCCAGCGCGGCCAGCTGCGCCTTCGGCAGGAAGGTCGGCAGGCCCAGCCCCGGCGGGTCGGCGAGCTCGCCCTCGGCGACCGACCGGTACCGGTATACGTCGCGGCCGCCCAGGGTGTCCTCGTCGTAGAACTCCAGCGGGGTGGCCTGCAGCGTGTACTGGTCCCAGTACGTGTAGGCGCCCTCCTCGGTGGAGGGGCCGACGGGGAGGGTGAACACCAGGCCCTCGGCCGAGGTGACGTCGTCAGCGCCGTCCGGGGCGGGCAGGGCCTCGGCGGTCTCGCGGTCGACGGCGAAGACGACGTCGGACACCGCCGGCGGCCGGTCGCCGATCGTCCGGAGGTCGCGACGCTGGACGATCTCCGTGTCGCCGTCCACCCGCTCGGCCGAGACCGTGCGGGTCGCCTCGATGGGGACGTCCTGCAGGAGCACCTCGGTCGAGGCGCCGGTGATCACGCCCGGGTTGATGCCGTTGTAGGTGCCCTCGAACTCGAGGGTCACGTCGAGGTCGGTGGGCAGCTTGGTGACCGACGGGACGACGACGAAGCGGACGACCGCGGCGGCGGCGATCAGCAGCACACCCACCAGGGCCAGGGCGATGGACGATCGGGTCAATCTCACGGCGGGAACTCCGGAAGTCTGCGACGAGGCGGCGAACTCAACCCCCCGAGCATGGCCCCCTTCCGCGCCCACTGCCGTCCGGAGTGGCCGAGCGCACAGCCGATCGAGCGGCGGTGGTGACCGGGCTCACCGGCGCCCGGAAGCGGGAGCGGGACCTGCAGCGCCGCGCCGGGAGGCGGGCGGCCCGGCAGACTGGCACCGCCCAGGAGTCCAGCGGGAAGGACATCGCCATGACCTCGTCGCAGGCCGTCCGCGCGGTCCTCGCCGGGCTCGAGCACAGCCGGTCGTGGCAGGAGGAGCTGTACCGCGACGTCCACCGGCACCCCGAACTGCCGCACCAGGAGCACCGCACCGCGGCCCTGGTCGCCGAGCGGCTGCGCTCGGCCGGCTACCAGGTGCACGAGGGTGTGGGGGGCACCGGCGTCGTCGGCGTCCTGGCGAACGGGGAGGGCCCGGTGGTGCTGCTGCGGGCGGACATGGACGCCCTGCCCGTGCGGGAGGCGACCGGCCTGCCCTACGCCAGCGCGGTCACCGCGACCGACGCCACCGGCGCCGAGGTGCCGGTGATGCACGCGTGCGCCCACGACGCCCACGTCGCCTGCCTGGCGGGCGCCGCCCACCTGCTCGCGG
This sequence comes from Blastococcus sp. CCUG 61487, assembly GCF_005222955.1. GTDB lineage: Bacteria > Actinomycetota > Actinomycetes > Mycobacteriales > Geodermatophilaceae > Blastococcus. The sequence goes on along the minus strand of NZ_LWUA01000052.1, from coordinate 29,450 downwards.
AGGGCAGGGAGCACTGGACCGGCACCGTCGTCGCGCTCTTCCAGCCCGCCGAGGAGGCCGGCGACGGCGCCCGCGCGATGGTCGCCGACGGCCTGGCCGGGTTGATCCCTCCACCGACGGTCGCGCTGGCCCAGCACGTGATGGCGCTGCCCGCGGGGCAGTCGTCACCCGCTCCGGACCCGTGCTGTCGGCAGCAGACAGCATGCGGATCACCGTGCACGGCCGCGGCGCCCACGGCTCGATGCCGCACGCCGCGGTCGATCCGGTGGTGCTCGCGGCGATGATCGTCGTCCGGCTGCAGACCGTCTTCGCCCGCGAGGCCCCGCCGGGGGAGACCGCCGTGCTGACGGTGGGCAGCATCCAGGCCGGCACCACGAGCAACGTCATCCCCGACACCGCGGTGCTGCAGCTCAACGTCCGCACGTACTCCGAGGCCACCCGGGGCACGGTGCTGGCCGCGGTCGAGCGGATCGTGCGGGGCGAGTGCGCGGCCTCCGGCAGCCCGCGCGAGCCGGAGTTCGAGCTCTTCGACCGCTATCCGCTCACCGACAACGACGAGGACGCCACCGCGCGGGTCGCCGGAGCGTTCGCCGGCCACGTCGGCGACCGGGCCGGCCCGGCGGAGCAGCAGTCGGCGAGCGAGGACTTCAGCCACGTCCCCGTCGCGCTCGGCGTCCCGTACACCTACTTGTTCGTCGGGGGCGTCGATCCCGACCTGTACGCCAGGGCGGCCCGCGCGGGCCGGATCGCCGAGGACGTGCCGGTCAACCACTCGGCCGCCTTCGCGCCGGTGATCCAGCCGACCCTCGACACCGGCACCGAGGCGCTCGTGGTCGCCGCGCTCGCCTGGCTCGCCCCCGCGCCCTGACCCGAGGGCGCGCCGGCTACTCGTCCTCGCGCGGCCGGGTGCCCGGCGGCAGCGGCGCGTCGACGTCGAAGTGGATGCCGACCAGCCGGATCGCGAAGCACAGCGCGGCCGCACCCACCCCGGCCACCGGTCCCCGGATCCCCACCAGGTCGGTGACGACGACGGCGGTGGCGCCGACCAGCGCCGGGACGGCGTAGAGCCCGCTGCTGAGCACCGTCGGCACCTGGCGGACCAGCACGTCGCGCAGCGTGCCGCCGCCGACCGCGGTGATCGCCCCGACCAGCGCCGACTGCGCGGGCCCGAACCCGAGGTCGACCGCCTTGAGCGCGCCGGTGACCGCGAACAGGCTCAACCCCACGGCGTCCAGCACGTTGATCGCCCGGTTGATCCTCACCAGGTAGGACCAGAGGAAGAACGCCAGCAGGCCGCCGCCGGCGGCCACTGCGAGGTAGCGCCAGTCCAGGAAGGTGGCCGGCGGCAGGGCGTCGAGGAAGACGTCGCGGATCGTCCCGCCGCCGAGCGCGGTGATCATCCCCAGGGTGACGACGCCGACGATGTCGAGGCGGGTGGCGCGCAGCGCGGTGAGGGCGCCGTTGAGCGCGAAGGCGAACGTGCCGATGAGGTCGAGCACGAGCAGCGCCGTCGTGGCCATGGCGGGGAACGTAGCCTCCGGTACCGCCGACCCGGACGCCGAGCCGGGTGCCCGGGCATGTCTGATGGTCGGCGGACGACGACGAGCGGGATCGAGGGACGACGGCCGGATGAGTTCGACGATGCGCATCGTGCTGCGGCAGATCGGGCCGTCGATCATGGCGCCGCTGCTGGTGTACGAGATCGGGCACGGCGCGGTCATGCCGGTGATCGCCCTCGTCGCGCTCGACGCCGGTGCGTCGACGACGGTGGCCGGTCTGATGGTCGCCGCCATCGGGATCGGCACTATCCTCGGCGACCTCCCCGCAGCCTGGCTGTCCCACCGGCTGGGGGAGAAGGGCGCGATGCTCACGGCGATGGTCGTCTCGGCCCTCGCGATGCTGTCGTGCCTGCTCACCGACTCGGTCGCGGCGCTGGCGGTGGCGCTGCTGGTCATGGGGGCGTGCGCGGCCACCATGCACCTGGCCCGCCAGTCCTACGTGGCCGACGTCGTCGCCGTCCACCACCGGGCCCGCGCGATGTCGACCTTGGGCGGGGTGTTCCGGATCGGACTGTTCATCGGGCCCTTCGTCGGCGCGGCCGTCATCTCGGTCTGGGGCACGCGGTCGGCGTTCGCGGTCGCGGTCGCCGCGTCGCTGCTGGCGGCGGTGATCCTCGCGCTCGTCCCGGTGGCCGGGGGCTCGGGCGGCGCGGCTGTGGGCGTCCACGCCGGTCCGGTCGGCGTGCGGCGGATGTTCACCCGCTACCGGCGCCTGTTCCTCACCCTCGGCATCGCGGTGGCCTCGATCGGCGCGGTCCGTGCGGCGCGGGTGGCCGTGATCCCGCTGTGGGCCGAGCACATCGGGCTCGACGCGGCGACGACCAGCCTGATCTTCGGCATCGCCAACTTCGTGGACATGGCGCTGTTCTATCCCTCCGGCCACGTGATGGACCGGCTGGGGCGGCTGTGGATCGCCGTCCCCTGCATGGTGGTCCTCGGTCTGGGCACGGCGGCGCTGCCGCTGTCCGGGAGCGCGGCGACCCTCACCGCCGTCGCGATGGTCATGGCGTTCGGCAACGGGATCGGCTCGGGCATCGTCATGACGCTCGGTGCCGACGTCTCACCCGCCGAGGACCGGCGCTCCTTCCTGGCCGTCTTCCGGCTGCTCAGCGACGTGGGCACCTCCCTGGGGCCGGTCATCCCGGCGGTGATCGCCAGCGTGGCCACGCTGGCGCTGGGGATCTCCGCGGTGGGCGGAATCGCCCTGCTGGGCGCGGCCGGCCTCGCGCGGTGGGTGCCGCGCTACTCCGACTACGCGACGCCGGCGATGGTGCGCGAGCACCACCGCCGCCTCGCCGAGGAGCGCGCGGAGGTCACGCGGAGCTGACCCCGGCTCCTGCCCGTGGCCGGGCGAGCGCTCCCTGGTCGAAGAGCGCGGCCAGCGCCGCGTCGGACGCGGCGAGGGCGGCCCGGTCGAAGGTGCTGCTGCTCGCGACGAGCTCCGCTGCGCCGGTGCGCTCGAGCAGCTCCGCCAGCCGGCTCTCCACCGTCGTCGCGGTGCCGGAGATCGCCGCCGCGGCGGTGCGCTCGAGGTATTCCTGCTGCCGGGCGGTGCGCCGCGCAGCCCGGACGGCGGCGACGGGCTCCAGCGGCGGGAAGACCCCGGTGGTGCGGGCGACGGCCATCGCCCAGGCCTCGGGGAGCAGCAGGTCGGCGGCCTCCTCCTCGGTGTCGGCGATCAGCACGTCGAGGCTGATCGACACCCGTGGTTCCGGCTGCTGCGCCGAGGGCCGGAAGGTCCGCCGGTACCGGGCCAGCGCCGCCCTGCCCGGCTCCGGATCGCCGCCCACGCCGAGCACCGGGCCACCGACGAGCACGGGCAGCCCCAGCTCGGCGGCCACCTCCAGCCCCGCGCCGGTGGCCAGCACGTGCATCGGGACGGGCGCGGTCGGCCGGGGGCGCAGGGTGATCTCCGCGGTGCCGCTCAGGTGATCCCGCAGCTCGGCGAGGTCGGCCGGGAAGTCGCGTTCGGTCTCCCGCAGCGCCCTGCGCCCGGGCGCGGTGAAGCCGGAGGAGCGGCCCAGGCCGAGGTCCACCCGTCCGGGCGCGAACGCCGACAGGACGGCGAACTGCTCGGCGACGACGAGCGGCTGGTGGTGGGGGAGCATCACCCCGGCCGACCCCAGCCGGATGGTCGAGGTCACGCCGGCGATGGCCGCCAGCAGCACCGCGGGCGCGGAGCCGGCGACGCCGGGGACGGCGTGGTGCTCGGCCACCCAGAAGCGGCCGAAGCCCAGCCGCTCGGCCTCGACGGCCCGCGCGACGGTCCCGGTGAGCGCCGCCGCGTCGGTCTCGCCGGCGCGGGTGCGCGAGCGGTCCAGCAACGACAGGCGGGGCTCGGGATCGGTCACGCCGGGTCCAGCGCCCGGTGGGCGAGGGGTGTTCCGCGCCCGGCGGTCAGACCTGGCAGATGCAGCCGCGCTCGAGGCCGGAGGCCACGGTGGCCCGGCAGTAGCGCGCGCTGACGGCGTCGTGGTCGGTGACGGGGTGGGGGCAGGCATCGCAGCCAGGGGCGGACACGACCGGCGTGGTGCGGGCGGCCGGGCGCTCGGCGGTGGCGGCGGGGGTGGGCACGGGGCCTCCTTCGGCTCGGCGGTCGGTCACCCCAGGGTGGCCCCGGCGGGCGCGGTCATCCAGGGCGGCCACCGGCCATCCGGGGTACGGCCTCCTGCCGGTGCCCGGCAAGCCCACCTGCCCGACCGGTCCCGTGACCGGCGCAGACCTCGCCGACCTCCCGGCCGCTTGCCGCGCACCGGCAAGGTGGTGCGGCCGAGGTGTCCGGCGGCGGCAGGCGACCCCGAGCCCGACACCGGGCACTCTCGGAGTCGAGACAGGAGAGCCCGGGAGAGGGCGTGCAGTGGGAGGGGACGCGATGACAGCCTCGGTCGATCGGAACACCACCGCGGGAACCGGCGCCGAGCTGGCGCCGCGACCGCGGAGCAAGGTGGGCACCGTCCGCCCGCTCACCGTGCCCGCCCCCGTGCGGGTCCGCCGGACCCCGCGCACGGCGGCCGACGTCATGACCCGCTTCCCCCTGACCGTGCACCACGGCGACTCGATGTGGACGGCGTGGGACCGGATCTCCGGAGCCCCCGACCGGCACCTGGTCGTGGTCGACGACCACCGCCGCCCGGTCGGCGTGCTGGACGACCGCACGCTCGCGATGGAGTGGCCGGCCGGGCCGCTGGCGGCGCAACGGACCCCGGTGCACACGCTGCTCCGCGGGCGCCCGCGGCCGCGGGTGCGCAGCACCGACTCCCTGCCGGCCGTCGCCCGCGTGCTGGTCGGCGCCGGGACCGATGCCGTGCCCGTCGTCGACAGGGCGGGACGGCTGTTCGGCCTGATCACCCTGTGGCACTTCGCCGAGCTCGCGGCCCGGGCGGAGGAGCCGGCGGCCTCAGACCTCGACGGGTAGCTCGCGCGCCGGCCAGTCCAGCAGCCGGGCACCGAGCACCGCGGCCTGCAGCGCGAACCTGTCCTGCGGCTGCGCCACGGAGTACCCCGTCAGCTGCCGGATCCGGGCGAGCCGGTAGGTGACGGTGCGGACCGAGACGTGCAGCCGCCGGGCTGCTTCGGTGGCGACCTCGCCCGCGGCGAAGTACTGGTAGAGCGTCTGCAGCAGCGGCTCGGGCCCGCCCCGCACCGCCTCGAGCGGCCCGAGCACGTCGCGCACGAGGTCGATGATCGCCGCCTGGTCGCGGCCGAGCAGGCGGTAGACGAGCAGCTCCCGGGAGCCGACGACGTCGGCCTCCGGGTCGAGCCGCTCGGCGAACTCCAGCGCCTCGCGCGCCTCCTCGTAGGAGCGCGCCACCCCGTAGGCGCCGGGGAAGGGCCGGCCGGCGGCCACCCGCCACCTGCGGGCCGGGTCCAGCCGCGCGAGCTCGGCCTGCAGGACGGCGCCCAGCTCCGGCTCGGCCGGGCCGGGCGACGGGGGGCGGCTGGGGACGACGACGACCACCCGCCCGTCCTTGGTCGCGACCAGCACGTCCCGGTCGCCGAACCTGTCGACGACCGCCCGCTCGAGCAGGATCGCCGACCTGCCGACGTCGCCGTCGGCGTCCCGCAGGCCGGCGATCGCGACCCGGTGCGACTTGCCCAGGTCGATCCCGAACGGTTCGGCGCGCAGCACCATCTGGGCGACGTCGGCGTCGCCCCGGAGCAGGTCGTCGACGAACTCGCGCCGGAGGGACTCCTCGTGCCGGATCAGGTCCTGGCGCTCGGCCTGGTGACCGGCGACCAGGGCACCGACGGCGTCGTCGACGCAGCGCAGCACCGCCTCCGCCGAGCGGCGCACCTTCTCCGGGTCGCTGGAGCGCCCGTCCACGGGCAGCGCCCGCCACAGCCGCCACGCCGCCGACAGGTACAGGTCCACCGCGCGCCGGGCCCCGACGCCCTCGGCGGCCGCCCGCCGGCCGAGCTCGCGCACCGCGTCGAGCTCCCAGGGCTCGGGCCGGCGGCCGGCGACGGCGGCGTCGGCCAGCAGGGGGAGGTAGTCGCTGAGCAGCTCGAGGGGAGCGCGGGCCTCCTTCGCCGCGGCCGCTCCGACGGCGTCCAGCCAGGCCTCGGGTCCCGTGTCCGGAGGCCCGGGAGGTCGTCGGCGGGCCGGCACCTGATCTCCTCACCGCGGCGGCCGCGGCGGCCGCGCACGGGACGACCATCCTTGCCGGACGTCGGCAGCGTCAAGTCGGCCGTGCGCGGATCCTGCCGGGTGCGGAGACGACCCGGCCCCCGCGACCCCGGGAGAACGGGGTCCAGCGGGGGCCGGGGAGAGCTCGTCAGCTCTTCTTGCGGGACGTCAGCTCCTCGACCGAGCCGGAGCCGCTGGCGCGGGCCCGGCGCTCGGCGCGCTTCTCCTTGATCGACTTCCCGGCCTTCTTCGTCGAGCGTCCGGGGGACTTGTCACCCATCGAGTGCCTCCTCCTTCGTGCTGCGGTCCCGTCCAGGGTGGACGAGCGCGGCGGCGGCCACCACGGCGTCGGCCGGTGACCTGAGGTGGCCCGACCTTGCCGGTGGTCGGCAGTCGGAGCCGGTTCCGCCCGGGGGTCGCGGCGGGTCCGCCCGTCGTGGTCCCATCGGCACCGGATCCCCGAGCGGAGGAGGGCGCGTGCGCCGGATCGTCGTCGTCACCCATCCCGAGGCGACCCACCACGTCGCCGGCCTCGTCGGCGGCTGGTTCGACTCCGAGCTCACCGATCGCGGCCGCCGGCAGGCCGCCGCCATCGCCGCGCGCGTGCGGCAGCACGTCCCCGCGGACGCCGACGTCCGGCTCTGGACCTCCGACCTCGCCCGGGCCGCGCAGACGGCCGAGGTGGTCGGCGCGCGGCTCGGGGTGCGCCCCACCCTGCTGCCCGCGCTGCGGGAGAAGTCCTACGGCGTGCTCGAAGGGCGGCCGCAGGGGGAGCTCGACGCGGTCTTCGTGCCCCCGCCGCCGGACGGCGACCGGCTGCACCACGACGAGGGCATCGCGGGAGCCGAGACCAAGGCGCAGTTCGCGGCCCGCGTCTACGCCGCCGTGGCGGAGATCCTGGCCGACCCCGCCGCCCACCACGTCGTCGTCACCCACGGCTTCGCGCTCACGTTCGTCGTCGCCGCCTGGATCGGGATGCCCTTGGACGCGGCGGGGCTGGTCAACCTCCGGGCGCGCAGCGGCGGGATCACCGTCCTGGAGCAGGACGACTTCTTCGCCAACCGGGCGGTGCTGACACTGGACGAGACCGCGCACCTCGAGCAGACGGAATACTTGAACGATCAAGTAACTTGATCCTCGCGAGTGCCGATCGACCGCCAGGCCCGGCGGCGCGACGGCCGCCGACGAGGGAGTCCGCATGACCACGCCCGCCTCCACCACCGCGCTCGCCGACGCCCGCATCCCGGACCGGCACCCGTTCGCGGAGCACCTCCGACGTGCCGCGGCCGCCGAGGCCGCCGCGCCGCACCGGCTCTGGACGCCGGACGACGGGCCGCTGCCCACTCTCTACATCTCCCACGGCGGCGGGCCGTTGCCGTTCGAGGACGACGAGTGGCTCTCCCCGCTGCACGACTGGGCGCGGGAGCTGCCCAAGCCGAAGGCCATCCTGGTCGTGTCGGCCCATTGGGAGTCCGCGCCCCTGTCGCTGAGCGCCGCCCGCCCCGACGAGCTGGTCTACGACTTCGGCGGCTTCGACCCGCTGTACTACACGTTCAGGTACGACACCCCCGACGCCGGCGACCTCGCCCGCCAGGTGGCCGGCCTGATGCCCGACACCGCGGACGTGCACGAGCACACCCGCCGCGGCCTGGACCACGGCGCCTGGGTGCCGTTGAAGATCATGTACCCGGCGGCGGACATCCCGGTGCTGCAGCTGAGCCTGCCCACCGACGACCCCGACGCCCTCCTGGCGCTCGGCCGGCGGCTGCGTCCGCTGCGCGAGCAGGGCGTGCTGGTCGTGGGCTCCGGCCACATGACCCACGGGCTGCCGTTCCTCACCCGGGAGATGTTCACCGAGAACCGGGTGCCCGGCTGGTCGTCGGACTTCGACGCCTGGGCGGCCGACGCGCTGGCCCGCGGCGACGTCGACGAGCTGGCCTCCTTCCGCTCCCGGGCGCCGGGCATGCCCTACGCGCACCCGACGGTGGAGCACTTCACGCCGCTGTTCGTCACGCTGGGCGCCGCCACCGACCCCACCGCCCCGGTGGTCACCACCGTCGAGGGCTACTCCGTCGGCTTCTCCCGCCGCTCGGTGCAGGCGGCCTGACGCCGGACACCGGACCGTGGGTCGCTACGTTGCGTCCCATGTCCTCGCTCCCCCTGGACGGCGTCACCGTCGTCGCCCTCGAGCAGGCGGTGGCTGCGCCGCTGGCCACCCGCAACCTCGCCGACCTCGGTGCCCGCGTCATCAAGGTCGAGAAGGTCGACGGGGGCGACTTCGCGCGCGAGTACGACCACGTCGTGCACGGCACCGGCGCGCACTTCGTCTGGCTCAACCGGGGCAAGGAGTCCCTCGCCGTCGACCTGAAGACCGCGGAGGGCCGCGCCGTCGTCCGGCGGCTGGTCGACGCCGCCGACGTCTTCGTGCAGAACCTCGCGCCCGGAGCGGCGGCGCGGCTGGGGCTCGGCGCCGAGGAGCTGCGCCGGGACCACCCGGAGCTCGTCGTCGTCGACATGTCCGGCTTCGGTCCCGGTGGCCCGCTGGCCGACCGCAAGTCCTACGACATGCTCATCCAGGCCGAGTCCGGGCTCATCTCGATCACCGGCACCCCTGAGACGCCGGTGAAGACCGGCATCCCGACGGCGGACATCGCGTCGGGCATGTACTGCGCCCAGGCGGTCCTGGCCGCCCTGGTCCGCCGGGCGCGCACGGGGGAGGGGGCGGCCGTCGAGGTGACGATGCTCGAGGCCACCGTCGAGTGGCTGGGGCATGCGCTGTACACGCAGATGCACACCGGCAGCCAGCCACCCCGGATGGGCCTGGGGCACGCGGCGATCGCGCCGTACGACGCCTATCCCACCGAGGACGGGCAGGTCCTCATCGGCGTCCAGAACGACAGCGGCTGGCGGACCCTGGTCACCGACGTGCTCGGCGCGCCCGAACTCGCCGACGACCCGCGGTTCGCCACCAACGTCCAGCGGGTGCGGAACCGGGAGCTGTGCGACGCCGAGGTCACGGTGCGGACGGCCCGCTGGAAGACCGCCGACCTCGACGCCCGCCTGGCCGCCGCCGGCATCCCCGCCGCGCAGATCAAGGACGTCGCCCAGGTGGTCGACCACCCGCAGTTGAAGGCCCGGGAGCGGTGGCGGACGGTCGGCACCGAGCACGCGCCGGCCCAGGCGCTGCTCCCGCCGGCGACGTTCGCCGACGTCGAGGCCGCGATGGGCGACGTCCCCGCGCTCGGCCAGCACACGCTGGCCCTGCTGGTGGAGTCCGGCCTGGAGCCCGAGGCGGCGCGCGACGCGATCCGCCGGGGCGTGGCCCGGCAGGCGGACCCGCCCGGCCCTCGCTGACTCAGGCCGGCTCGGGCACGCCGCCGGGGTCGCCACCCGGGTCGTCCGGTGTCGGCTCGATGGGGGGCGGTGGGAGCTCCACCGGGGAGCCGGGCAGCAGCTCACCGGGGTCGTCGGGAACCGGCTCCTCGGGGTCGATCTCCCGGTGCGGTTCCGGCAGGGGCGAGACCATGGCGCCAGTCAACCAGCGGCCGTCGGCGTCGGCAGCACGGGCGCTAGGCCCCGGCGTCCTCGCCCCACCGCAGCCAGTGCCGCAGGGCGGGGGAGATCTCACCGAGGCGTGCCTCGTCCCGCCGCCGGGCGGCAGGGGATCGGGCCGGGGTGGGCGCGCGCCGGGCGTCCTCGCAGCGGGCATGGGAGAGGTAGTGCTGGAGCGGGGCGGCGTCGCCCACCCGCCCACGGGCGACGACGTCGTGGCGGGCCTCCCACTCGCACGCGAGCTTCTCGGCGAGGGTCATCTCGACGGGGGAGGGGGCGCGCTCGGCGGAGCGGCGGGGGGTCGGAGCCGACATGATCGGCCTCCTTCGGAGGGTGCGCTGGTGCCGTGCCCCGATGGTCCGCCTCGGGCCCGTCCCGCGCCAGTGCTCCGGCCCGCGCGGCCTCAGTCCTGGGCGCGGATCACCACGACCGGGCAGGTGGCGCTGGAGATGACGTGCTGGCTCACCGAACCCAGCAGCAGCCCGGCGAAGCCCCCGCGGCCCCGGCTGCCGACGACGAGCAGCGCGGCGCCGTCGGCGACCTCCAGCAGGGTGTGCGCGGGATGGCCCATCAGCACCCGCTGCACGACCCGGTCGGCGTCCGCGGCGGGCACGACGTCCGCGACGGTGGCCGCGAGCGTCTCCCGTGCGGCCTCCTCCCAGTCGACGGTCCCGATGACGGCAGCCGCCTCACCCCAGCTCACCGGCACCTGCCAGGTGGTGACGGCCTGCACCTGCTGGCCGGTGAGCCGCGCCTGGCCGACGGCCCATAGCAGGGCCTGCGCGGAGTGCGCGGAGCCGTCCACCCCCACGACGATGCTGCCGGGCTGGGGCTGGGGCTGGGGCTCGGGCGTGGGGCCGGCGGTCTCGGTGCTCACGGGCGGGTTCCTCCTCGGTACGGACGCGTACGACGGACGGCGTCACTGCTGCAGCGGGACGACGGCGACCGGGCAGGACGCCCGGTGGAGCACGCCGTGCATGGTCGAGCCCAGCCGGGCCAGCCGGCCGCGGTGCCGGTGCCCGACGACGAGCACGCCGGCGGTCTCGGAGGCGGTGAGCAGGGCCGGCGTGGCACGGTCGCGCGCCACCGTCTCCCTGATCACCACGTCCGCTGCCTCGGTGCCCCAGCGGGCGACCGCCTCGGACAGCAGCTGCTGCGCCTTCGCCTCGACGGTGGTCCAGTCCACGTACGGGCCGAAGCCGCCCAGCGCGGCCTCCATGCCGACCTCGCGCCAGGCGTGGACGGCGACCAGCTCGGTGCCGCGGGCCCGCGCCTCGGTGACGGCGAAGGCGAGCACCTCCCCGTCGCCCTCGCGTCCCTCGACCCCGACGACCACCGGCCGGCGGTCCAGGTCGTCGGCCGCGGGCTCGTCAGGCAACGCGATCACGGGGCAGTCCGAGCGCTGCACCACGGCGCCGGCGGTGGAACCGAGGAGGAGGCCGGGCACCCCGCCCAGGCCGCGACGGCCGATCACCAGCACCGACGCCGTGGCCGAGAGCGCGACCAGCGCGTCGACCGGGTGGTCCTGGATCACCTCGGCGGTCACGTCGTCGAGGCCGGTCGTCTCGCGCACGGTATCCGCCGCCGATCGCACCAGCGTCGTGGCGCTCTCGTCGTACTCGGCCCGAATGTCCGGGTCGGTCATCGGCAGCGCGTCGTCGACCCCCCGCCACGGGGTCGCGTGCACCACCAGCAGCCCCACCTCACGACGTCGGGCCACCCCCGCCGCGTACACGGCGGCCCCCAGCGACGACTCCGAGCCGTCGACGCCGACCACCACCCGTCCGGCCGCGGACGTCCGGGACTCCGTCATCGCCTACCTCCGTCGGTGCGGGGACGCCGCTCGAGGCGCCCGTGCCGTGGGCCGGTGAGCTGCGCCTCCGCGAGCTCCGGCCGGTCAGGACCGAGCCTGCCCTACCCGTGGTCGGGACGGTCCATCGGCACCCCGCATCCCGTACCGCGCATCCCGTACCGCTGCCGTTCCGTTGCGGGTGCGGGGCGCTGTGACCCGCGCCATACTCCGGCACAGACCGAGGTACGCCGTCGTGCCGCTGTTCGGGGGGCGCGGTCGGTACCAGGCCAGACCCGGGCGCCGGTCAGCCGGCGCACGCTGCTGCGGAGGGACACACGATGGCGCAGGCGCAGGACGACACCCGGACGACTCCGGGCTCCACCAGGTGGGTCCTGGTCGCAGCCGCGCTGCTGCTCCAGTTCTCCATCGGGGCGGTCTACGCGTGGAGCGTCTTCGCGAAGGCGCTGCAGGACGCCCCGGAGTTCCAGCTGAGCACGGTGGAGGCCTCGCTGCCCTTCACGGTCACCATCGGGATGATCTTCATCGGCAGCTACCTCGGCGGGCGGATCCAGGACCAGCGCGGCCCGCGCATCGTGGCCCTCGTCGGCGGGATCGTCTACGCCGTCGGCGTCGTCCTGGCCTCCTTCGCCACCAGCGGCGACCAGCTGTGGTTGATCGTCCTCGGATACGGAGTCATCAGCGGGTTCGGCCTCGGCTTCGCCTACATCGTGCCGATCGCGATGCTGCTCAAGTGGTTCCCCGACAAGCGCGGGCTGATCACCGGCCTGGCCGTCGGGGGCTTCGGCTTCGGCGCGGTGCTCACCTCCCCGGTGGCCCAGTGGCTGATCGACAACGACCCGGACCAGCCGACGTCGGCGTTCCTCCCGCTCGGCATCGCCTACCTGGTGATGTCCCTGGTCGGCGCGTCCTTCTTCAAGAACCCGCCCGCCGGCTACGTCGTCCCCGGGTACGAGCCGGTGACCGACTCCAGCGGCGCCGCGGCCGACAACAGCTACACCGAGGCCGAGGCCCTGCGGACGCCGCAGTGGTACCTGCTCACCGCGATCCTCACGCTCAACGTCGCCGTCGGCATCGCGCTGATCTCGCAGGCAGCCGCCAGCGCCGAGGACATCGCCGGGTACACCGCAGCGGGAGCGGCCACCGTCGTCGGTGTCCTCGCGGTGTTCAACGGCGGCGGCCGGATCGTCTGGGCGGCGGCGTCGGACTTCATCGGCCGGATGCCCGCCTTCGCCGCGATGCTCGGGCTGCAGGGCGCCTGCCTCCTGCTGCTGCCGCACGCCTCGAACGCGGCGCTGTTCTTCGTCCTCGCCGCGGTGATCTACCTCTGCTACGGCGGCGGGTTCGGCACCATGCCGGCCACGGCCGGCGACTACTTCGGGGTGAAGTACGCCGGGGCGATCTACGGCCTGATGCTGATCGGCTGGAGCCTGGGCGGGGTGCTCGGCCCGATCCTCATCTCCAGCCTCATCGGCGGGGACGAGAACTACACCCTCGGCTACACGGTGATGGGCATCATCGGGCTGGCCGCGGTGGCGCTCACCTTGATCACCAAGGTGCCGTCCCGGACCCGCGAGGCCCAGGCGCGCGGCTGAACCGCGGCGGACCGCTCACAGCTCGAGGTCGGTCAGGCCCGGGTGGTCGTCGGGGCGCGGGCCCTGCGGCCAGTGGAAGAGCCGGTCGGCCTCGTCGATGCGCAGGTCGTTGATGCTGGCGTGCCGGCGGCGCATCAGCCCGTGCTCGTCGAACTCCCAGTTCTCGTTGCCGTAGGAGCGGAACCAGTTGCCGGAGTCGTCGTGCCACTCGTAGGCGAAGCGCACCGCGATCCGGTCGCCGTCGGTGGCCCACAGCTCCTTGATCAGCCGGTAGTCGAGTTCGCGGGCCCACTTGCGGGTCAGGAAGGCGACGATCTCCTCGCGCCCGGTCGGGAACTCGGCGCGGTTCCGCCACCGGGAGTCGCTCGTGTAGGCGCCGGCGACCTTCTCGGGGTCCCGGGTGTTCCAGGCGTCCTCGGCCATCCGCACCTTCTGGACGGCGGTCTCGCGGGTGAACGGCGGGAGCGGGGGGCGTGACACGTCGGTCTCCTCTCGGCCGGGCCTGCCGAGCGGACGGTCCGCGCGGCGGCACCGGCAACCTCCCACAGCCTCGGCCGTCGCGGGCCGTCGCGGGCCGTCGCGGGCCGTCGCGGGCCGTTCCGCCGGTCGGGCGGCCGGCATCGCGCCACCAGGTCAGCGCGTCAGCACCCGGCCGGCCCCCGTCCTGCCGCGCTCCGGGGGTGACGTCACGCCGAGGACGAGGGTGAGGAGAGCGCCGATCGCCGCACCCGCTCCCGCCCCGCCGATCACGTCCAGGGGTGCATGGCCGCCGAGGTAGACCCGCGCGACGGAGTTGAGGACGGCGAGGGCGAGCACCAGGGCGGCCCACCGGCGCGTCAGGTACGGCAGCAGCAGGACCGCGATGCCGAACGCGACGATCGCGTGCCCGGAGGGGAACGAGTCGCCGGATGCCGGGACGTCGCGGAGCACGGCGCCGGGGATCGTCGTCCCGGGGCGCTCCCGGTGGACCAGGTCCTTGAGCAGCTCCCGCTCCACGACGAGCTTGAGCGGCACCAGCAGCACGAGGGCCGCCGCGAGCCGCGGGCGGCGCAGCGCCAGCGCTCCGGCGGCCACCAGCAGCGGCATCGCCAGCACGCCCTGCAGCTGGAACCCCCACAGCGGCCAGCGCCACCCCTCGCCGGCGCCGTTGAGTGCCGCGAACGCGCCGCGCTCGAGCCGGCCGACCGTGCCGCCGGACACGGCGATCGCGCACGCCGCGGTGACCGCGGCACCGCCCACCGCGATGACGACGTCGATCGGCCGGCGCGACCCGAGCAGCCGGCGGCCGGACATCGACGTCACAGCCCGGAGCGGTACTCGAACCTGGTGGTCAGCACGGCGCCGATGGCCGCGGGCAGCCAGAAGGTGAGCACCCGGAACACCAGGACGGCGGCGCAGGCGGCGGCCAGCGGCGCCCCCAGAGCGGTGAGCCCCAGCAGCAGGGCGACCTCAGCCGCACCGGGAGCGCTGGTCGCGGGCACGACCGACCACAGCAGGTGCAGGACGCCGTAGACCGCGGCGGTGGCGAGCAGCGGAACCCGCCCGCCCACCCCGTGCAGCGCGGCGGCCAGGACCGACGCCTCGAGGAAGACGCCGACGATCGCCCAACCGAGCTGGGCGATCCGCCGCGACCGCGTGCCCGGGGCATCGCCCGGCGTGCAGAACTCGCGGAGCGCCGGACCGACGCCGGCGCGGGGCACGCGTGACCCCGATCCGGCACGCGACCGTGCCAGCCACTGGCCGGTGAGGACGAGGGCCCAGGCGGTCAGGCCGAGCGCGACCGTCCGCAGCAGCGCCTCCGGCACCCGCCAGCCGGTGAGCCGGGCCTCCACCAGGGCCCACACGGAGGTGACCAGCGCGACGACGACAGCGGCGACGACCGACCCCGCGGTGAACCGGGTCGACGCGGCCCGCGCGGACTCCGGTAGCACCCCGGCACGCTCCAGGAAGCGGGCCGAGGCACGCCGCCGGCCGTCGTGGCCGTGCAGCAGGGAGGCGATGTCAGCCACCATCAGCGCGCCGTCGGTCCGGCCGAGGGCGATCCGGCGCTCCACCGTCTGCATCGCGGCGGCCGCCACCGCCACCCGGGCCACGACGGCGAGCGCGACCGCGCCGCCCAGCCAGCGCCAGCCCCCGCGCTCGACGGACTCCACCAGGGGGCCGACCCCGGCCAGCAGCGGGACGCCGAGGAGGGCGAGCAGCGAGCCGGCCGTCACGCACAGCCGGGCGGGCAGCCCGGCGGGGGGGAACTCCGGGCGGGCGGGATCGGGCAGCTCCAGTCGGAGGCGCACCTCGGCGCGCAGCAGCGCGAGCCGGTCCGGGTGCTCGCGCAGGCCCGCCCGGGTCGCCGCGGACAGGCCGAGCGGAGCCAGCGCGGGCAGCGCGACCGCGACCGCGTCCCGGCCGAGCCGCTCGACCGCGGCGGCCACCACCTGCGCGGCGTCGGTCAGGAGCGCCAGCGATGCCATCAACTCGGCGACGTCGAGGGCCAGGGCGTCGTCGTCGGCACCGGTGAGGGCGTTGCCGAAGTCGACGATCCACGGCCGGCCGGCGTCGTCCACCAGTACGTTGGCGGCCACGAGGTCGTGGTGCGCGACGCGGGCGCGGCGCAAGACCGCGACCTGCTCCCACGTCGCGTCGAGCAGGTCCCGTGTCAGCGCACCGGGCGGCAGCCGGTCGAGCGGCCGGCCGGCGACGAACTCCTGCACGACGACGGCGTCCCGGTTCCCCCCGCGGGCCAGGAGGACGCGCGGCGTGCGCACCCCGCGCTCCCGCGCGGTCATGGCCGCGACCGCCTCGTGCTCGGCCTGCTGGCCCAGGGGGGCCACGGCGTCGGCGTCCTTGACGTCCCGGACCGCCAGCAGCCGGTAGAGCCGGTACAGCCAGTCGCGCTCGTACCGGTCCGGCTCCAGGTACTTGACGTACAGCCGTCGTCCCTCGGCGTCGGTGCCCGCGAAGGGGTGCGCGCTGCGGGCGGCGACGGGGGCCGGGCGGAGGTCGCGGACCGCGAACCCCAGGCGCTGGAGGATCCCCGCGACCCGGGCGGGCGCGATCTGCGGCCGCGGCACCCCGAAGACCCAGTGCACCAGGGAGCCGATGGCCCAGCCCACCGCGACGCCCCCGACGACGTCCAGCGGCAGGTGGGCGCCGACGTAGATGCGCGCCAGCCCGACGGTCCAGGCGAGCACCCACACCGCGCGGCGGGCACGGCGGGACAGGTACGGCACGGCGGCCGTGGCCAGGGCGGCGGCGACCGCGGTGTGCCCGGAGATGAAGCCCAGCCCGGTGACAGGTCCCTCGGGGAAGTTCACCTCGACGGCGAAGCCGCCGGGGCGCTCCCGCCGCACCACGTGCTTGACCAGGTCGGCGGCGACGTAGGCGAGCGCGCCGGAGACGAGCAGGTCCCGGGCCAGCCGGACCCGCCGCGTCAGGAGCGCGGCCAGCGCGACCACCGGGACGGCGACGACGTTGCCCAGCTGCATGACCACCCAGACCACCGGGAACGCCCCGGCCGGGAGCCCGTTGATCAGCTGGAACAGGTCCCGCTCGAACACCGGCAGCTCGCCGCGCTGGGCGACCAGGAAGCCCAGTCCGAGCACCGCCGCGCCGAGCAGCACCCGCACCAGGTCGATCGAGTAGCGCTCGACACGGGGACGCGCGCCGCCGAGGGCCGGGCCCAGCTCCGACTCGCCGCGCTGCAGCGGAACCGTCACACCCACGTCACCAGCTCCTCACCGGTCCACGGAGACCCGGCGCCGATCAGTGTCGTCGCCGGCGGCCACGGCCACCATGGGATCGGTTGCCGTCGTGCGGCGGGCCGGTGCGGTCACCGTCCGCGCTCGGTCGGCTCGTCCGCGAACCGGCACGCCCGTCGTCTCCCGCACGAGGCCGCCCGCCCGCCGCCCGACCGCCCCCGGACCCCGGCCGGTGGGACCCTTCGGTTCCCGGCACGGTGGCGTTCCGGTCCGACGCGTCGCAGGCGAGGTGACGCCGATGTCCCTGTCGCTCGAGCTCCGCGGATCGGGGCTGCGCCGCTGCGGCGCGACCACCGGCCTGCTCGCCGTCCTCCTCACCGGGTGCGGTTCCGACGGCGGCGCACGCGAGCCGCCCGCCGCGGACACGGATTGGCGCAACACCGCCTACACCGTCACGTGCGACGGCGTCGCGCCGGACGGGTTCCGCGCGACCGTGGTCGACGGTCGGGCCCGGGTACCCGCCGACGGCAGCAGCCCGCCGTACTACGACCACTACGAGGTCACGGTCGTCTCCACCGCCCACGGGGACGTCGACGGCGAGCGCGGCGCCGAGACCGCGGTGCTGCTCGAGTGCTCGCCGCAACCCTCGAACGGCATCCTGCAGGAGGTCGTGGTCCTCTCGTCGTCCGGACGTGCCCTGGGCACCCTGCCGAGCTCGAGCACGCTGCAGGGCGACGCGCTCCTGCCACCGCTGTACGACCCCGACGGCCTGGCGATGGACGACGGCGAGATCGTCGCGCGGATGCTCGCGTACGGGCCGCAGGACTCCCGCGCCGACGGGCCGTCGATCCCCTTCACGGTGCGCTGGCGGCTGCACGACGGACGCTTCGTCCGGACCTCGTCGTCCTGACGCGGGACCGGACCGCGCGCGAACCCCGTGACAGCGCGCCCCGGGAGGCTCAGCATCTGCTTCTCGGGTCATGGGGGGAGGACGCCCGGGCGGCAGCCGGCGGGGGTGACGGTCGATGGAGGACCTGACCACCCCGCGGACCGACGATCTCCGGGACGGTCCGCTCCCGGCGCTGGGCGAGGAGCAGCCCGCCGGTGGGCCGTCGCCGAGCGCCTCCGGGGTCGCGCTGGACCGGCTGCTCGCCCTCGCCCGTCTCTCGGCCGCCCAGGCGCTCGAGGTGGGCGCCGGCGTGCTGGCCGCTGCCGCGCGGCGCCCCGTGGGCGACGCCGGCATCGAGCAGGTCGTCATCGACGCCGTCGTGACCGGCGAGGGCACGGTGGTGGCCCGGTCCGGCCGCCCGGATTCCGGCCGCCCCGTCGCCGCCGTCCTCGGCGACGTGGCGGCCGCTGCCCGGCTGCCCGGTGCCGCAGCCGATGCCGAGCGGTACCTGGCCCACCTGGACCGGGCCGTCCTCGACCTGGGGACGGGCAGCCTCGCCGTCGCCGCCAGGAGGCTGCAGGAGGCGGCCGCGGAGCTCGACGGCCCGGTGATCCGGGCCGAACTCGGCGCGCTCGCGCGCGCCGTCGGCGAGATGACCGGGCGAGCGCCCCGCGCCGCGAGCGGCAGGACGCTGTCGTCGCGTACGGCCACGGAGGAGGTTCCCGCCCGGCGGAGGCGCTCGGCGGGACGCCGGGTCGGTGCCTGGCTCGTCTCGATCGCCGTCCTCGGGACCGTCGTGGCCTCGGGGGTCGCGCTGCTGGGGGACGACATCACCCGCGACCTGCATCTCCTCCTGGACGCCGGCCGCGAGCAGGACGGCGGCGAGGACGGCGGAGAGGTCGCCGGCGAGGTCCCACCGCCGCCGCCACCGGCGCCCCCGGCGGCCGGCGCCGTGACCGGCGTGGACCTGCGGCCGCTGGCGCGCTGCACGCCGGGAGCGCTGTGCTCGGTCCGCGTGCTGGTGCGGGTCGTGCCCGCGGCGGCCCCGCAGGAGGTGACGTGGTCCTACCGCGTCGTGGACGCGTGCACCGGCGAGGCGGCGACGGCGCCGGGCGGGAGCGTCACCGTGCCGCCGCACGCCGACTCGGGGACCGTCGTCGGCCTCGTCCAGCTCCCGGCCGTCGCGGCCGCCGCGGTGTTCGCCGTGACCGACGCCCCCGCGGTGGCCGCCTCCGCGCCGGTGACGACGGGGACCTGCTCGCCGCCCGGGCCGACCGGGTGACCGACCGGCGAGGGAGGGGAGATGGCGCGCGAGGCCCCGGGACGACCCCGGACGAGACGGTCCGGACTGCGCCGGCGCACGCGTGAGCAGCGCCGGAACCGGCGGGCGGCCGTCTTCGACCTGCTCGCGGTGGTCGCCGCCGTCGCGCTCGTCGGGCTCGGGGTCGCCAACCTCCACCTGATCGGCGCCTCCGAGCTGGCCGCCCGCCAGGCGCTCATCGCCGGTGGGGGAGTGCTGGCACTGGTGGCCTTCTGGCGGGTGCGCGTCCGCTACCTCGGCGTCCTCGCCTGGCTCGCCTACGGAGGAGCCGTCCTGCTCCTCGTGGGCGTCCTCGCCGCCGGCCTGTCCGCGAACGGGGCCACGCGCTGGTTCGCCGTCGGCCCGCTGACCTTCCAGCCCTCCGAGCTCGCCAAGCTCGGCATGCTGCTGGTGCTCGCCGCCGTGCTGGGTTCCGGTCGGCCGGCGTGGCAGCGGTTCTGGCTCGCCCTGCTGCTCGCCGTCGTCCCCATCGGGCTCACCCTCATGCAGCCGGACCTCAGCACGACGCTGCTGCTGACGGTCCTGGCCGCCGGCATGCTGCTCCTCGGCCGGATCCCCGCCCGCTTCCTGCTGCCCCTCGGCGCGGCGGCGGCCGTCTCCGCGCCCCTGCTCATCAGCCTGCTGCGGCCCTACCAGGTGGAGCGGCTGGGCACCTTCCTGGTCGGCGCCCACGAGTCGCCGACCGGCTCGGGCTGGGCGCTCCGGCAGGCACACATCGCGCTCGGCTCCGGCGGGCTGTTCGGCCGCACCGAGGACCCGTTGCGGCTCCTGCGGGCGCAGTACCTGCCCGAGCGGGACACCGACCTCGCGCTGGCCAGCCTGGTCGGGCAATGGGGGCTGGTCGCCGGTGCGGGCGTGGTGCTCGCCGCGCTGCTGCTCGTGTGGCGCCTTGCGATGGCCAGCCGGGCCTCCCGCACGCCGCACGGGGCGCTGGTCGCCGGCGGGCTGGCGCTCCTCCTCGGGGTCGAGACGGTCGTCTCGGTGGGCGCCAACCTCGGGCTGCTCCCGCTGGCCGGGGTCCCCTTCCCGCTGCTGAGCTACGGCGGCACCGCACTGGTCGTGCACCTGGCCGCGCTGGGCGTGGTGCTGGCCGTCCGCCGGGACGGGGCGCGCCGCCGGCTCTGGGCGCCGCCGGCTCGGCGGAATCCGCGGCCACGACTGGTCCGGCTCGTCGCCGCCGGGCTGTCGGCGCTGCTGGTGTCCTTCGGGGTCTACGGCTGGCGGCTGCAGGAGACGCAGGGGGAGGCCCTCGAAGCCGTCGGCGACCAGCAGATGACCCGGTGCTTCCGGCTGCCGGCGCCCCGGGGGCAGATCACCGACCGGCACGACGTCCCGCTGGCCGTGGACGCCGCGGAGCTGGGTGCCGGCGTCGACCGGGTGCTCGTCGTGCCCGCGCTGCTGCGCACCCGGCCCGCCGACGTCGACCGGCTGGCCCAGCTCACCGGCCGGCCGGCCCCGGACCTGCACGCCCAGCTGGCGGCCGCGGAGGAGACCACGCTCGCCCTGCCGGTGGCCGATCTCCCGCGCGCGTTCTCCGAGGCGGTCACCGCGGCCGGCATCCCCGGCGTCGTCGTGGTCCCCGAGCCGCGCCGCACCTACCCGGAGGGCGCGCTGCTCGGGCCGGCGCTCGGCTTCGTCGGCGTCGCGACGCCCGAGGACGAGGAGCGCTGGCCGGGGCTGCCGAACGGCGAGGTCGTCGGCCGCGCCGGGATCGAGCAGCAGTACGACGCCGTCCTGCGCGGCATCAACGGGCGGCAGTGCCTGTACGTCGACCCACGGGGCGTCCCGGTGGCGCTCGGCGAGCACCACCCGCCGGTGCGCGGGGCCGACCTGCGCCTCTCGCTCGACCTGGGCCTGCAACGCCGGCTCGCCACCGGCCTGGCCGTCGCCCTGGCCGCGCAGCCCAGGCCGGCCGGGAAGATCGGTGCCGCCGTCGCGATGGACCCCCGGTCGGGTCAGGTCCTCGCCCTGGTCAGCGCGCCGTCGTTCGACAACAACGTCTACGGCCCACCCGTGGACGGCGCCGCCCTGCGGGCCCTGGCCGGCGCGCCCGGATCGCCCATGCTCGAGCACGTCACCCAGGCCGTCGCGCCGCCCGGCTCCACCTTCAAGCTCGTGACGGCCGCGGCGAACCAGGTCCACGGGATCTACGCGCCGGACCAGGTCATCCCGACCGGGGCCGCCTTCCTCTACGGCGGGCACTCGTTCGGCAACTGGCGCCCCATGGGACCGATGGACCTGGTGGAGTCGATCGCCGTCTCGAACGACGTCTACTTCTACAAGCTCGCCGTCGCGCTCGGCGCCGACCGGCTCATCGACACCGCCCGCGCGCTCGGCGTGGCGGCCCGGACCGGCATCGACCTCCCCGGCGAGTCCGCCGGCCGCATCGGCACGCCGCAGGCCGCCGAGGCCGAGGGGCGGGCCTGGTACGGCGGGTCCACGGTCATCCTGGGCATCGGACAGGGAGACCTGCAGGTCACCCCGCTGCAGAACGCGCTGTGGACCGCGGCCGTCGCGACGGGACAGCTGGTCACCCCGCGGCTGGGCCTGGCGGTCGGCACGGGACCGGGCGGTCACACCGGCCTGCTCGCGCCACCCCCGCGGCCGCTGCCGTTCACCGCCGACCTGGGGCCGGTGCGCGCCGGCATGCGGGCGGCCGTCACGGCCGGGACCGCCGGCCGGCTCGCCGACCTCCCCGTCCCCGCCGGGGCCAAGACCGGGACGGCGCAGGACGGCGGGCTGCGCGCCGACGAGTACGACAACTGGATGTCGGCCGTCGCACCGATGGACGCACCGGAGATCGTGATGACCGCCCTGGTGCAGGGCCCCGGCAGGGGGGCCAACAGCGCCACCGCCGTCGTGGACGACGCCCTGCACCACTTCTACGCCCACCGGGACGGGATCCTGGCCACCGGCCCCGTGCCCGGCCCCTGACCGTCAGTTCCGGCGGTACGCCGAGAGCAGCGGGCGGTTGCGGAGCGCGCGGGCGGCGCCCTCGGCCACGCAGGTCAGCGGCTCCTCGGCCAGCTTGACCGGCAGCCCGAGCTCGCGCTCCAGCAGACCGGGGAGCCCGTGGACCAGGGATCCCCCGCCGAACAGCAGCACGCCCTCGGCCAGCACGTCGGCGAGCGCCTGCGGCGGCAGGTCGTCGAGGGTGCCCGACAGCGCCCGGACGATCTCGGTGACGACCGGCCGCACCGCGGTGGCGACCTCGGTCGCCTGCAGGGTGACCAGGCGCGGACGGCCGGAGGCGCCGTCCCGCCCGTGCACCACGAGCGGCTCGCTCTCGTCCGGCGTCGGACAGGTCTTCACCCGCTCGGCCTCCAGTTCGCCGACGAGCAGCGAGTGCTCCTCGCGCAGGTAGCGCGCGACGGCGACGGTCATCTCGTCGCCGCCCAGCTTGCTGGTCCGCTGGGTGAGGACGCCGCCGTAGCAGAACGCCACCGCGTCGGACTTCCCGCCGCCGACGTCGACGACCATGTGCACCCGCCGGTCGAGCGGGTCCAGGCCGCAGCCGACGGCCCCCGCGACGGCGTCGTCCAGCGCCGTCACCGGGCGGATGTTCGCCTCTTCCGCCGCCTCGACCAGGGCCCGGGTCTCGAGCGCGGTGGCGTCGGCGGGCACCCCGAGCACGGCGCGGGTCGGGCTCCAGACGTGCCGGCCCGCGCGGGCCAGCACGGCCCGCAGGTAGAGCCGGGCGGTCTCCAGGTCGGTGACGACGCCGTCGTGCACCGGGCGGGCGGCGGTGTACCGGGCTGGGGAGCGACCGAGCAGGTCGGCCGCCTCCCGGCCCACGGCCAGCAGGCGGGGACGGCGGCCGCCACCGTCCCGCAGCAGCAGGACGCTCGGCTCGTCGAACACGATGCCGCGGCGGACGTCGCTCACCACCGTGCTGGCGGTACCCAGGTCGATGCCGAGATCCATGCGGGCCTCCTGACGGGCGACCCATTGTGGAGCGGGCAGGGACGCCGGTCCAGGCTCCGCGTCGCGGTACGCCGGTCAGGCGTGCGCGATGGCGTCGAGGACCTTGAGCTTCGCCGCCCTGCGCGCCGGCCCGACCGCGGCGAGCACGCCGATGATCGCCGCCACGACGAGGAACACCAGCATCCGCCCGAGCGGCACGACCACGTCGGTGATGCCCTGTGACTCCAGCGCCCTGGCGAGCGCGACGCCGAACAGCGTGCCGAGCACCAGGCCCAGCACCGCGCCGTAGATCGAGATCACCACCGCCTCGAGCCGCACCATCCGGCGCAGCTGCGCCCTGCTCAGCCCGACCGCGCGCAGCAGCCCGATCTCCCGGGTGCGCTCGATCACCGACATGGCGAGCGTGTTGACGATCCCCAGCGCCGCGATGATCACCGAGAGCACCAGCATGGCGTTGATGAGCAGCAGCAGCTGGTCGACCTGACCCTTCTGCTCGTCGGAGAACTCCGTCTGGTCCTTGAGCTCGACGATGGGGTACGCCGCGAGCACCTCGTCCAGGTCGGACCGCACGTCGGCCGTGGCCGCGCCGTCGGCGACGCCCACGAACAGGAAACGGTCCAGCGGGACTCCCCCGACGCCGGCGAGGGTGTCCAGGGAGACGACGGTGGAGCCGATGACCTGGTTGGACTCGTAGATGCCGGAGACGGTGAGCTCCTGCTCGCGGCCGTCAAGGGTGAGCACGTCGACCGTGTCGCCCACCTCCCACCCCCGGCCGTCGGCGGTCGCCACGTCCACGATCACCCCGGTCCCGTCGAGACCCTCGGCGGAGCCGTCGACCCACGTGAGGTCGATGCTGCGGTCCAGGCCGGCGGGGTCGACGGCGGTGAGGAAGGTGGTCTGGCCGTCCAGTTGCGCCTGGCCCCAGCGCAGCTGCATGACCGACTCGACGTCGTCGACGTCGGCGAGCTGGGTCGCGACGTCGGGGCTGAACGGCTGGCCGACGGCGCTGGAGACGACGAAGTCCGCGCGCACCGAGCCCGCGATCAGCTTGTCGATGCTGGCGTTGGTCGAGGCGCCGATGACGCTGAACGCGCTCACCAGCGCCAGGCCGATCATGAGCGCCGACGCCGTGGCGGCGGTGCGCCGCGGGTTCCGGACGGCGTTCTCCCGGGCCAGCCGGCCGGTCGTGCCCCAGATCCGGGGGAGCAGCGTCCCGACCCCCTGGAGGAACGGGCGCGCCAGCACCGGGCTCAGCGCCGTGGCGCCGAGGATGAGCAGGAGCGCGCCGAGCCCGACGAGCGAGGCGGCCGTGCTGCCGTCGTCGGAGAGGGAACCGCCGACCAGGGCCGCACCGCCGGCGAGGGTCAGCACGATCCCGACCGCGGTGCGCCGGCGCAGCCCCTTCTGCTGGGTGACGACGTCGTCGCGCATGGCGGCCACCGGCGGCATCTGCGCGGCCCGCCGGGCTGGGACGTACGCGGCGACGAGCGTCACCAGGACGCCGACGACGTACGCCCAGAGCACCGTGTCCAGCGCGAAGACGAGCTCGCCGTCCAGGGTCAGGCCGAAGGAGCCGAACAGCGCGCGCAGCCCGGCGGCGATGCCGTAGCCGGCGGCGAGCCCCGCCGTCGCCCCGACGATGCCCACCGCCAGCGCCTCGCCCAGCACCGAGCGGGTCACCTGGCCCCGGCTCGCGCCGAGGGCCCGCAGCAGCGCCAGCTCCTGGGTCCGCTGGGCCACCAGCATCGAGAAGGTGTTGAGGATGATGAACGTGCCGACGAACAGCGCGATCCCGGCGAAGACCAGCAGGAAGATGTTGAAGAACGACAGCGCCTCGGAGAAGTCCGAGGCCAGGGTCTCGGCCTGCTCGGTCGCTGTCCGCACCTCGTAGTCGTCACCGACCACCGCGGCCACCCGGTCGGCCAGTTCCCCCGGGTCGACCCCCTCTGCCGCGCCGACGCCGATGGCCGTGAACTGTCCAGGTTCGGTGAGCAGCTCCTGGGCCGTGGCCGTGTCGAACGCCGTGAGCGTGGCGCCGGCCAGGCCGCCCTCCTCGCCGAACCTGAAGGTGCCGACGAGTTCGGCCTCGATGCGGGGGCCCGGGGTGAGGAGTGTGACGGTGTCGCCCACCTGGTAGCCCGTCTTCTCGACGGCGTTCGTGTCGAGCATGACCTCGCCGGGCCCGGTGGCCGCCCGCCCGTCGATGAGCGTGAGGGGGGAGAGCGACTCCTCGGTGTCCCAGCTGATGCCGAGCCCCGGCGCCCCGCCGGTGTCCAGCACCTCGCCGTCGTCCTCGATGATGTAGACGCCCTCGGCCTGGACGTACCCCTCGACGGCGGACACGCCCTCGACGTCGGCGATCCGGTCGACCAGATCAGCCGGGACGTAGGTGGCGGTGCCGCCGACCCCGGTGCCGGCCAGCCCCTGGTCGAAGGCCGTGGCCCGCGTGACGTTGACGTCGGCCGACGTGCTCTCGAACAGGTCGTTGAAGGTCTTGCTGAGCGTGTCGGTGAAGATCAGCGTCCCGACGACGAACGCCACGCCGAGGACGATCGCCAGCCCGGACAGGGCCAGCCGCAGCTTGTGCGCCAGCAGGTTGCGCCAGGTGGTCCGCCACACGTCAGCGCGCCCCTGCCCGCGTCCCGTCGCCGGCCACGTCGGTGCCCGTCCGGTCGAACGCCTTCATCCGCTCCAGCACCCGGTCGGCGGTCGGTTCGTGCATCTCGTCCACGATCCGACCGTCGGCGAGGAAGAGGACCCGGTCGGAGTAGCTGGCCGCCGAGGGGTCGTGGGTCACCATGACGATCGTCTGGCCCATCTCGCTCACGGAGCGGCGGAGGAAGTCCAGGACGTCGGCGCCGCTGCGGGAGTCGAGGTTCCCGGTCGGCTCGTCGGCGAAGACGATCTCCGGACGGCTGGCCAGCGCGCGGGCGCACGCGACCCGCTGCTGCTGCCCGCCGGACAGCTCGCCGGGGCGGTGGTTGAGGCGGTCCCCGAGGCCCACGGTGTCGATGACGTGCTGGAGCCACTGCTTGTCGGGCTTGCGGCCGGCGATATCCATCGGCAGCGTGATGTTCTCCAGCGCGGTCAGCGTGGGCAGCAGGTTGTAGGCCTGGAAGACGAAGCCGATCCGGTCCCGCCGGAGCACGGTGAGCGCCTTGTCGTCGAGCGTGGTCAGCTCCACGTCGCCGATGTAGGCCTGCCCCTGCGTCACCGAGTCCAGCCCGGCCATGCAGTGCATCAGCGTCGACTTGCCCGAGCCGGACGGCCCCATGATCGCGGTGAACCGGCCGCGGCCGAAGTCCACGTCCACCCCGTCCAGCGCCACGACCCGGGTGTCGCCCTCCCCGTACACCTTGGTGAGCGATCGCGCACGGGCCGCCGGATCGCTGGGGGAGGGGCCGTTCGGGCTGGGGAGGGAGGACACCGGAACTCCAGGGTCGGATGAGCGCTGATCGGATGGGCGCTGGTCGGATGGGCACTGGTCGGATGAGAACTGGTCGCCTGCGCACTGGAGGCTAGGGACTACCGGGGCAGGCTCGACAGATGTTTTCCGGCGACGCGCCGTGATCGCCGGCACCCGGGTGGCACCCCGTCCGCCCCGCCGCCCCGCGGGGTGTCGGGGAGCCGTGGCGGCCCGCCGTAATGTCGAGCGGGTGTCCGACCTCTTCGCGCCCCTGACGCTGGCCCACGGCCCGGCCGCGCCCAACCGGCTGTGGCTCGCCCCCCTGACCAACACGCAGAGCCACCCCGACGGGACGCTCTCCGACGAGGAGCTGCACTGGCTGGCGCTCCGGGCCCGCGGCGGGCACGGGCTGACGATGACCTGCGCGGCGCACGTGCAGGCCGGCGGGCAGGGCTTCCCCGGTCAGCTCGGCGTCTTCTCCGACGAGCACCTGCCCGGGCTGACCCGGCTCGCGGCCGCGGTCAAGGACGCCGGCTCGCTCGCCTCGCTGCAGCTGCACCACGCGGGGGTCCGGTCGCCGCGCGAACTGGTCGGGCAGCCGGTGGGCCCGTCCGAGGACGAGGCCACCGGTGCGCGGGCGATGACCGGTGACGAGGTCGCTCGGCTGGTCGAGGACTTCGCCGTCGCCGCCCAGCGGGCCGAGCGCGCCGGGTTCGACGGCGTGGAACTGCACGGCGCGCACGGGTACGTGCTCGCCCAGTTCCTGTCGCCGGAGGCCAACCGGCGGACCGACGGCTACGGGGGTTCGCTGGAGAACCGCGCCCGGCTGCTGTTCGAGGTGCTCGACGCGGTCCGCGAGCGGTGCGGCGCGGACTTCCAGGTCGGCGTCCGGCTCTCGCCCGAGCGGTTCGGCCTCCGCCTCGGTGAGATCCGCGACGTCGCCGCGGAGCTGCTGCGCAGGGACGACCTCGACTACCTCGACATGTCGCTGTGGGACGTCGCCAAGCAGCCGGTGGACGAGGAGTACCAGAGCCGGCCGCTGATGGACTGGTTCACCGACCTGGACAGGGGGACCACCCGGCTCGGCGTCGCGGGCAAGGTGCGCACCGGCCGGCAGGCGGTCGAGACGCTCGAGCGCGGTGCCGACTTCGTGATGCTGGGCCGGGCGGCGATCCTGCACCACGACTTCCCCGCACGGGTGCGCGACGACGTCGCCTTCGTGCCGGTGCCGACCCCTGTCGACCCCGCCCACCTGGCCGGCGAGGGGCTGTCGCCGGTGTTCGTCGAGTACATGCGCAACTGGCGCGGGTTCGTGGCGGACGCGTCCTGAGGCGCCGCGTCCCGCTCCTCCGGCGCCGGGCCCCGGGGGGCGCGAGCCCGGGCCCGGCGGATCCGGAGGCGGGCGCGCCCGAGGTGCTCGACCCGCGGCGCCGCCGGTGGGTCCTGGTGGCCTGCCTGGCCGGGATGTTCGCCACGACCTTCCCGGCGACGATCCTCACGATCGCCGTCCAGCCGATCGCGCTCGACCTGGACTCCGCGCCGTCGACGGTGCTGTGGGTGACCACGGCCCCGCTGCTGGCCGCGGCCGTGAGCACGCCGCTGCTCGGCCGGCTCGGGGACATCCGCGGGCACCGCCGGCTGTTCCTGGCCGGCATGCTCGTCGCTGGGCTCTTCGCGGTCATGACGGCGGTGGCGTGGAACGCGGGCAGCCTGATCACCGCGCGCACGATCTCCCAGCTCGGCGCGGCCGCCACGGTGCCGAGCTCGTTCGCCATGCTGTTCCGCGCGCACCCGCCCGCGCAGCGGGTGCGCGTCTCCTCCCTGGCGTCGGCCACGCTCGCCGGTGCCGCGGTGGTCGGGGTGGTGGTCGGCGGGCCGCTGGTCGACCTCGTCGGGTGGCGGGTCATCTTCGTCGTCCAGGCCGCCGTCTGCGCCGCCGCGCTCCTCGCGGCCCTGCCCGTCCTGCCCGCCGATCCCCGGGACCGGGTGCGCGTCCCGCTCGACCTCCCCGGGGCGCTCGCGCTGGCGGTGCTCACCCTGTCGGTGACGTTCGGCATCAACCGGCTCGGGGTGTGGGGCTGGTCGCCGCTGCCGCTGGCCTGCCTCGCCGTCGCGCCGTTCGCGCTCTGGGCGCTGGTCCGGATCGAGCGGCGGTCGGCCTCGCCGCTGCTGCCGCTGCGGGTGCTGTCGTCGAGGAACACCCGGGTGGTGATGGTCGGCAGCTTCTTCCTCGGGGCCGGCTGGATGGGCAACTTCGTGCTCACCCCGTTGCTCATGCAGTCGGTGATGGGGCTGTCCGCCGGGCTCACCTCGCTGCTCAGCGTCCCCCGCGCGACCTTCATCGTGGCCGCGGCGCCCACCGCCTCGCGGTGGGGTCAGCGCTTCGGGGAGCGGCGGATGGTCGTGGTCGCCGCGACCGCGCTGACCGTGGTCATGGCGTCGATGTCGGTGGGGGCGGCGACGGTCTCGATCGTCGCCATCGCGATCGCCCTGCCGCTGTCGGGGTGGGCCTTCGGCCACGCCCAGCCGGGGCTGCTCTCGGCCATGGGGCACGCGGTCGACGAGCGCGACTTCGGGCTGGCCACGTCGCTGCAGCAGACGGCGACCCAGATCGGCTCGGTGGTCGGGATCGGGCTGTTCACCGCGCTCGCCGGGGACGCCACGACGCCGGGTCCGTTCGTCCTCGTGTACCTGCTGACCGCCGCCTGCGTCGCGCTCAGCATCCCGATGGCGATGCTGATCCGCGACGCGCACAACTCCCCGCCGGCACCGCCGACTACCGGCGACGGGCGCGAGCCGCCACGATGACCGGGTGGCCGCCTGCCGGCGGCGCGCCAGGTCCATCGAGGAGGCGCTCGTGTCCAACCACGTCTACCGGCTCAGCGAGATCGTGGGCAGCAGCCCGACCAGCGTCGACGACGCGATCCGCACCGGCATCCGCAAGGCGGCCCAGACGGTCCGCAACATCGAGTGGTTCGAGGTGCAGCAGGTCCGCGGCCAGGTCGCCGACGGCGACGTCGCGCACGTCCAGGTGGTGATGAAGATCGGCTTCCGCGTCGAGGACTAATGGGG
>NZ_LWUA01000051.1 GCF_005222955.1 Blastococcus sp. CCUG 61487 | reverse complement strand
CCTGGCGCTCGCGGCCACCGCGACCGGCGTGGCCGGCGCCCCGGCGGGTCACCGCGCGGCCGCGGCGATCGCGGGCGGCGTCGCCGGGCTCGTCGGCGGCTACGACGACCTCGCCGGTGCCCGGCCGGAACAAGCGGGGGACAAGGGGCTCGCCGGTCACCTGCGCGCGCTGCGGGCCGGTCGCATCTCGGCCGGTGCGGTCAAGGTGGCCGGTATCGGCGCGGCGGGCGCCGTCGCGGGGTTGCTCACCTCCCGGGGACGCGGTCCCGGGACCGTCGTCGACGCCGTCCTCACCACCGGGCTGGTCGCAGGCACGGCGAACCTGGTCAACCTGCTGGACCTGCGTCCCGGCCGGGCCGCCAAGGCGGGGGTGATCGCCGGCGCGGCCGCGCTCGGCGGCCCCGGGGGCACGCTGGTCGCCGGACCGCTGGGCGCGACGCTCGCGGTGCTCCCCGCCGACCTGGGGGAGCGGGTCATGCTCGGCGACAGCGGCGCCAACGCTCTCGGCGCGCTGCTCGGACTGCGGCTGGCGGCGGCGCCGTCGCGCGCGCGACGCGCCGGCCTGCTCGCCGGGGTCGTGGCGCTGACGCTGGCCAGCGAGAAGGTCAGCTTCACCCGAGTCATCGAGGCCACCCCCGGGCTGCGCGAGCTGGACCGGCTCGGCCGCCGCCCGTCGTGACCCGCCGCGCGGTCGCCCAGGGAGTCGCCGGCGCGGCGGTGCTGATCGCGGTGCTCACCCTGCTGGCCCGCGTGGCGGGTTTTGGCCGCACGCTGGTGTTCACCAACGCCGTCGGCGCCGACAGCACCGGCGACACCTACCAGGCCGCGAACACCGTCCCCAACATCGTCTTCGAGGTGGTGGCCGGGGGAGCGCTGGCCGCCCTCGTCGTCCCGATGCTGGCCGGCGGCATCGCCACCGGCGACCGGGAACAGGTGCGGCGGACCGCCTCGGCTCTGCTGGGCTGGACCCTGCTGGTGCTCACCCCGTTGGCCGTCGCGATCGCGCTGCTGGCCGAGCCGATCGCCCGGCTGCTGCTCGGGTCGGGCAGCACCGCGCAGGTCGATCTCGCCGCGCGGTTCCTCGTGGTGTTCGCCCCGCAGGTGGTGCTCTACGGCATCGGGATCGTGCTCACCGGCGTCCTGCAGGCGCACCGGCGCTTCGCCGCTCCCGCCGTGGCGCCGCTGCTGTCCAGCGTCGTCGTCGCCGGTGCCTACGTGGGCTTCGCCGTGCTGGACGGGGGGCGGGACGTCGACGACCTCTCCACGCCCGCCGAGCTCGTGCTCGGCGTGGGGACGACGCTCGGTGTGGTGGCGCTCAGCCTCAGCCTCGTCGTGCCGGTGCGCAGCCTGGGCCTGCGGCTGCGGCCGTCGCTGAGGTTCCCGGTCGGCGCCGCCCCCCGGGTGCGCCGGCTCGCCGTCGCCGGGGTGCTGACCCTCGCCGGCCAGCAGCTGGTCGCCGCGGTGGCGATCCGGCTGGCCAACGACGGGACGCCGGACGGGACGCAGGTCGTGTACGCGGCCGGGCTCACCCTCTTCCTGGTGCCCTGGGCGGCGCTCGCCGTGCCGCTGGCGACGTCGGCCTACCCGGGCCTGGCCGAGCGTGCGGAGACCGGTGACGAGGAGGGCTACGCGCGGGCCCTCGCTCCGGTGGTGGTCCTGGTGGTGGCGGTGTCGGCGGCCGCCGCGGCGCTGCTGGCGGCCGTCGCGGGCCCGATGGCCCGGGTCTTCCTGGCCAGCGGGTCGGATGCCGCCGTCGGCGCGCTCCGCGACACGACCGTCGCCTTCGCCCCCGGCCTGGTGGGGTACGGCCTGGTCGCGGTGCTCACCCGCGCGCTCTACGCGCGGGGGCTGTGGAAGGCGCCGACGGTGTGCGTGGTGGGTGGCTGGCTGCTCGCCGTCGTCGCCGACCTGGTCTTGTCCGCCACCCTGCCGGCCGCGGACCGCGCGATGGCGCTGGGCGCGGGGCACACGCTCGGCGTGACCGTGGCCGGGATCGCTCTCTTGGGAGTGGTCGCCCGCACCACCGGCGGAACCGCCCTCGCCGGTCTGGGGAAGGCCGGCACCGCGGCTCTGGCCGGCGCCGTGGCCGGGGCGGCGGCCGGATTCGCCGTCGGGCGGGCGCTGGGTGTCGATCCCGTGCCGGGACGAGGGGTCCTGACGGCCGTCGGCGGGGGTGCGCTGGTGGCGACGGTCGTGCTGGTGGTGGCGCTGGCGGTCATGATGGTGGCCGCGCGAGCCCCGCTGACCGCCGCGCTGCGCGCCTTGCGCGCACCCGAGCGACAGGAGGTGCCCAGTGGCTGAGCAGCCACCGCTGGCCGGTCGCCGGGTCGTGGAGGTGCTGGCGACGAGTGCCGGGGGCGTCGGGACCCACGTCCGCGCCCTCGTCGCGCCGCTGCGCGAGGCCGGTGCCGACGTCGGCGTCTGCGGGGCACCGGCCACCGAGGAGCTGTTCGGCTTCACCGCGACGGGAGCGGACTTCACCCCCGTCGGCATCTCGAACGGCCTGGCACCGATGGCCGACGGCCGGGCGGTGCTCGAGCTGCGCCGTGCCCTGGTGGGCGCGGACCTCGTCCACGCCCACGGGTTGCGCGCCGGTCTGGTGGCGGCCGCGGCGCTCCGCCTACCGGGCCGGCCGCGCCCGCCGCTGGTGCTCACCCTGCACAACGCCCTGCAGGAGGGCGGCGGTCGGTTGCGCGCCGCGCTGGAGGCCCTGGAGCGGCTGACGGTGCGGAGCGCGGACCTGGTCCTCGCCGTCTCCAGCGACCTGGCCGCCAACGCCCGCCGCGCCGGCGCCCGGGACGTGCGGGTGGCCCCGGCCCTCGCTCCGCCGCTGGCTCCGGCGGTCCGCGACCGCGCGATGGTGCGAGCAGAGCTGGGCGTACCCGACGGCCGTCCGCTGGTGGTCGCCGTCGGTCGGCTGCACCCGCAGAAGGGCTACGACACGCTGCTGGGCGCCGTCCGCCGCTGGGCCGGGCAGCCGACCGCGCCGTTCGTCGCGATCGCCGGCGACGGGCCGCTGCACGACGAGCTCGCGGCGCGCATCGCCGCCGAGCGGCTGCCGGTGACGCTCCTCGGCCGGCGCAGCGACGTCGCCGACCTGCTCGGCGCCGCCGACGTCTGCGTGCTGCCCTCGCGCTGGGAGGGGAGTCCCTTCACCGCCCAGGAGGCGCTGCGCGCCGGCACGCCGCTGGTCGCCACCCGAGCGGGCGGCACGCCGGAGCTCGTGGGGGAGGCCGCCGAGCTCGTGGCCGTCGGCGACGAGGGCGCGCTTGGCGACGCCCTCGAGGCGGTGCTCGGCGATCCGGCCCGGGCGGCGGCGCTGGCCGAGGCCGGTCTCCGGCGGGCGGCCGAGTGGCCTGACGAAGCCGGCGCGGGACGGCGCGTGGTCGCCGTCTACCGGGAGCTGCTGGGTCCGCCGGCAGCCGACCTCCGGTGAGCACCTCCCGGCGGTGGGCGCTCCTGCCGGTACTGCTCACCGCGCTGGCTTTCGCGCTCGGTCTGGCCTCGCCCGCCGCGGCTGCCGACGGCGACGCCGCAGCTGCCGACCGGGTGCTGGTCGTCGGCGTCCCGGGCCTGCTGTGGAGCGATGTCGACCGCGAGACCACCCCGAGCCTGTGGGCGCTGTCCGAGCGCGGGTCGATCGGGGCGCTGTCGGTCCGTGCGGCGCGCAGCACCACCTGCCTGCTCGACGGCTGGGCGACGTTGGGCGCCGGGAACAGGGCACGGTTCCCCGGGCCGGACGAGAGCCTGCCGCCGGTTCCGCTGCCCACGCTGCCGCTCCCGGAGGCCGGCCCCGGCGAGCCGGTGCCCGAGGACGGCGGTGACGGCACCGACGGCGAGCCCGAGGAACCGCGGCTGGACACCTCGCTGTCGCACTGCGGGCTCCAGGAACGGATCGCGGCCGTCGCCCTCGACGATCCCGCCGCCACCGTGCAGCGCACCGCCGACGACAGGGGGACCACCCGGTTCGGCGCCGAGCCGGCCGCGCTCGGCGCGGGCGTCGGCTGCGCCGCGGTCTCCGGCCGTGCGGCCGCCCTCGCGGCGGCGGCACCGGGCGTGCGGCTGGAGCGCACGCCCGCGCTGCCGGCGGAGCCGGACGAGCTGGCCGCGTTCCTCGACAGCTGCCCGCTCGGCCTGGTCTCGCTCGACGCGCTCACCATCGCCGGCCGCCCGGGCGTGGACCAGACCGACGACGGCACCGATCCGGAGCCGCGGGCCGACGCGCTGGTCCGCATCGACGGCGCGGTGCAGCGCCTGGTCACCGCCGTCGGATCGCTCCCGGGGGAGACCCTCGTCCTCCTCGCCGGGATCTCGGAGGTCAACGACGGACGCCCGCAGCTGCACGTCGGCATCGCCGCCGGCGCCGGGTTCGACGGCGGCGGCTGGCTGAGCTCGGCCAGCACCGGGCGTGCGCCGTACGTCCAGCTGATCGACCTGGCGCCGACGGCGCTGCGCGCGCTCGGGCTCGACGTCCCTGCCTCGATGAACGGCCAGCCGCTGCGCGTGGCAGGGGACCGGCCAACCCTGGCGGAGGCGGTCACCGAGCTCGAGCACATGAACGTCGGGGCGACGGTGCACCACCGCAACGTCGGCAACTTCTTCTGGATCGTCGTGGCCGTGGTCGCCTCGGTGGTGGTCCTCGGCGTGCTGCTGCTCGGATTCCGGAGAAGCACGGGCCCGGTCGCGCCGCCGTTGCGCCGAGCCCGGGGAGTGCTGCGGACCTGGTGCTTGGCGGCGGCGTCGCTGCCCGTGGCCACCTACCTGGCGGGCCTCGTCCCGTGGGAGCGCGCCGAGGATCCGCTCACGTGGCATGCGGTCGCGGTGGTCGGGTCGGTCGTCGTCGTCACCGCCGTGGCCGGGCTCGGGCCGTGGCGGCGCAGCCGGCTGGGGCCGCCGCTGGCGATCCTCGTCGTCACGCTGGTCACGCTGGTCGGCGACGTGCTGACCGGCTCGCACCTGGAGCTCAACGGATTCCTCGGTTACGACGCCGTCGTGGCCGGCCGGTTCACCGGCTACGGCAACCTCAGCTTCGGCCTGCTCTCCGTCAGCGCGCTGCTGGTCACCGCGGCGGTGGCCACGATCGTCGGGCGGCGCGTCGAGGCCGGCCGCCGCAGCCGTGCCGTGGCCGCCGTCGTCCTGGGGGCAGGGGTCGTGATGGTCGGCGTCATCGGCGCACCGCCGCTGGGCCGCGACTTCGGCGGAGTGCTGGCCGCCCTGCCCGGCTTCCTGCTCCTGGCGATGCTGCTGGCACGGGTGCGGGTGACCGTCGTCCGGCTGGGCGCGATCCTGGCGGCCGCCGTGCTGGTGGTCGGTTCGATCGCCGTCCTGGACTGGGCCGGACCGGCCGAGGACCGCAGCCACCTCGGCCGGTTCGTCGAGCAGGTGCTAACCGGCGAGGCGTGGACCGTCATCTCGCGCAAGGGCCAGGCGAACCTGAACATCCTCATGGGCAGCCCGCTGGCCTGGGTGCTCCCGGTCGCCCTCGTCGCCGCGGTGTGGCTGCTGCGGCCCGGAGGACTCCTGCGCAGCGGTCCGGCCGGCCCGCCCGGCGGCCTGCACCCGGAGGACGCGCGGGTGGTCCGCGACGGGCTGCTCGCCGCGGCACTGAGCCAGTTCCTCGGCGCCGCGGTCAACGACTCCGGCGTGGCGGTGGCGGCGACGGCGGCCGCGCTGCTCGTCCCGCTGCTGGTGTGGCTGGCCGCGGCGCCGCGCGAGCACACCCCCGGGAAGGGGGACGGCGCGCGTGCCGCTCCCCACACCGACCCGGGAGACGGCCCCGATCGTGTTACGGTCGTCTCCCGTGGATCGACCGTCTGGAACGCCTGACTCCGTCGCATCGCGCGGCCCTCTCCGCAACTCCCAGCCGACGAAGTTCGTCTTCGTCACCGGCGGCGTTGTCTCCTCGCTCGGCAAGGGGTTGACCGCCAGTTCGCTGGGCGCCCTGCTCGCCAGCCGGGGCCTGCGGGTCACGATGCAGAAGCTCGACCCGTACCTGAACGTCGACCCCGGGACGATGAACCCGTTCCAGCACGGCGAGGTCTTCGTGACCGAGGACGGCGCCGAGACCGACCTCGACATCGGGCACTACGAGCGGTTCCTCGACACCGACCTGTCGGGCCGGGCGAACGTGACCACCGGTCAGGTCTACTCCGACGTGATCGCCAAGGAGCGCCGCGGCGAGTACCTCGGCGACACCGTGCAGGTCATCCCGCACATCACCAACGAGATCAAGGCCCGCATCCTCGCCGGTGGGGAGGGCCCGGAGCGGGTCGACGTCGTCATCACCGAGATCGGCGGCACCGTCGGCGACATCGAGTCGCTGCCCTTCCTCGAGGCGGCGCGGCAGGTCCGGCACGACATCGGCCGCGACAACTGCTTCTTCCTGCACATCTCGCTGATCCCGTTCATCGCGCCGTCGGGTGAGCTGAAGACGAAGCCGACCCAGCACTCGGTGGCCGCGCTGCGCACCGTCGGCATCCAGCCCGACGCCCTGGTCTGCCGGTCGGACCGGGAGATCTCCGAGGGGCTCAAGCGCAAGATCAGCCTGATGTGCGACACCGACGTCGAGGGCGTCATCTCCTGCCCCGACGCGCCGTCGATCTACGACATCCCGAAGGTGCTGCACAGCGAGGGGCTCGACGCCTACGTCGTCCGCCGGCTCGGCCTGCCGTTCCGGGACGTCGACTGGACCGTGTGGGGCGACCTGCTGGATCGGGTGCACGCTCCGCGGCAGACGGTCACCATCGCCCTGGTCGGCAAGTACATCGACCTGCCCGACGCCTACCTGTCGGTGACCGAGGCCCTGCGTGCGGGCGGTTTCGCGCACCACAGCCGGGTCCAGATCCGCTGGGTCCCGTCGGACGACTGCGAGACGCCGGAGGGCGCGGCGAAGGCGCTGGCCGGCGTCGACGGCGTCTGCGTCCCCGGCGGGTTCGGCGTGCGCGGCATCGAGGGGAAGCTGGGCGCGCTCCGGCACACCCGCACGAACGGCATCCCGACCTTGGGTCTGTGCCTGGGGCTGCAGTGCATGGTCATCGAGTACGCCCGCAACGTGGCGGGGCTCGAGAAGGCCAACTCCGCCGAGTTCGACCCGGAGACGCCGGACCCCGTGATCGCCACCATGGCCACGCAGGTCGACGTCGTCGCCGGCCGCGGGGACATGGGCGGGACCATGCGGCTGGGCAGCTACCCGGCAACGCTGCAGCACGGCTCGATCGTCGCCGGCGTGTACGGCGCCGGTGAGATCACCGAGCGGCACCGGCACCGGTACGAGGTGGCCAACGCCTACCGCGACCGGCTCACCGAGGCCGGGCTGGTCTTCTCCGGGACCTCGCCCGACGGCACGCTGGTCGAGTTCGCCGAACTGCCCCGCGAGGCGCACCCGTTCTTCGTGGGCACGCAGGCGCACCCCGAGCTGAAGAGCCGGCCGACCCGCCCGCACCCGCTGTTCGCCGGGTTCGTGCAGGCGGCGATCGACTACCAGGAGTCCGCCCGGTTGCCGGTGATGGTCGACGAGGCGGAGAAGGTCGGCATCTGATGGCCTCCGCGGGTGAGCACGACTACCGCGTGCTGGCCAGCGAGCCGGTCTTCGACGGGCACGTGATCTCCCTGCGTCGCGACACCGTCGCGATGCCCGGGGGTGGCGACTCCGTGCGCGAGGTCGTGGCGCACCCGGGCGCGGTGGCGGTGGTGGCGCTGGACGACGACGACCGCGTGGTGCTGCTCCGCCAGTACCGGCACCCGGTCGGTCGCTACCTGTGGGAGCTGCCCGCCGGCCTGAGGGACGCCGACGGCGAGCCGCCGCTGGAGACGGCGAAGCGCGAGCTCGCGGAGGAAGCGCAGCTCGCCGCCGAGCGGTGGTCCCTGCTCACCACGACGTACAGCACGCCCGGCTTCTGCGACGAGCTGGTGCTGGTCTACCTCGCCGAAGGACTGTCCGACGTCGCGCGGCCGGACGGCTTCACCGTCGAGCACGAGGAGCTCGACATGGAGGTGGAGCGAGTGCCGCTGGACGAGGCCGTGCAGCGCGTCTTCGACGGCGACATCCGCAACGCCGCAGCGGTGATCGGGCTCCTGGCGGCGGCGCAGGCTCGCTCCGCCGGCCCCCGTCTACGGGACGTCGACACGGTCTGACTCCGTAGTCCGGCCGCTGCGGCGCACGGCAGGACCCGCGAGCCACGGTCGTCAGCAGTGGACCGGCGGTCGCCTGCTGTCTGCGAAAACTGTCGGAGCCCGAACGTATGTTCGGTTCATGCAGCAGGTCGCGGCTTCCTCCGGGGTGGAGTCGCTGTTGGCCGATTGGCTGGCGGTGTTGCCGGAGTCGGATGCGCGGTTGCCGGTGAGCCGGTTGGGTGCCGGGGAGGTGGCGGCGGAGCTGGGTCGGATCCAGCGGGACCGGGCGCGGGAGGCCGCGCGGGAGGCGGAGCTGATCCTGCGGCTGGCCGAGCTGCGCCCCGACACCGACGATCCGCCGGAGCGCGGGCCCGGTGGGCGCCGGCGGCGGGCGTGGCGGAGGACAGCGCCGGAGTTCGTCGGGGTGAGCGAGTTCTTCCCCGACGAGGTGGCGCACGCGATCAACCTGGGCCGGGGCACGGCGGCGTTCCCGGCGCGGCGGGCGTTCGCGTGGCGGGAGAACCTGCCGGCCACGTTCGCGGCGCTGCGCCGCGGGCAGCTGGACGAGCGGCGGGCCGATGTGCTGGCCGACGTGTTGCAGCACACCAGCCCGGAGCTGGCCCGCGCCGTGGAGGCCGTGCTGCTGCCGGAGGCGGCGGAGCTGTCGCTGGCCGCGTTGCGCCGGCGGGCGCTGGAGGTGTTGGCCGAGCTGGATGCCGATGCGGTGGAGCGGCGGCGCACGGAGGCGCAGCGGGCCGCCGACGTGCGCGCCTATCCCACCGCCGACGGGATGGCCGCGCTCACCACCGACATGACCGCCGAGGGTGCGGCGGCGTGCTACGCGGTGATCGACGCGCTGGCGGCGATGGCGAAGGCCGACGGTGACCCCCGCCCGATCGGGGCGATCCGCTCCAGCATCCACACGATGCTGCTGCTGCGCCCGGCCGACCACGGGCTGGGGGCGGTGACGATCAACCTCACGGTCACCGCGGCGCTGGACGGGCTGGAGGGTGCGTCGGCGCGGGGTGGTGAGGTGAACGGGTTCCCGGTCACCGCCGCGCACCTGCGCGACCTGCTGGCCCGGGTCCGGGCGCTCGGGCTGACCACCCCGGAGGGTGGGTCGTTGACGTTCGCGCTCACCGACCAGCACGGCCGGCTGCTGGCCACGATCACCGCCGCCGAGTTGGCCCGGCTCGCCACTGCCGGCTGCACCGACCACCCCGACACCCAGCCGACAGTCGACCAGTCACCTGCGTGTGACTGCCCGGTCGTGGGCATGCCGGACGACACCGACGCCTACGAGCCCCGC
Organism: Blastococcus sp. CCUG 61487; assembly: GCF_005222955.1. GTDB lineage: Bacteria > Actinomycetota > Actinomycetes > Mycobacteriales > Geodermatophilaceae > Blastococcus. The sequence continues at coordinate 4,793 of NZ_LWUA01000051.1, read as the reverse complement.
GCCGCGCAGCGGCGGTTCGTCACCACCCGCGACCGCCGCTGCCGCGCACCCAACTGCGGCCAGCGGGTCGGCATGGCCGACCTGGACCACGTCGTGCCGCACGGCCAGGGCGGCCGGACCACCTGCGCGAACCTCTGCTGCCTGTGCCGCTCCCACCACCGGCTCAAGACCTTCGCCCGCGGCTGGACCTTCCGCATGGACCCCGACGGCACCCTGCACGTGACCAGCCCCTCCGGCATCACCCGCACCACCCGACCACCGGGCCTGCGGCGACCGGAACCCGAACCGCCGCCCTACGAGCCGGAGAGCGACCCGCCACCCTTCTGACCCTCCGGTAGGGCGACCGACGGCGGGCCGGCTTCACTCAGGAGGTCGGCCAAGCGGAGGCGAAGCCAGACCCTGGACGTGAACTCGAGGTCTAGGTGTCCAGCCGCAGGCCCACGCGGTCGAGCTCGAGGGCGGCCAGCGCGCGCACGGCCGCCGGATCACCCGCCCGCCACGCCGCGCCCGTTCCGGGCGGGAGGGCGGCCAGCCGGGGGAGCGGGGCGGTTGCCACCGCACGCGCGGCCAGCAGGTCGAGGTCCGGTGCGGGGCCGGCGAGCAAGCGGGCTGCGGCGCCGGCCTCGCGGAGGTATCCCCATCGCCACGGCAGCCAGCGCAGCAGCAACCAGGCGACCGGGAGCACGACGAGCGCGACGGCGAGGATCGTCGCCAGCGTCTCCACGGCGTCCTGCGCGGACTGCCCTGCTCCGCTCACCGAGCCGCTGGCACGAGCCAAGGCGCCGAACGGGGCGGAGAGCTCGTCGCCGACGACCGGCACGTCCTCGGCCACGCCGGCAGCCGACTCCATGCTGCCGCCGACCGAGCGGCCCAGGTCCTCCACGGCTCGTCCGGGCCCGGCCAGCGCGAGCACCGCCCCGTGGACCGCGCGGGCGACGAAGATCCACAACAGGGTCCAGCCGAGCAGGCCGGCATCGGCCGCGAGCTGACGCAGGCGGAGCGCGGGTCGCTGTGCGTAGGGGCGCATGCGCTCATCTTTCGATCCGGCGCAGTCCGCCGCAGATCGACGCGTCGGCCCGAGAGATCCAGGCCGTTCCCGCCCTCGGATGACCATGACCGCAAGCGCCGCGTGCCTACACTCCGCGACAGGGCCGCCCCGACGGGCAGCCCAGGACGCGGCACGGGTCCGCACTGCGGACCCGTCACCAGAGCAGGAGCGAGAGCGGTGCGGGTCGGGGTACCCCGAGAGATCAAGGACGGCGAGAACCGGGTGGCGCTGACGCCGGCCGGCGTCACCGAGCTGGTGCAGGCCGGACACACGGTGCTCGTCGAGCGCGGCGCCGGGGAAGGCTCCTCCATCCCGGACGCCGACTTCCGCGCAGCCGGCGCCGAGGTCGTGCCGGCGGCCGACGACGTCTGGGCGGACGCGGAGCTGCTGCTCAAGGTCAAGGAGCCGGTCGGCGAGGAGTACGGGCGGCTGCGGGCGGACCAGACGCTGTTCACCTTCCTGCACCTCGCGGCGTCGAAGGAGTGCACCGACGCCCTCCGGGCCTCGGGGATCACCGCCCTCGCCTACGAGACCGTCCAGACCGACGACGGCGCCCTCCCGCTGCTGGCGCCGATGAGCGAGGTGGCCGGCCGGATGGCGCCGCAGGTCGGCGCGCACGCCCTCGAGCGCGGCCACGGTGGTCGCGGCGTGCTGCTCGGTGGCGTGTCCGGCGTCTACGCGGCCAAGGTCGTGGTGATCGGCGCGGGCGTCTCGGGCATGAACGCCGCCGCCATCGCCCTCGGCATGCAGGCCGAGGTGGTCGTCCTCGACCGCGACATCGACAAGCTCCGCGCCGCGGACCGGATCTACCGCGGTCACCTGCAGACAGTGGCGTCCAGCGCCTACGAGATCGAGCGGGCCGTGCTCGACGCGGACCTGGTCATCGGCGCCGTCCTGGTGCCCGGCGCGAAGGCGCCGACGCTGGTGAGCAACGACCTGGTCAGCCGGATGAAGTCCGGCTCGGTCCTCGTCGACATCGCCGTCGACCAGGGCGGGTGCTTCGAGGACACCCGGCCGACCACGCACGCCGAGCCGACGTTCGGCGTCCACGGGTCGGTCTTCTACTGCGTCTCCAACATGCCGGGTGCGGTGCCCAACACCTCCACGCACGCGCTGACCAACGTGACGCTGCCCTACGTGCTGGCCCTGGCGAACGAGGGGACGGCGGCGGCGGTCCGCGCGGACCCGGTGCTGGCCCGCGGGGTGAACGTGGCGGCCGGCGAGGTCGTCCTCCCCGAGGTCGCCGAGGCGCACGGGATGACCGCCGTCCCGCTGGCGGAGGTGCTGTCCTGACAGTCGCCGACGCACCGGCCGCCGTCGCCGGCTCCGACGTGACCCGTGCGGTCACCGGCTACCTCGACCACCTCACCGTCGAGCGGGGACTCGCGGCCAACACGATCGCCTCCTACCGCCGGGATCTCCGCCGGTACACCGAGTACCTGACGAGGGCCGGGGTGAACTCGCTGCGCGACGTCGCGGAGTCCGACGTCGCCGGTTTCCTCGCCGCGCTGCGGGAGGGGGACGACGACCATCCGCCGCTGTCGGCGACCTCCGCGGCGCGGGCCGTCGTCGCCGTGCGCGGCCTGCACCGCTTCGCGCTGCTCGACGGGCTGGTGCCCGACGACGTGGCGCACGAGGTCCGCCCACCCACGCCGGCGCGGCGCCTGCCCAAGGCCGTACCCGTCGAGTCGGTGGTCGCGCTGATCGAGGCGGCCGGTGCGATCGAGGGCCCCCGGGGCCTGCGGGACCGCGCCCTGCTCGAGCTCCTCTACGGGACAGGCGCCCGTATCTCCGAGGCGGTCGGCCTGGCCGTCGACGACATCGACCGGGGGCAGGGGACGGTGCGGCTCGCCGGCAAGGGAGGCAAGGAGCGGATCGTCCCGGTGGGGAGCTTCGCGCTGCGCGCCGTGGAGGAGTACCTCGTCCGGGCCCGGCCGGCGCTCGCGGCCGCCAGCCGGCGTGGCGTGCGCGGGGGAGTGCTCTTCCTCAACGTCCGGGGTGGGCCGCTGTCGCGGCAGAGCGCGTGGCAGATCCTCCGGTCGGCGGCGGAGCGGGCCGGCGGTGCGGTCGGCGACCTGGCGACGTCGGTCTCGCCGCACACCCTGCGGCACTCGTTCGCCACCCACCTGCTCGACGGTGGTGCCGACGTGCGCGTCGTCCAGGAACTGCTGGGCCACGCATCGGTGACGACCACGCAGGTCTACACGCTGGTGACGGTGGACAAGCTGCGCGAGGTGTACGCCACCAGCCATCCACGCGCCCTGAGATGACAGCGGGTCTGGTAACGGCTTGGCAGTTCTTGCGCCCGGTTCGGCTGTAGCAGTCACAACTGTTGTCACTCGTCGCCATGTCGACAAGTGTCCGGCGCGTCCGCTTGGGTGAACTCGCAACTCTTCGTAGCGTCTTCATCACCCGAGCGGGCAGGACGGCTGACCGCACCCGGACGACCGGGATCGGGCACGAGGTGGAGGCGAAATCCCATGGCGATCCGAGCGGACGCGGCACCTGCCGTCGCGCGCCCGCGCGACCCCGACCCGGAGATGGGTGCCGCCGCCTCGCGGCTGGACCCCGCGCGTGCCCGGCAGCGCCCGCTGCCCGACCCCAAGCCGCTGACCCAGCACGGCCCCGCGCACGTCATCGCGATGTGCAACCAGAAGGGCGGCGTCGGCAAGACGACGTCGACGATCAACCTGGGTGCCGCGCTCACCGAGTTCGGCCGCAAGGTGCTGCTGATCGACCTCGACCCGCAGGGTGCCCTGTCGGTCGGGCTCGGCGTGCCCGCGCAGAACCTCGACCGGACCATCTACAACGCCCTCATGGAGCGCCGGACGACCCTGCGCGACGTCCGGGTGCACACCGACATCCCGGGCCTGGATCTCGTGCCGAGCAACATCGACCTCTCAGCGGCCGAGGTGCAGCTGGTCAGCGAGGTCGCCCGCGAGCAGACGCTCATGCGGGTGCTCGCCGACGTCCGCGACGAGTACGACTACATCCTCATCGACTGCCAGCCGTCGCTCGGCCTGCTGACCGTCAACGCCCTGACCGCGGCGCACGGCGTGATGATCCCGCTGGAATGCGAGTTCTTCTCGCTGCGCGGCGTCGCCCTGCTGGTGGACACCATCGACAAGGTCAAGGAGCGGCTCAACCCGCAGCTGGAGATCTCCGGGATCCTGGCGACGATGTACGACGCGCGGACCGTGCACTGCAAGGAGGTGTTCAGCCGGGTGGTCGAGGCCTTCGGCGACACCGTCTTCCAGACCGTCATCCAGCGCACCGTGCGCTTCCCGGAGACCACGGTGGCCGGCCAGCCCATCACCACCTGGGCGCCCACCTCGTCCGGGGCCGCGGCCTACCGCGATCTCGCCAAGGAGGTCATCGCACTGTGATCGAGCTTGCGAGATCACACGAGGACACAGCGACCACGGTCATGCGGCCGACGAGCGCCAGCGAGGAGGTGTCGGCATGACTCGCCGTCCCGTGCTCCCCGGCGCCTCCGAGCTCTTCCGGCGCACCGACTCGGCCCCCTCGGAGGCCGAGGTCACCGAGCTGCCGAGCCTGAGCACCACGACCAGCTCGCCCGCGCTGCGCGGATCGGCGCTCCGGCGGGACGAGCCCGCCGCCGCCGAGGCGACCTCGGGCATGCCGCTCACCCTGGTGCCCGGTGGCGCGGAGAAGTCGCCGTCCACCGCTGCCGACGAGCTCGCCGCCTTCCGCGACGCGCCCGCGCCGGCGCCGGCGTCCGTGC
>NZ_LWUA01000050.1 GCF_005222955.1 Blastococcus sp. CCUG 61487 | reverse complement strand
GTCGCGCAGCAGCAGCCGGTCGCCGATCCGCAGCGGCAGCGGACGGGCCAGCCGCAGCCGGACGGCGGCGCCGTCCAGCCGGCGCAGCCGGGCGCCCACCGTCGCGGCGCCGACGTGCACCACGGATTCGGCCGGCAGCTGCCCCTCGGGAGCGATCCCGGTCAGCGTCACGTCGACCTCGGCGGTGTCCCGGAACGCGCCCGGAGTGAGCAGCGCGTCGCCGCGGGAGAGCTCGTCCACCCCGATCCCGCGCAGGTTGAGCGCGACGCGGGCCGTGGCCGCGGCTGCGTCGACGGCCCGGCCGAGGGACTGGACGCCGCGCACGACGACGTCCCGGTCGCCGAGCCGCAGCCGGTCGCCCGCGGTCACGGTGCCGGCCGCGAGCGTCCCGGTGACCACCGTGCCGGCGCCCTTGACGGTGAACGCACGGTCGAGCCAGAGCCGGACCGGTGCGGCGGGATCGGGCGCGGGCAGCCCGGCGAGCAACGCCTCGAGCCGGTCGGCGAGCTCGGGGACCCCGGCGCCGGTCACCGAGCTGACCGCGATGCCGGGGACGTTCCCGAGCGACGTGGCCGTCAGCCGCTCCCGCACGTCGGCGAGGACCGGCTCCGGATCGGCGAGGTCGGCCTTGGCGACGGCGAGCAGCGCGTGCCGCACGCCGAGGGCGTCCAGCACGGCCACGTGCTCGGCGGTCTGCGCCGACCACCCGTCGTCGGCGGCGACGACGAGCAGCGCCGCCGGCACGGAGCCGACCCCCGCGAGCATGTTGCCGACGAACCGCTCGTGCCCGGGGACGTCGACGACGGCCACCGTGCGTCCCGACGGGAGCGTGGTCCAGGCGAACCCGAGGTCGATGGTCAACCCGCGGCGACGTTCCTCGGCCCAGCGGTCGGGCTCCATCCCGGTGAGCGCGCGCACCAGGGCGGACTTGCCGTGGTCGACGTGCCCCGCGGTGGCGATCACGTCCACCGTCGGGCCACCTCCACGACCGCCTCGGCCAGGGCGTCGTCGTCGGTCGGGGCGAGGCTGCGCAGGTTCAGCAGGGTGCGCCCGTCCTCCAGGTAGCCGACCACCGGGGGGTTGCCCCGCCGCAGCGGCTCGGCGAACCCGCCGGGCAGGGAGACGGCGGCTCCCGGGAGTGGGTGCTCGGGTGCCCCTCCCCCGCCGACGCGGGCGTCGGCGGCCACCACCTGCGCGTCGACGCCGGCTCCGGCCAGCCGCCCGGCGATCGCCCGCGCGCGCGTCATCAGCGCCTCGGGCTCGGCGCCCAGCATCTGCTGCACCGGTGGGACGGGTCCGCGCAGCGTCGCCTCCAGGGCGGCCAGCGTCGTCTTGTCCACCCGCAGCGCGCGGTACAGCGGATGCCGGCGCAGCTCCTGGACGAGATCGGCGCGGCCGAGGACCAGACCTGCCTGCGGTCCGCCCAGCAGCTTGTCGCCGCTGGCGAGCACCAGGTCCGCACCGTCGGCCAGGGCGGACCGGAGGGCGGGCTCGTCGGGCAGCGCCGGGTGCGCACGGAGGAGCCCGGAGCCGATGTCGGCCACCAGCGGCACCCCCGTGCCCGCCAGCGCCTCGGCGAGCTCGCGCACCGATACGACGCGGGTGAAGCCGCGGACGACGAAGTTGGACGGGTGCACCTTGAGCACCGCACCGGTCCGGTCTGTCACCGCGGCCAGGTAGTCCTCCGGCGAGACGCGGTTGGTGGTCCCGACCTCGTGCAACCGGGCGCCGGTGGCCTCGAGCAGGTCCGGGATCCGGAAGCCGTCGCCGATCTCGACCAGCTCGCCGCGCGCGAGCACGAGCTCGCGATCCCGTCCCAGCGCGGTCGCGACCAGCGAGAGCGCCGCGGCGCAGTTGTTCACCACGATGGCGGCCTCGGCCTCGGGAACCGCCTCGAGCAGGGCGGCGAGCGCCGCCTCCCCGCGGGGCCCGCGGCGGCCGGTCGCCAGGTCCAGCTCCACGTCGGTGGTGCCCGATGCGGCGGCGACCGCCTCGACCGCGGCGGGTGACAGCGGCGCCCGGCCCAGGTTCGTGTGCACGAGGACGCCGGTGGCGTTGAGCACCGGGCGCAGGCTCGACGGCCGGGACGGCAGCGCGGCGAGGACGGCGTCGACGGCGTCCTCGGCGGGGAGCTCCCCCGCGCGGATCCGGCGCTGCACCCGCTGGACGGCGTCCTTGACCAGCTCGCGCCCCAGCCGCTCGGCCGCGGCGTGCACGGGCGGAGCGGCGAGCAGCGCGTCGGTGCGCGGCACCGCGCGGCGCGGGTCGTCGGGGGGCGGGTTCTCGGCCATCGCACCGGAGCGTAGGTGCGAGGAGAGCTTGGCGGAGGCGGACGGGAATCGAACCCGCCTGACCGAGGTACTCGGCCACGTCGGCTTTAGAGGCCGCGGGGGCCACCAGACACCCTGACGCCTCCGCCGCGCAGCCTACGTGCCACGAATTGTCGGTGGTCGATGCCAGCATCCCTGGCGTGACCCGATCCGAGCCCCGCTCCCCCGCGCCGCTGCCGTCGGTCTCCTTCACGCCCGAGGAGGCAGCGGCGGTCACGGCCGCGCTGGCCGCCCGCTCCGAGGGCCCCTTCGCCGAGGCGGGGACGACGGCGCTGGAGAAGGTCCTCACCGTGCTCGAGCCCGATCCCCACCGCCGCGCCGAGCTGCTCGACACCAGCCTGCGGGTGAGCCGGCGGTCGTCCGCTCACCCCGCCGGCCGGGCGCTGCGGCCGCGCCGGCCGGAGGCCTCGGCTCCGCGCCTGGTCGTGCTGCCCGGCGGCCGCGCCTAGATTCGGCCGCATGACCATCGCCCCGGCCGTCCGGCTCACCCAGTACGCCCACGGTGGCGGCTGCGCCTGCAAGATGCCGCCCGGCGAGCTCGAAGCCGTCGTCGCCGGGCTGACCGCGCAGGGTCCGGCCGATCCGGCCGCCGAGCTCGTGGTCGGGCTGGACGACGGCGACGACGCCGCGGTGGTGCGCCTCCCCGGCGGGCAGGGGCTGGTGCTCACCACCGACTTCTTCACCCCTGTCGTCGACGACGCCTACACGTTCGGCCGGATCGCCGCCGCGAACGCGCTGTCCGACGTCTACGCGATGGGTGGCACGCCCGTCGTGGCGGTGAACCTGCTGGGCTGGCCGCGCGACGTCCTGCCCGCCGAGCTCGCCGCCGAGGTGCTCCGGGGCGGGCTCGAGGTCGCGCAGGCGGCCGGCTGCCACGTGGGCGGCGGGCACTCGATCGACGATCCGGAGCCGAAGTACGGCATGGCCGTCACCGGCGTGGTCGACGTCGACCGGATCATCACGAACTCCGGCGCGGCCGCCGGAACCCCGCTGAGCCTGACCAAGCCGCTGGGCGTCGGCGTGCTCAACAGCCGGATGAAGGCGACCGGCGAGGTGTCGGAGGAGGCGGTCGCCTCGATGACCGCGCTCAACCGGGAGGCCGGGCGGGCCGCGGTGGCCGCCGGGATCCGGGCGGGCACCGACGTCACCGGCTTCGGGCTGCTCGGCCACCTCTACAAGATGGCCCGCGCCAGCGGGGTCACCGCGGTGGTCGACGCCGCCGCCGTGCCCTACCTGGCCGGGGCGCGCGAGGCCCTGGCCGACGGCTACGTCTCCGGTGGCAGCCGCCGCAACCTCGACTGGGTGCGCCCGCACACCGACCTGTCGGCGGTGACCGAGGACGAGGCGCTGCTGCTCGCCGACGCGCAGACCTCCGGCGGGCTGCTGCTCGGCGGCGAGGTGCCCGGGGCGCCGGTGATCGGCGAGTTCGTGCCGCGCCAGGAGCACGTCGTCGTCGTCAGGTGAACGCACCGCTGCTGGTCGTCGTCTCCGGGCTGCCCGGCACCGGGAAGTCAGCGGTCGCCGCCGCGCTCGCCCACCGAAGCGGCGCCGTCCACATCTCCGTCGACGTCGTCGAGGACGCGATGCTCGGCGCCGGGCTGCCGCGGTCGTGGGAGACCGGGGTGGCCGCCTACGAGGCGGCGCGGGCGGTCGCGGAGCAGAACCTCGCGCACGGCTCGACCGTGGTGGTGGACGCGGTCAACGACAGCGAGCCGGCCCGGGACACGTGGCGAACGGCGGCAGCCACGTCGCGCAGCCGTCTCGTGTTCGTCGTCCTGGTGCTCGACGACGTCGCCGAGCACCGCCGGCGGCTGGCGACCCGGCAGCGCGGCCTGACGCACGTGCCCGAGCCGTCCTGGGCCGAGGTCCGGGCACGCGCGGCGACGTACGCGCCGTGGTCCGACGACGAGTGCCTGCGGCTGGACGCCGGGCGGCCCGTCGAGGACCTGGTCGAGGAGCTGACGGCGAGGCTGGCGGGCCGCTGACCCCGTTCAGGATCCTCAGCCCCAGAAGGCCCGGACCGCCTCGACGGTGGCGGCCGCCTGCGCGCGGCCCGCGCGGGCCGACGGCTCCCGGGTGGCGGGGTCGAGCACGTTGCTGCCGAACGCCGCCAGCGACGCGTCGTCGGCGGTGACCACGTGCACCTCGGCGCCCTTCTCGCCCAGGACCTCGAGCTCGCGGTCCAGCCCCGGTCCGAGGAGCCCACCCGGCATCCCGCGGGTGGGCGTGACCACGAGGACCTTGTCGCAGTCCGCAGCCAGGTCGGCGTTGGTGACCGACCGCATCCCGCCGTCCATCAGCCGGCGCCCGTCGACGGTCACCGGCGGCCAGACCCCCGGAACCGCGCAGCTCGCGGCCACGGCGTCGAGCAGCCGCACGCCGGAGGTGGCGTCGAACGGCAGGAACTCGCCGTCGGCGGTGTCCACGGCGGTGATGACGAGCCGGCCGGCCGGCCAGTCGGGATCCCCGATCCGGCCCGCGATGATCGCCCGCCGCTGCTCCTCCGGCACCGTCTCGATGCCGAGCGCGAGGCCGCCGAGTCGGGCCCGCGCGTCCTGCTCCCCGGTGGCCCCCTTCATCGCGCCGGCGAAGGCGGCCATCGTCGAGACGCCGTCGAACTCGACCTTCATCTCGCCGACGGGTGGTTCCAGCTGGCGCTCGTAGAGCCGCTGCAGATCGCCGTCCAGGCGCAGCTGCGCGCCCACGACGGAGCCGGCCGAGGTGCCGACCACCAGATCGGCGTGGCGGACGTCGGTCCCGTCGGCCGCCCAGCCGCTGAGCAGGCCGAGCTCCCAGGCGATGCCGGCGACGCCGCCGCCGCCGAGGACGAGTGCGCGCGTCGTCATCCGGACGTGCCCCTTGCTGTCGGACGGGTGGGTCGCCGTCAGGCTAGGGGGCTGCGCAACACCGGTGTCTGCACGGTGACCGACCGGGGCAAACGTGGGCCACCGAGAGTTCACCTCTCGGGAGTCGCCCGGTCGCGTGCACGAGCTGTCGCCGTCCCTGGTGGGCGCTACCGTGCCAGCCGTGGCCTCTGACCTCGTCGCCGGCGCCCCCGCGGGCGCCACACCGGCCACCACGGCCGCGCCGCCCGCTCCGGGCGGCCAGCGCCGCCTCCGCACCATCCTGCTCGCGGCGGCGTTCCTCCTGCCCAACCTCGTGCTGCTCGGGGTCTTCACCTACCGGCCGCTGCTGGACAACATCCGGCTGTCGTTCACGAGCTGGAACATCTCCTCCCCCACGGCGACGTACATCGGCTTCGACAACTACGTCGAGTGGTTCACCAGCTCCGCCAGCCACACCGTGCTGTGGAACACCGTCGTCTTCACCGGCGCGGCGGTCATCGGCTCGATGGTGCTGGGGCTGGCGCTGGCGCTCCTGCTCGACCGCAAGCTCTTCGGGCGCAACGCGGTGCGCTCGCTGGTGTTCGCGCCGTTCGTCGTCGCGGGCGCCGCGATCGGGGTGGCCTTCCAGTTCGTCTTCGACCCGACGTTCGGGCTCGTGCAGGACCTGCTCGGCCGGGTGGGCATCGACGCCCCCGCCTTCTACCAGGATCCCGAGTGGGCCCTGTTCATGGTCACCGTCACCTACATCTGGAAGAACCTCGGCTACACCTTCGTCATCTACCTCGCCGCCCTGCAGGGCCGGCGGGCGGAGCTGGACGAGGCGGCGGAGATCGACGCCGCGTCGACGTGGACCAAGTTCCGCAAGGTCACCTGGCCCCAGCTGCGGCCGGCGACGTTCTTCCTGCTGATCACCGTGCTGCTCAACAGCTTCCAGGTGTTCGACATCATCGACACCATGACCAGGGGCGGCCCCCTGGGCAACGGGACGACGACGATGGTCTACCAGGTCTACCAGGAGACCTTCGTCAACCAGCGGGCCGGATTCGGGGCCACGGTCGCGACGATCATGTTCGTCATCCTGCTGATCGTCACGCTCGTCCAGGTGCGGATCATGGAGCGGGGGAAGGAGCAGTGAGCACCGAGGTCTCGCCCACGCGCGAGCGGCTGCTGAGCAAGCTGGGCGGCTACGCCGGGCTGCTGCTCGTCGTCCTGCTCATCGCGGTGCCGCTGTACTGGATCCTCGTCTCCTCGCTCAAGGAGCGGCCGGACATCTACACGGTGCCGGTGAGCTGGTGGCCCGACCCGCTGACGTTCGACAACTACACGTCGGTCGGTGGCGGCGTCGCGTTCACCGACTACCTGCGCAACTCGATCATCATCACGTCGGTCCTGACCGTGGTACAGGTCGTCCTGGGAGTGCTGTCGGCGTTCGCGCTGGCCTTCCTGCGCTTCCCCGGGCGCACGCTAGTCCTGCTCCTGATCATCGGCAGCCTGATGGTGCCCAACCAGATCACCGTGATCAGCAACTACGCGCTGGTCGCCCAGTTGGGCTGGCGGAACACGTTCGCCGGGATCATCGTCCCGCTGGCCGGCGTCGCCTTCGGCACCTTCCTCATGCGCAACCACTTCATGTCGCTGCCCAAGGAGATCATCGAGGCGGCCGAGATGGACGCCGCCGGACCGTTGCGGATGCTGTGGCGGGTGGTCCTGCCCATGTCGTGGCCCACCCTCATCGCCTTCACGCTGATCACGATCGTCAACGAGTGGAACCAGTACCTCTGGCCGCTGCTGATGGCCGACGACGCCCGGGTGGCGCCACTGCCGGTGGGCCTCGCGCAGCTGCAGAACAGCGAGGGGCTCACCAACTGGGGGCCGGTGCTGGCGGGGACCGTGCTGACCGCGCTCCCGATCCTCGTGATCTTCCTGCTGCTCCAGCGGCACATGATCAAGGGCCTCACGGCAGGCGCCGTCAAGGGCTGACCGACAGACTTCCGGGCGTACCTGCCCGGGACCGCACCGAGCACTCCTCCGACATGCACCTCCAGGACAGGAGCCACATCACATGACCGCATCGGGGCGCCGCCCCCTCCTCCGCCTCACCGGAGCGGCGTCGATCGCCGCGCTCGCACTCACCGGCTGCGCCGGGACGGGGTCGTCCGGCGGCTCCAGCGACGGCGACGGTGGTCCCGTCGAGTCGCTGACCATGTGGTCGAGCCACCCGGGTGAGTCCAAGCCGATCGAGACCGAGCTGCTCGAGGCCTTCGAGGAGGAGAGCGGCATCGAGGTCAACCTCGTGACCGCCGGCCAGAACTACGAGGAGGTGGCGCAGAAGTTCAACGCCGCGCTCTCCGGCGGCGACCTGCCCGACGTCGTCATCGCCTCCGACGTCACGTGGTTCAACTTCGCGCTCAACGACGCGATCACGCCCATGGACGAGCTCTGGGAGACCGTCGACGTCGACAGCGAGGGCTACGTCGAATCGCTGCGCGAGGACTACGAGTTCGAGGGCGAGCACTTCGCCCTGCCGTACGCGCGCTCGACGCCGCTCTTCTACTACAACAAGGACATGTGGAGCGCCGCCGGCCTCCCGGACCGCGGCCCCGAGACGTGGGACGAGTGGGCCGAGTGGGCCCCGCAGCTGGCGGCCGCCAACGGCGCCGTCGCGCCCATGGTCCTGCCCGACGGCACCGACTACCTGGACTGGTACTTCCAGGGCATGGTCTGGACCTTCGGCGGGTCGTACTCCGACGAGTGGGAGATGACCTTCACCTCCGACGAGACGATCGAGGCCGGTCAGTTCCTGCAGGACCAGCACGAGCAGGACCTCATCGCGATCTCCAACGACGCGAACAACCAGTTCGGCGCCGGCCAGGCGGCCGCGCTCATGCAGTCCACCGGCTCCCTGAAGGGCCTGACCGAGGCCGCGCAGTTCGAGATCGGCACCGCCTTCCTCCCCGGCCCGCAGCCGGGCTGCCCGACCGGCGGCGCGGGCCTGGCCATCCCCGAGCGCATCTCCGACGAGCGCAAGGAGGCGGCCATGGAGCTGATCGCCTTCCTCACCAACACCGAGAACACGGTGAAGTTCAGCCAGGCCACCGGGTACATGCCGGTGCGCACCGACGCCATCGACTCCGAGGAGATGGCGCCCTTCCTGGAGCAGAACCCGAACTTCCGGACCGCGCTCGAGCAGCTCGAGGTCACCCAGTCGCAGGACTACGCCCGGGTGCTGCTGCCCGGCGGCGGCGCGCGGATCGGCGCCGCCCTGGACCAGATCACCATCGGTGGCCAGGACGTGGAGACGGTCTTCGAGCAGCTCCAGGAGGAGAGCACCACGGTCTACGAGCGCGACATCGAGCCCAAGCTGTGACCTCCGACCGACGAGGGAAGGGTCGGGCATGGCGTCGGTGACCTTCGACCGCGCCACCCGCACCTTCCCGCACAGCGACCGCCCGGCGGTGGACTCGCTGGACCTGGAGATCGGCGACGGCGAGTTCGTCGTCGTCGTCGGTCCCTCCGGGTGCGGGAAGTCCACCAGCCTCCGGATGCTGGCCGGGCTGGAGCCGGTCACCTCGGGGCGGGTCCTCATCGACGGGGTCGACGTCACCGGACGTCGACCCCGGAACCGGGACGTGGCGATGGTGTTCCAGAGCTACGCGCTGTACCCGAGCATGACCGCCGGCGAGAACATGGCCTTCGCGCTGAAGAACCTCGGCTTCGCCGCCGGGGAGATCAAGGCGCGGGTGGCCGAGGCGGCCCGGATCCTGCAGTTGGAGGACCTGCTGGACCGCAAGCCGGCCAAGATGTCCGGCGGACAGCGCCAGCGGGTGGCCATGGGGCGGGCGATCGTGCGCGACCCCAAGGTCTTCTGCATGGACGAGCCGCTGTCCAACCTGGACGCGAAGCTCCGGGTCTCGACCCGCGCCGAGATCGCGGCGCTGCAGAAGCGGCTGGGCACCACGACGGTGTACGTGACGCACGACCAGACCGAGGCCATGACCATGGGCGACCGCGTGGTCGTGCTGCGGGAGGGCCGGGTGCAGCAGATCGGCACCCCGGGCGAGCTCTACGAACGGCCGGACAACACGTTCGTCGCCGGGTTCATCGGATCGCCGTCGATCAACCTCATCGACGACGTGCCGGTGTCCGACGGTCGCGCGGTCGTCGGCGGCTCGCTGGAGGTGCCGCTGCCCGCGGGCACGCAGGCGGCCTCGGTGACCGTCGGCATCCGGCCGGAGGGCGCAGACGTCGCCGGTGGCGAGTCCGGCGGGGCGTCCGACCGGCTGACGGTACGGGTGGCCCGCGTCGAGCGGACGGGCGCGGAGACCTTCGCCTTCGTCGATCCCGTCGGCCTGTCCGGAGGCGCCGCGCACCGGGGCGAGCACCTGGTCGTCCGGCTGGACAAGCGGCTCGACGTCCAGGAGGAGACGGAGCTCGCCCTGCGCGTCCACCTCGACGAGGTGCTGCTGTTCGACGCCGAGGGCAACGCGATCCGCTAGCCCACCGACGCCCTCCGACGCGGGCCGCCGGGTACTCGCCCGACGGCCCGCGTCGCTGCTCGTGCGGGCCTCGGTTAGCGTCCGTCCATGCTCGCTGCCTTCGTCTCCACCCCCGCCCCGAAGGACCCGCTCTCCGTGCTGGAGGTCGGCGACCGGCCCGACCCCACGGTTCCCGAGGGGTGGACGACGGTGCAGGTGAAGGCGGTGTCGCTCAACCACCACGACCTGTTCAGCCTCCGCGGTGTCGGTCTGCCGCAGGAGCGGATGCCGATGATCCTCGGCACCGACGCCGCAGGGCTCGACGAGGACGGCAACGAGGTCGTCGTCCACGGCGTCATCGCGAGCCCCGGCTGGACCGGCGACGAGACGCTGGACCCCAAGCGCTCCCTGCTGTCCGAGGTGCACCAGGGCTCGATGGCCGAGCGGGTCGCCGTCCCCCGGCGGAACCTGCTGCCCAAGCCGGCCGACCTCTCCTTCGCCGAGGCCGCGTGCCTGCCCACCGCCTGGCTGACCGCCTACCGGATGCTGTTCGTGAAGTCGGGCCTGCGGCCGGGCCAGACGGTGCTCGTGCAGGGCGCCAGCGGCGGCGTGGCGACGGCGCTCATCGTGCTCGGCCGCGCGGCCGGCTTCCGGATGTGGGCCACCGCCCGGAGCGAGGAGAAGCGCGCGGCCGCCCTGGCGCTGGGGGCCGAGCAGGCGTTCGACAGCAACGCGCGGCTGCCCGAGCGGGTGGACGGCGTGATGGAGACCGTGGGCGAGGCGACCTGGAGCCACAGCATCAAGTCGCTCAAGCCGGGCGGGGTGCTGGTGACCTCCGGTGCGACGACCGGCTTCAACCCCGGCGCGGAGCTGAACCGGATCTTCTTCACCCAGCTGTCGGTGATCGGCTCGACGATGGGCACCAAGGACGAGCTCGAGGCGCTGATCCGGATGTGCGCCGTCACCGGGATCCGCCCGCAGATCGACGTCGAGCTGCCGCTGACCCGGGCGCGGGAGGGCTTCGAGCGGATGCTCGAGGGCCGGACGAACGGGAAGATCGTCTTCACCCTCTGAGCGGCCGGGATCAGGTCACCCGGGCTCAAGGGGTCGTC
>NZ_LWUA01000049.1 GCF_005222955.1 Blastococcus sp. CCUG 61487 | reverse complement strand
CCCGATCAAGGGCGTCCGGAAGCACACGGCGGCGGCCATGGTGGCCAGCGCCTTCACCGCTCCGCACGTCACCGAGTTCCTCACCGTCGACGTCACGCGGACGATGAAGCTGCGCCGCCGGCTGGCCGAGCGGCCCGAGTTCGCCGGTCTGAAGGTCAGCCCGCTGCTGTTCGTCGCCAAGGCGCTGCTGCTCGTGGCGGGACGGCATCCCATGGTCAACAGCAGCTGGGACGAGGCGGCCCAGGAGATCGTGGTGCACGGGCAGGTCAACCTCGGGATCGCGGCCGCCACCCCGCGCGGGCTCGTCGTCCCGAACGTCAAGGACGCCGGCCGGCTGTCTCTGCCCGAGCTCGCCGCCGCGCTGGCCGAGCTCACCGAGACGGCCCGGGCGGGGCGCACCATGCCCGCCGACCTGACCGGCGGGACGATCACGATCACCAACGTGGGCGTGTTCGGCGTCGACTCCGGAACGCCGATCCTCAACCCGGGGGAGGCGGCGATCCTGGCCTTCGGGGCGGTCCGGGAGCGGCCATGGGTGCACAAGGGAAAGATCCGGCCGCGGCAGGTCACCACGGTGGCGCTCTCCTTCGACCACCGGATCGTCGACGGCGAGCTCGGTTCGCGGTTCCTCGCCGACATCGGCGCTCTGCTGGAGGACCCGGGAGCGGCGCTGGCGTTCTGACCGGACTACCGGACGGCAGGATGTCGGTCGTGGACAGACGTGGGCCGGCTCTCGCGGCGTTGCTGGTGTTCGCCTTCGCCACCGTCGTCGCGACGATGCTGGACGGCCGGGTGCCCGCGGGCGACGAGAGCGTCGCGGGGTGGATCGTCCAGGTGCTCGGCCACCTGGCAGGGCTCGCGGCCGGTCTCCTGCTGCTCGCGTCGGCGGGGGTGCCGCCGGAGAGCTCCACCCGCCGCGCGGGGGTGGCGGTCCTCGTGGCACTGGCCGGCATCGTGCTCGCCGACGTCGTCGGGCTGGTGGTCGACGGCACGGCGGACGCCGGCCTGGGTGCTGTCCGGCTGCTCTGCCTGCTCGCCGTGGCCTGGGTCGCCCTGCGGCTCGCCCCCGCCGTGGCCCAGCAGCGGCGGGACGGGACCTCGAGCCCACGACCCTGAGCCGCGGACCGGCCGGGTCACCCGACCGGTCGACGCGGCCCTGACCTGCGGCGTCCGACGTGTCGGCTCCGGAGGTGACGGGTAGGTCGCGCGCGACCGATCGAGCTATCCGAGGAGCTGAGACCGTGGCCAGCGTGCAGGAATCCGTCGACGTGGACGTCCCCATCCGGGTCGTCTACGACCAGTGGACGCAGTTCGAGTCCTTCCCCCAGTTCATGGGCGGGGTCGAGAGCATCACGCAGATCGACGACACCCACACCCACTGGGTCACGAACATCGACGGCGTCAAGCGCGAGTTCGACGCCGAGATCACCGAGCAGCACCCCGAGGAGCGGGTCGCCTGGACCAGCACCGGAGGCGAGGCCAAGCACGCCGGTGTCGTGACGTTCCACCGGCTCGACGACGCCAAGACGCGGGTGATGATCCAGATCGACTGGGAGCCCGAGGGCGTGGTGGAGAAGGCGGGCGCCGCCCTGGGCTTCGACGACCGGCAGATCAAGGCCGACGCGAAGAAGTTCAAGGAGTTCATCGAGAGCCGCGGCACCGAGACCGGCGCCTGGCGCGGGGACGTCTCCCGCCCCGACGAGTAAAGGACCCCTGACCGCCACCGCTCGCGAGCTCGCGGTGGGTCCCTGTCAGGGGGGCGTTCCATCAGCGCACGTGGCGCTCGTCCTCTGTGGAGGGCGGGCGCCGCCGCGTGTCCGTCGTCATCGTGAGGCACTTCACCCTTCAGGATGACGATTACCAGGCATGTCCGCCTTCTCGCTGAAGGATCGTCGGAATAGTGTCGATGACACCTTCGTTCTCCGGGGCGGAGAACGGACATTTCGACGAAAGAGGCACTGACGATGAAGAGCATGACGTCCAGCTGGCGGCAGCGGCGCCAGGCGGCGCGCACCCGGCGGGCGATCGACCGGGCGCTGGCTCGCACCAGCAGCCCGGCCATGCGTGACGAGCTCCTCACGATGGCGGGCGCCAGCTCGTTCGTGAACCACCGCTGAGCCCCGCGCCGCCGGCCTGATCGGCGGCGTCGCGCCGGCTCGCACGACCCCGGCCTCCCACGGAGGCCGGGGTCGTCGCACGTCCGGGCGCGGGAGCGCAGACGACTTCCCCCGGACGGGGGGGACGGCCTTAGCCAGCCGCAGGTCGGAGCCGATGATCAGGGTGTGCGCCTCTTCCCCGCGGTCAGCCGCCCGACCCCGCCTCCGGGCAGGGGTCGGAGCGACCGCTGGCGCACCCCTGGCCGGCCGAGCGTGACGCCGTGACCCCACCGCGCGTCACCTCGGAGACCTCCGGCGCCACGACCGGCGGGCTGCTGCGCTACGTCCGCTCGGTCGGCGGCGACGAGGCGGTGGCCGAGGTGCTCACCCGCGCCGGCATGACCGCCTCCGCGGCCGAGCTGGAGGATCCCTCCCGCTGGTGCAGCTACGACGCCCGCATCCGGCTGTTCACCGCGGCCACCGAGGTGCTGGGTGATCCCCGCACGATGTTCGAGGTCGGCGCGGCCGCGCTGCGCACCGGGATGTCGAACTCCCTGGTCATCCTGCTGCGGGCCATGGGCTCACCGCAGCAGGTGATGGGGAAGCTGCCGCGGGCGGTGCAGAAGTTCAGCACCACCTCGACCATGGAGATCCTGGAGAGCGGACCGACGTCGGCTGTCATCCGCTACCGGCTCCACGACGGCTACGAGCACTCCCGCCAGGACTGCCTCTACGCCCAGGGCCTGCTCACCACGGTGCCGATGATCTTCCGGTTGCCGCCGGCCCGCATCGAGCACGACACCTGCCAGTCCGACGGGCACGAGGCGTGCATCTACCGGCTCGAGTGGACCCCCAGGTCCCGCCTCCCGTGGCGGCGCACCCGCGTCGACGCCGTCGACCCGGAGCTGGTGGCCCTCCGGGCCCAGCTGCAGAGCCTGCAGTCCGCGGCCACCGACCTCGTTGCCGGCGAGGACGTCGAGACGGTGCTGCGGCTCATCGTGGCCCGCGCCGCCCAGGCGGTGCTGGCGCCGGCCTACCTGCTGGCCGTGGAGGTGCCCGGCAGCGCCGCACCCGTCGTGCACGGCGCCGGGCTCCCGGACTCGGCGGTGCCGGAGCTGGCCGCCGGTCTGCTCGCCGGTGACGACCTCGGCCCGTCGGCCGTCGTCGTCGACATCGCCTCGCCGCGCCGCAGGCACGGTCGGCTCGCCGCGCTCTACCGTCCCGGCGACAACCCCATGGGCGACGAGGCGGCGATGCTCGCCGCCTACGCCGGGCACGCCGCGGCCGCCCTCGACCTGCTGATCGCCCTCGAGGGCGCGCGGCAGGAGGCGAACCGGGCCGGCGCGCTGCTCGCCCTCGCGCACGAGCTGAGCGCGGCCACGGACATCGCCGACATCGGCACCGTCGTCGCCGAGGCCCTGCCGCGCGTGGTCGGCTGCACCAGCGCCTCGGTGATGCTCTGGGACCCGACCGAGGGCCGGCTGATCGCCCAGGCGGCGGCCGATCCGGACGAGATCCGGCGCTCGGTGTTCCTCGCGACGTCCCTGAGCCCGGAGGACACCCCCGAGCTGATGGAGATGCTCACCGCCCGCACGCCGCGGGTGATCAGCGGCGAGGGCAGCAGCCCGGCGCTGCAGGAGCTGCTGGCCGAGCTCCGGCTCTCCGACGTCATCGCCGTCCCGCTGGTGGCCGACGGCGCGTTCATCGGGATCGCGACGGCGAGCTGGGAGGCCGGTCAGGCCCCTGACGACCTGCACGGCGAGGTGCTCGACCGGCTCAGCGGCGTGGGCGACCAGGCCGTCTCCGCGCTGCAGCGCGCCCAGCTGCTGGAGACGGTGCGGCACCAGGCCACCCACGACGCCCTGACCGGGCTGCCGAACCGGGTGCTGTTCCGGGAGCGGCTGCAGGAGGAGCTGGCGGCGTCCGACCCGGGCACGGTGCTGGCCGTCCTGTTCTGCGACCTCGACCGCTTCAAGCAGGTCAACGACTCCCTCGGCCACGCCGCGGGGGACGAGCTCCTGCGTCAGGTGGCGGCGCGGCTGCGCGCGGTCATCCGGCCGGGCGACACCGTCGGCCGGCTCAGCGGCGACGAGTTCTCGATCATCCTGCCGGGGCTGACCGGTCTCGCGGACGCGCAGGGCCTCGCCGACCGCGTGGCCGAGTGCTTCGCCGAGCCCTTCCGGCTGGAGGGCCGGACCGTCGAGGTGGGAACCAGCATCGGTGTCGCCGTTCACGAGCGCGGCGACACCGTCGAAGCGCTGCTGCGCCGGGCCGACGAGGCGATGTACCGCGAGAAGCTGGGGCACCGCGCTCCGCGCGGCGCCGTCTAGGCCCGCAGCCGGGCGCGCAGCGCGGCCTGCTCCTCCGGCCCGAAGCCGTGCTCGTCCAGCCAGCCGATCGGACCGCCGTACCGCTCGTCCACGAGCTCGAGCACGCGGTGCATCGTCTCCGCGCGAGGGCGGTGGGTCGCGGTCTCGCGCCGCTCGGTGTCCCCGCCGTAGGTGCTGGTGGCCGCGAGCCGTTCCATGATCGCCTCGATCACGTCACCGCTGAGGCCGTAGTCGACGGCGATCTCCTCGTGCGGCACCCCGGCCACCGCGAGGGACAGGGCCACGACGACCCCGGTGCGGTCCTTGCCCGCCGCGCAGTGCACGACCGAGGCGGTGCGCGTCGGTGCGGCCAGGGCGCGCAGCGCCTCGACGACGGCGTTGCCTCGCTGGGTCAGGTAGCCGAGGTAGCTGCGCACCGGCGCCGGCTCGCCCTCGTCGTGCTCGGCGACGTGTCGCGGCAGGAGCGAGTCCATCCAGCCCGCCGGCAGCTCGGGGACCTGGTCCTCCTCGACGGCGAAGACGTCGGTGTACTGCCCCCGCTCCGGCAGCAGCGTGAAGTGCCGGTGGACGACCTCGGGAACCGAGCGCAGCGGTCCCCGGCCCTCGAGCAGCACCTCGGCGGACGTGCGCAGGTCGATCACCTCGCGCAGCCGGAGCTCCTGCACCAGCCGGCGCACGTCGGCGTCGCTGAGGCCCTGGAGGTTGTCGCTGCGCAGGATCCGGCCGGGCACGGTGCGGCCCCCGTCGTGCGTGGGCAGCCCACCCAGGTCACGGGTGTTGGCGGTGCCCTCGAGGCGGATCCAGCGGTCGGTGTGCAGGGTGGTCACGACTGCGACCGTACGACGCCGAGATGGCCGGTGGGTGTCGTGGGGGCGGGCAGTGCGTGGCACACGTCGAGCAACCGGCTGCGCAACGTCGCTGCCCGCCGGGCGAAGGCGCGCTGTTCCGCCGCGTAGTCGGCCTTCCCCTCCGGCGTCTCGATGGCGACCGGCTCGTAGCCGTGCTCCCGCAGGTCGTACGGCGAGGCCCGCATGTCCAGCTCGCGGACCTCCGCGGCGAGCGCGAAGCAGTCGGCCAGCAGCTCGCCGGGCACCGCCGGGCCGAGCTTGTAGGCCCACTTGTAGAGGTCCATGTTCGCGTGCAGGCAGCCGGGCTGCTCCGAGGCCGGCTGCGTCTGGCGGGTGGGCTGCAACCGGTTGCGGCCCACCGCCTCGGGGGTGAAGAAGCGGAACGCGTCGTAGTGGCTGCAGCGGATCGGATGGGCCTCGACGACGGCGTCGGTGCCGGCCGCGCCCAGGCGCAGCGGCAGCTCGTGCCGCCGCTCGTCGGCCCGGTAGACCATCGCCCACTCGTGCAGGCCGAAGCAGCCGGTGAACGCCGGCCGGCTCGCGGTGGCGGACAGCAACCCCCGGACGAACTCGACGGTCCGGCCACGGTCGGCGAGGAAGGCGGCGGCGTCCAGGGCGACGACGCCGTCGTCGTCCCTGCGGTACCAGCGCCACGCGGCGTGCGGGGCGGGGCCGTCCGGCGTCGGCGCCAGCGCGGTGCCGACGCCCGGATGCCAGCGGCGCAGCAGCGCGGGGCCCTGCGAGTAGTAGGTGAAGAGGAAGTCGTGCACCGGGTGGGTCTCGCCGCGCCCGCGCCGCTCCCGGTGCGGCCGCACCCAGCGGTCGACCCGCGCCTCGTGCGCCGCGGTCCGCGCCGTCCACTCGTCGGGCGGCAGCACCTCGTCGATCACCGGCACCGGACCAGCGTAGGAGCGGGTCCGGTCGTCGGTCAGTCCGCCTCGTTGCCGGGGCGGGCGACGCCGTCGTCCCGCTGGGCCTCGTCGTCGGTGGTGAGGTCGCCGGAGCCCTGGGGTGCGGAGTCGGGCGCCGCGGCGGTGCCGTCGGTGGTGTCGGGCGACTCCCGGTAGCCGGTGCCGTCGGACTCGCTCATCGTTCTCCTCGGGACGTGGGGGAGGCGGCACGAGCGCGCACCGCCGTCCCGGCACCATGCCCGCTGCCCGGGGCGGGAAACGACGACGGCCGCCACCCCTCGAGGGGGCGGCGGCCGTCGGGGCTCCGGTCAGAACGCCGCCTCGTCGACCTCCATGAGGGCGTTGTCGGTGTTCTCGACGATGATCCGCTCCGAGGCCAGCCGCGGGAGCACCTGGCTGGTGAAGAAGCGGGTGGCGGCGAGCTTGCCCTCGTAGAAGAACCGGTCCTTCTCGCTGACGTCGCCGGCCAGCGCGGCCAGCGCCACCTCCGACTGGCGGACCAGCAGCCAGGCGGTGACCAGGTCCCCGACGGCGAGCAGCAGGCGGGTGCTGTTCTGACCGATCTTGTACAGGGACTTCGTGTCCTGCTGGGCCTCGTCGAGGTGGCGGAACATCGCGGTGAGCATGCCCTGCACCTCGCCCAGCGCCGCCGCCAGCGCGGCGCGCTCCTCCTTCAGCCGGCCGTTGCCCGCCTCGGAGTCGACCGTGGCCTGGATCTGCCCGGCGAGCCAGGTCAGCGCCACCCCGCCGTCCTTGACGATCTTGCGGAAGAAGAAGTCCTGGCCCTGGATGGCGGTCGTGCCCTCGTAGAGGGTGTCGATCTTGGAGTCACGGATGTACTGCTCGATCGGGTAGTCCTGCAGGAAGCCCGATCCGCCCAGCGTCTGCAGCGACTCCTGGGTGAGCAGCTGGGTGGCGCGCTCGGAGCCGAAGCCCTTCACGACCGGCAGGAGCAGGTCGTTGACCCGCGCGGCGAGCGTCGCCTCCTCGCTGTCGGCGGTGCCCGACGCCTCGGCGTCCAGCACCTGGTCGCGGAAGCTGGCGGCGTAGAGGTACAGCGCGCGCATGCCCTCGACGTAGGACTTCTGCAGCATCAGCGAGCGGCGCACGTCCGGGTGGTGGGTGATCGTCACCCGGGGGGCGTCCTTCGCCGTCGCGGCGAGGTCGGCGCCCTGCACCCGGTTCTTCGCGTAGTCCAGCGCCACCTGGTAGCCGGCCGACAGGGTCGCGATCGCCTTGGTGCCGACGAACATCCGGGCGTACTCGATGATCCTGAACATCTGGGCGATGCCGTCGTGGACGTCGCCGACCAGCCAGCCCTTGGCCGGCACGTCTCCGTCGCCGAAGGTCAGCTCGCAGGTCGTGGAGACCTTGAGGCCCATCTTCTTCTCGACGTTGGTGACGTAGGCGCCGTTGCGCTCGCCGAGCTCACCGGTCTCGAGGTCGACGTGGAACTTGGGGACGACGAACAGCGACAGCCCCTTGGTGCCCGGCTTCGCGCCCTCCGGGCGGGCGAGCACCAGGTGGATGATGTTGTCGCTCAGGTCGTGCTCGGCGGAGGTGATGAACCGCTTCACGCCGGTGATGTGCCAGGAGCCGTCCGGCTGCTCGACGGCCTTCGTGCGGCCGGCGCCGACGTCCGAGCCCGCATCCGGCTCGGTGAGCACCATCGTGGCGCCCCACTTCTTCTCGATCATGAGCTCGGCGAGCTTCTTCTGCTCGGGGGTGCCGAGCTCCCACAGCGTGGCGCCGAAGGTGGGGCCGGAGCCGTACATGAAGACGGCGGGGTTGGCGCCGAGGATCATCTCGTAGGCGGCCCAGCGCAGCGCCACGGGAGCGCCGAACCCGCCCAGCTCGTCGGGCAGGTCGAGGCGGTACCACTCGCCGTCCTCGAGGGCCCGCACGGACTTCGTGAAGCCCTCGGGCAGGACCACGGTCTTGCTCTCGGGGTCGTACAGCGGCGGGTTGCGGTCGGCCTCGAAGAAGGACTCGGCGATCGGACCCTCGGCGAATTTCCGGATCTCGGCCAGCACGCCGCGCGCGGTCTCGGCGTCCATCTGCTCGAACGGTGCGGTGCCGAAGCGGTCCTTGGTGTCCAGGAACTCGAAGAGGTTGAACTCGAGGTCCCGCAGGTTCGCGGTGTAGTGCGTCATGTGCCCTGCTCCCGTGCCGGTGGACGGCGTTCCTACTCGCCAGTAACAAACGATATTACCGGCCGGTAGCGGGAGCAAGCACGCCTCGGCGCGGACACGCCCGGAGGGGGTGCGCGCGGGTGGGGACCGTCAGGAGCGGCGCCTCCGGCGGGTGCGGAGCAGCAGGCTGGACAGCCAGCCCAGCAGGGCGCCCAGGACCGCCGCGATGAGCAGCGCGGTCACCAGGGGGGCGTCGACGTCGGTGAAGACGAGGCTGATCTGCACCGTCTGGCCGTTGAAGACGACGAACAGCACGAGCACGACGGTGACGAAGAGGAGCAGGCCCACCGCGAGCGTCCGGCCGATGGTCCGCCCGGTGTGCCGCTGGCGCTCCGGCGCGGCGGGGGACGAGGGCGGGGTGGTGGCCGGGCCCGGTGACGCACCGGTGGTCGCGGGGCCGCCGAGGCCGACGTCGAGCGGATCGGCCGCACCCCCGGGGGCGCGGGGATCGGGCGTGCTCACCGCGCGTCCGGTTCGGTGTCGGCGGGTGGGTAGGCGGGCCCGGCGATGCCGTCGGTCGAACCCTTGACGTCCCCCAGCGACTCCCGGTCGTCGCCGGGTGCCTTCTCGGCGCCGAGCGGCTTCGCCTCGCGGTCGGATCCTGCGTTCTCCTCGTCGGGCATGGTCATGGCCGGTTCCTGCCCGCGGGCCCGATCCCGGAAACCGTGGGCGCACTGCATCGAGGGCGCTAGTCGGCCAGGGCGGGGCCCGCCTCGTGCCGCGGGTGGCCGGCCGTGCGCTCGCGCTGCTTCATCCGCGCCTCGAACACGTGCCGGTCGCCCCCGGCGAGCTCGTCGCGGGCGCGCTCGTCGAAGGCGCGGAAGGCGGCCCAGTAGTTCGCGTCGAAGTCCTCGACGATCTGGAAGGTCCACCGATCGGCGATCACGTTCCGGCCGACCAGGTCTCGGTCCAGGTCGGCGGCGAGCGCGGCGGCGCCGGCCTGCTCGAACAGCTCGACGGACTCCTGCAGGAGCCGGTCGGCCTTGCCGGTGAGCTGGTGGAAGGCGTACAGGAAGCCCCGGGCCTGGTCGACTGTCTCGAGGGCTTCGGAGAGCTTGCCCAGGGCCTCGACGGTGGCGTCGTCGAGATCGGGCCGGGTGCGGTCGGTCGTCACCGGACCATGGTGCGGCGCGCCACCCGTCCGCGCTCGCGGTCAGGCGTGGGAAGGGCGGATGCTCCTATGGATCGTC
>NZ_LWUA01000048.1 GCF_005222955.1 Blastococcus sp. CCUG 61487 | reverse complement strand
TCCGCTCCTTGAATCCACCTCACCTGATCCCCGAGCGTCCTCCCCCACCGCGCACGGCGAGGGAGGACGCTCCGCGGTGAGGGAGGACGCGGGGCCGGCCGGGTCAGACGAACACGTGCGCGGCAGGGACGACGAGGCCGCGCGGCTCGAACTCCTCGACCGCAGGATCCCCCGGCGGTGGCCGTCCACCCGAGAGCTCCGCCATCACCGGGCCCACCAGTTCGGCGGTGTAGCGCTCGCAGAGTTCCTTGGACTCCCAGACCTCGACGATCTGGAACCCGGCACCCGTCTGGCGGGCCAGGTGCAGGAGCAACCCGTCGACGACGTCGGGCGCTCGGCGGGCGAGTTCGGCGTGCATCGCGTCGTAGAACTCGATGGGCGCCGGCACCTCCATGACGATCCCGTAGGTCATGACGCTCTCCGGTCCAGGTGCGGTCCGACCCTCAGCCGGCCCCAAAATCCCAACGTAGGCCGCAGCGATGCCCGTCACAGAGGACGAAGGCCCACCGCTGGGCGAGCGGCGTCGGGCAGCGATGGCCGCTCCGGGCCGCACGGCTCAGGAGACGGCCTTGAGCCCGACGATGCAACCGATCAGCCCCACGATCAGCAGCACCTTGACCAGGGACACCGGCTCCGTCCCGGTCACCATCGCGTAGACGACGGTGATCGAGGCACCGATGCCGACCCAGACGGCGTAGGAGGTGCCGGTGGGCAGCTCGCGCATCGCGTAGGCCAGCCCGCCCATGCTCACCACGAGCGCAGCGGCGAAGACGATCGAGGGGCCCAGCCGGGTGAACCCCTCGGACCTGCCCAGGGCAGTCGCCCAGACCGCTTCGAACACCCCGGACACCACGAGCACGAGCCACGCCATCGTCCACTCCCCTGGCGCCGTCTTGTCGCAGTCCGGGTACGGCACCACCTCGTCCGGGAGCCGGTGGGGGCTCCGCTCCACCATCTCACGCAGCCCTGAGGGACCGACTCAGACCGGCGTCGAGGTCCTGTCGTCGTCGGCGGCAGTGCGGGCGGCGATCTGCGCGGCCAGCTTCGACTGGTTCTTGATCGGCAGGACGTGCAGCACCGGCGCCAGCTCGGGGAGCCGCCGCTTCTCCGTCGTGACGATCCGGAAGCCCGCCTCCACGGTCATCCCGTGGTCGGGCCGGTGCACCACCTCGACGTCGTCGCCGGCGCCGAGCTCCCCGGTCTCCAGCACCCGCAGGTAGGCACCCGTGGCGCCGTGCGCGGCGAATCGCTTGACCAGGTCGGGGATCCCCCAGAACTGGGCGAAGTTGGCGCACGGGATGCGCCAGGCGGTGACCTCGAACAGCGCCGTCCCCACGCGCCACCGCTCCCCCAGGACGGCGTTGCGCAGGTCCAGCCCGGAGGTGCGCAGGTTCTCGCCGAAGCGCCCGGGCGGCAGGTCCCGGCCCAGTTCGGCGATCCACCAGTCGGCGTCCTCCTGCGCGTAGGCGTACACCGCCTGGCCCTCGCCGCCGTGGTGCTTCTTGTTGACCTGGACGTCGCCGTCCAGCCCCAGCGGATGCACGGTGACGCGCCCGTCGACGGGCCGCTTGTCGATGCCGCTGCGCCGGCTCGGCAGCCGGTAGAGGTCGTCCCCGGAGACGCAGACCGCCTCGACCCGGCCGCTCACTTGGGCTTGGCCGACGCCGTCGACTCGTTGGTGGAGAGCGCGGCGACGAAGGCTTCCTGGGGGACCTCGACCCGGCCCACCATCTTCATCCGCTTCTTGCCCTCCTTCTGCTTCTCCAGCAGCTTGCGCTTGCGGCTGATGTCACCGCCGTAGCACTTGGCGAGGACGTCCTTCCGGATGGCGCGGACGGTCTCCCGGGCGATGACCCGCGAGCCGACGGCGGCCTGGATCGGCACCTCGAACTGCTGGCGCGGGATGAGCTCGCGCAGCTTGCCGGCCATCTGCACGCCGTAGGCGTAGGCCTTGTCCTTGTGCACGATCGCGCTGAACGCGTCGACGGCCTCGCCCTGCAGGAGGATGTCCACCTTGACCAGCGACGCCTCCTGCTCACCCGACTCCTGGTAGTCGAGGCTGGCGTAGCCGCGGGTGCGTGACTTCAGCGCGTCGAAGAAGTCGAAGATGATCTCGCCGAGGGGCAGCTTGTAGCGCAGCTCCACCCGCGACTCGCTGAGGTAGTCCATGCCGCCGAGCTGGCCCCGCCGGCTCTGGCAGAGCTCCATGATCGCGCCGGTGTAGTCGCTGGGCGCGATGATCGTGGCGTTCACGACCGGCTCGAAGACCGTGTCGATCTTGCCCTCGGGCCAGTCGCTCGGGTTGGTCACGGTGATCTCGGAGCCGTCCTCCATGACCACGCGGTAGACGACGTTCGGCGCGGTGGAGATGAGGCTGATGCCGGCCTCGCGCTCCAGCCGCTCGCGGACGATCTCCAGGTGCAGCAGGCCGAGGAAGCCGACGCGGAAGCCGAAGCCCAGCGCCGCCGACGTCTCGGGCTCGTAGACCAGCGCGGCGTCGTTGAGCAGCAGCTTGTCCAGCGCCTCGCGCAGCAGCGGGTAGTCGCTGCCGTCGATCGGGTAGAGGCCGGAGTAGACCATCGGCCGCGGGTCGCTGTAGCCCCCGATCGGCTCCTCGGCGGGCTTGTGCTGGTGGGTGACGGTGTCACCGACGCGGGACTGGCGGACGTCCTTCACCCCGGTGATGAAGTACCCGACCTCGCCGACGCCGAGGCTCTCCACCGGCCTCGGCTCGGGCGAGATCACGCCGATCTCGAGCAGCTCGTGGGTCGCGCCGGTCGACATCATCTTGATCTTGTCCCGGGCGGAGATCCGGCCGTCGACGACGCGGACGTAGGTGATGACGCCGCGGTAGATGTCGTAGACGGAGTCGAAGATCATCGCCCGCGGGGGCACGTCGGGGTCACCCACGGGCGCCGGGATCTGGGCCACGATCGCGTCGAGCAGGGCGGGCACGCCCTCGCCGGTCTTGCCGCTGACCCGCAGCACGTCCTCGGGCTCGCAGCCGATGATGTGCGCGATCTCCGCGGCGTACTTCTCCGGCTGGGCGGCCGGCAGGTCGATCTTGTTGAGCACCGGGATGATCGTGAGGTCGTTCTCCATGGCCAGGTACAGGTTGGCCAGGGTCTGCGCCTCGATCCCCTGCGCGGCGTCGACCAGCAGCACGGCGC
Organism: Blastococcus sp. CCUG 61487; assembly: GCF_005222955.1. GTDB lineage: Bacteria > Actinomycetota > Actinomycetes > Mycobacteriales > Geodermatophilaceae > Blastococcus. The sequence goes on along the minus strand of NZ_LWUA01000048.1, from coordinate 41,596 downwards.
CCTCGCAGGCCGCCAGTGAGCGGGACACCTCGTAGGTGAAGTCGACGTGACCGGGGGTGTCGATCATGTCCAGGACGTACTCGGTGTCGCCGACCTTCCAGGGCAGGCGGACGTTCTGCGACTTGATGGTGATGCCGCGCTCGCGCTCGATGTCCATGCGATCGAGGTACTGGGCCCGCATCTGCCGTGCCTCGATGATCCCGGTGACTTCGAGCATCCGGTCGGCCAGCGTCGACTTGCCGTGGTCGATGTGGGCGATGATGCAGAAGTTCCGGATGAGGGCCGGATCGGTGGCAGCGGGTGTCGTCACAGTGCCGCCATCGTCCCACGTCGCGTCGAGGCACAGGGCTATCGGCCAGGCGTCGCGTCGCCAGGTCGGTCGGTTGGGGCCGGCGATGCCCGGCTGGTATCTTGTGAGGCCGGTCCGTGCGCGCGATGTCAGTCGCCGCGGCGCGGACGCACTGTCAGAGACATCCCCCTTAGACATCCGAGGCTCACGCGTGGCGAACATCAAGTCCCAGATCAAGCGGAACAAGACCAACGAGAAGGCGCGCCAGCGCAACGTTGCCGTCAAGTCCGCCCTCAAGACGGCCGTCCGGCGCGTTCGCACGGCTGCTGAGTCCGGGGACGCCGCGGCCGCCACCGCTGCGCTGCAGACCGCCAGCAAGGCCCTCGACAAGGCCGCCAGCAAGGGCGTCATCCACAAGAACCAGGCCGCCAACCGCAAGTCGGGTCTGGCGAAGCTCACCGCCGGCCTCTGACCCGGCGTCCCGCGTCGGTGTGACGCGGTCGGACGAGCCCCCCCGCTCGGGAGGGGGCTCGTCCGCGTTCCGGGCCGGGTCAGGCGGGTCGCGAAGCGCTCAGCGGCCCGCGGGGGCCCGGCCGCGACCGGTGTCCGCGCGGATGGCCACGATCCGGCGGACGGCCCGCTCCAGCGCGTAGTCGGCGCTCGCGGCGGCACCCTTCACGTCGGCGTTGAGCTCGGCGGCCACGCCGATCGCCTGCTGCAGACCGTCGATGCTCCAGCCCCGGGCCTGCGCCTGCGCCTTCTTCACCTTCCACGGCGGCATCTTGAGCGTGCGGGCCAGCTCACCGGGGTTCCGCGAGCTCAGCCCCGCCACCCGGGCGGCGGTGCGGACGCCGTCGGCGATCGCGTCGGCGATGAGGACGTGCGCGACCCCGCGCTGGAGGGCCCAGCGCACCATCTCCAGGGAGCCGTGGCGGTCGCCGACGAGGACCCGCTCGGCGACGGTGAAGCCCGTGACCTCGGCCTGACCGCGGTGGAAGCGGGCGACGGCGTCGGCGTCGATCGCGCCACCGAAGTCGGAGACCAGCTGGCCGGCCGCGGCCGACAGCTGGCGCAGGTCGGCGCCGATGGCCTCGACCAGAGCGGAGGCGGCATCCGGGGTGATCCGGCCGCCGACCGTGCGCACCTCGTTGCGGACGAAGGCGATCCTGTCCCCGACCGAGCTGAGCTTGGGGCATTCGTCGACCGCCGCGCCGGCGGCCACGAACGCCTTGAGCAGCGCCTCGTTCCGCTTCCCGCCGGCATGGACGACCACGAGCGTGATGTCAGGGTCGGGATCCTTGGCGTAGGCGGTGAGCGACTCGGCCAGCGCCCCGGCCGCCTCCTGCACGCCGGTGACGACCACCAGGCGGTGCCCGCCGAAGAGCGAGGGCGCCAGGACGTCGGCCAGCTCCCCCACCGGGAGCCCCTGGGCGGCCAGCTCGTGGAGCTCGACCTCGGCATGGCGCTCCCGGACCGCTGACCGCACCGCGGCAACCGCGCGGGCCCGGAGCAGCTCCTCCTCCCCGGACACCACGCGCAGCCGCGAGGTCGGCGGAACGGCGGCGGCGGGCACGACTGCATGGTGCCACGCGGCACCGACCGTCCCGCCCGCCTGCCGCGGGGTGGTCAGGGCCCGCGCCCGCGTGCCGCGACCCCCCACGTGGCGGCCGAGCCGGCGATGGCCACGTCGCCGTCCCGATCGGTCCGGTGCACCGTCATGCCCGCTCGCGCCAGCATGTCGAGCAGCGTCCGCGCGGGGTGACCGTAGGTGTTGTCGGCACCCACGGAGATGAGCGCCACCCGGGCACCGCTGGCCGCGAGGAATGCGGCGTCGGCATCCCCGCTGCCGTGGTGCGGCACCTTGAGGACGTCCGCCCGCAGATCGGCACCGCCGGACCGCAGCCGGGCCTCCGCTGCGGCTCCCAGGTCACCGGTGAGCAGGACGCGCACCCCGCGGACGGTGGCGCGGACCACCAGTGACAGGTCGTTGGGCTCCGCGGCCGCGGTCGCCAGCACCGGGGCCGGCGCCAGCACCTCCAGGGACACCTCGCCCACCTGCCGGCGATCCCCGGGCTGCAGCAGGATCCGCTCGGCTCCGGCCTCGTGCGCGACCGCGTCGACGGCCGGGAGACGGTCGTCGACCGGCGACAGCGCTCCGGTCGCCACCTCGCCGACGGCACGGCCGTCGAGTGCTCCCGGGAGACCTCCCACGTGGTCTGCGTCGAGGTGCGACAGCAGGACCAGGGGCAGCGACACCACGCCGAGGTCGTCGAGGCAGCGGTCCACCGCCGCGACGTCCGGTCCGGCGTCCACCAGGACCGCCGCCCCGGGCCCCACCGGCAGCACGAGGGCGTCTCCCTGACCGACGTCGCAGGCCACCACCACGGTGTCCGCGGGCGGCCAGCCCCGGACCGTCTGCCGCACCGGCCACCCGACCAGCACCAGGCCGGCGAGGACGGCCAACGCCAGCGGGCGCAGCCGCGCGAACCGCCACAGCGCCCACCCACCGCCCAGGAGCAGGGTGGCGAGCAACAGGGCCCCGGCCGTGCCGGCGGGCCAGCCCGGAGCGGCGTCGGGGACCTGCGCCGCCCGCTCGGCCACCTGGACCAGCCAGCGCGTCGGCCAGCCGGCGCACCACACCAGCGCGTCACCCGCCGGCCCGGCCACCGGCCCGATGACGGTGGCGAGGAGGCCGAGCACCGTCGCCGGAGGGACGGCCGGCGCCGCCAGCAGGTTGGCGGGCAGGGAGACCAGGCTGACGGTGCCGGAGAAGCCGGCGATCAGCGGCGCGGTCGCGAGACCGGCGGCCGCGCTCACCGCCAGCGCGTCGGCGACCAGGGCGGGCCACCCGCGCTGCCGCAACCGCCGGGACCACGTCGGTGCGGCCAGCACGATCGCGGCGGTGGCCGCAACGGAGAGGGCGAAGCCCGGCTCGCGCGCCAGGCCGGGTTGCACCAGCAGGAGGACGCAGACGGCCGCGGCCAGCGCCGGCACGGCGACCCGGACCCGGCCGGAGGCGAGCGCGAGCAGGGTCACCGCGCCCATGGCGGCGGCGCGCAGGACGCTGGGTTCGGGCCCGGCCAGGACGACGAACCCGGCGAGCGCTGCGGCACCGACGATCGCCAGCACCCTGCGGTCGACCGCACGACGCCGCAGGGGCCAGATCACCGCGGCGATGACGATGGCGACGTTCGCCCCCGACACCGCGGTCAGATGGGAGAGGCCGGCCCGCCGGAAGTCCTCCTCGAGCACGGGGTCCATCCCCCGCGTGTCGCCGACGACCAGACCGGGGAGCAATCCCGCAGGGCGCGGTTCCAGGACGCGGGCTGCCGACCCGGCCAGCTCGGCCCTCAACCGTCCTGCGAGCCGGTGCCAGGGCGCGGGCTCGCCGATCGGCGCCGGCGGACCGCGGGCAGACAGCACCGCCACCACGGTGTCCCCGGCCCGTCGCGGGGCCACGGCGACCGAGGTCCGGACCGGCTGACCGGGCAGCAACTCCCGCCACCCGTCCTGCGGCGCGAAGAGCAGCACGGGTGCGTCGAGGCGGAGGTCCTGCGCCCCGTCGTGGAGCCCGGTCACGGTGGCGTCAGCGAGGACCCTCGGTCGGCCACTGCCGGTGAGCAGGTGCGGAACGCTGCCGAGGACGAGCTCGACCTCGACGGTGGTGCCATGATCGGCGAGCGCGGCGAACGGGGACGCCTGGCGCGTGGTCTCGCGCACGGCAGCGGTGCCGCTGGTGACCGCGATCCCGGCGAGCACGGCGAGGAGCACGGTGGCGCCCGCGGTCCGCCGACGGCCCAGCCGCCAGGCGGCCCCGGCGGCGCCGAGGGAGGCTGCGGCGAGCCAGGGCGGGGTGAGGTAGGGCGCGACGAGACTGCCCGCCCACACGACGGCCGCGACGGGCACGAGCCGGAGGTCGATCCACTGCCAACGGTCCTCCTCCTGTCCGGCCGGGGCCTGCGCCGGGGCCTTCACACCGTCACCAGCTCGGTCAGCTCCGCGGCGATGGCCGGCCCGATCCCCGGGACGTCGTCGAGCTGGGCCACGCTGCGGAACGAGCCGTGGTCACGCCGGTGGTCGACGATGCGTTGCGCGAGGACCGGTCCGATGCCCGGCAGTGCGTCGAGCTCCGCGGCCGTCGCGGTGTTGAGGTTCACCCGGCCACCCGGTGCCGCCACTCCCGGTCCGCTGGCCTGGGGCTGCGGAGCGTCGGCCGCTCCCGGAACGCCCACCGCGATCTGCTGGCCGTCGCTGACCAGCGCCGCCAGGTTGACGGTGGCCGGATCGGTGCCGGGGAGCAGCCCACCGGCGGCCTCGACCGCGTCGGCTACCCGCGCCCCGGTGGGCAGTGTGACCACGCCGGGGCGCCCGACGAGGCCCACGACCGCGACGACGACGGTGCTGGAGGTCTCGGCCACTTCCCCGACGAGCGGTGCGGGCGCGGGCGGGCCGGTGCTCTCCGCTCCCGCCGGAGCGGGGACCTCGACGGGGCCGACCGGCACGACCTGCGGGCGGTCCCACCAAGTCCAGGCCACCAGGAGCAGCGCGGCCAGGAGGCCGGCGGCCCACAGGGAGCGCACGCCACGCCGGTCGGCGGTCCACCGCACGGCCGGTCCGGGCCGGCGGTGCCGACCGACGCCGGGTGGGCGGTCGGGTTCGGGCAGCGCCGCCCCGACGGCGCCGGGCTCAGGTTCGTCGCGGCGCGCACGCCCTGGCTCCGGCCGGATCGGGGTCGCCACCGGATCGAGGGTCGGGACGTCGAGCTCCTCGGGCACCCAACCGCCTCGGCCGCTCTCGTCGAGGAGAGCCCGCAGCCGGGCCCGGATGACGTCGGCATCGCCGGAGCGGCGGGAGGAGGAGCGCACCCGGCCGACGCTAGGAAGCCCGACCGACCCACGGCCGGTCCCGCGAGCGGTTGTGGACAGAGGCGGTGGTTGTGGACACCGAGAGGCGGCTGATCACCTCGTGCGGCCAGGGTGTCCGCATGACACGACGAGCCGCACGGCGACCGTCGACGCCCGGGTCAGTCCTCGGCCGGGTCCTCGGCGTCGTGGGCCACGCGATCCGCCGGCTCCGGGGCGACGACCACTCCCACGGCGCCCGGTCCGACGTGCGCGCCGATGGCCGCGCCGAGCTCGCTCACGTACAGGTCGCGAACGGTGGGCACCTGATCGCGGAGGTCGGCCGCCAGTTGCTCGGCCTTCTCGGGGGCGGCGAGGTGGTGCACGGCGAGGTCCGCGACGCCGCCGCCGACCTCCTCCACCACCCGTTGCACGAGCCGATTCATCGCCCGCGCCGAGGTGCGGACCTTCTCCAGCACCACCACCCGGCCGTCGACCACGTGCAGCACCGGCTTGACGGCCAACGCGGAGCCGAGGAGGGCCGCGGCCGAACCGATCCGTCCGCCCCTGCGCAGGTGCTCGAGGGTGTCCACGACGAAGAACGTCCTCGTGACACCGGCCGCCTTCTCCGCCGCCGCCGCGACGGCGGCGGCGTCACCGCCGGCCCGCGCCGTGCGGGCAGCAGCCAGCACCGGGAACCCGTTCCCCATCGCCGCGGACCGGGTGTCCACCACGGTGACGACGTCCCCACCGATCTCCGCGGCCGCGAGTCGCGCGGCGTCCCACGTGCCGGACAGCTCGGCGGAGAGGTGCACCGAGACGATCCGTTCGGCCCCCGCGTCCAGCAGCCGCCGGTAGGCGGCCGCGAAGTCGTCCGGGCTCGGCCGCGACGTCGTGACCCGCCCACCACGGGTGGACAACACCTGCGCCACCTCGTCGGGGCCGATGGACTCGCCCTCGCGCCCGGAGCCGGCACCGAGCACCACGTACAGCGGCACCACCGCGATGTCGTATTGCTCGAGGAGCTCCGGAGGCAGGTAGGCCGTCGAATCGGTCACGACGGCAACAGGCACCCGGCGAGGCTAGCCGTCCGCCCGCCCGGCTCGACCGCCCCGTCCTCCTACGGGCACGGAGCAGCGGTCAGCCGACGGCGTCGGCGTCGCCGATCGGGCCCGGACCACCCTCCTCGGGAGTGGCTCCCATGCGGACAGCCGCCGGGGCGCCGCCCTCGACCCGAGGGGTCTCCAGGCGGGGAGCCGACACGTTGTGCCGCATCAGCCGCCAGCTGCCCGACTGCTCGACCAGCTCGCTCCAGGCGCAGTTGCCCAGTGGTCCGAACAGCCGGCGCTGCTGCGGCGCGAGCCCGAGCAGCCGCTCGATGAGCCGGCCACTGGTGCCGCCGTGCGTCACCACGACGGCCACGGGCGCCGACGGCAGCTCCAGCAGCGCGGCCAGGGCGCGGGCGGCCACCTCGTCCGGCTCCTCGCCGCCACGACCTCGCACCGGGCGCCCGGCCAGCCAGTCGGCGTACTGGTCGGGATGCCGGTCGGCGACCTCGGCGCGGGTGAGCCCTTCCCATGCGCCCATGCCGTGCTCCTGCAGCCGGGCATCGAGGCGCACCGGCACACCGAGGCGCGCGCCGAGCTCGGCGGCGGTGTCGGCGGCACGAGCGAGGTCGCTGGAGACGACGACCGTGTCGGTGCCGAGACCTGCCGATGCCATCAGGTGCGGCGCGGCCTCGACGGCCTGGCGCCGGCCGACGTCGTCCAGCGGAGGGTCCAACCGTCCCTGGAACCGCCCGCTGGCGTTCCACTCCGTCCGACCGTGCCGCCACAGCAGCACCCGTCCGACGGGCAGCGCCGGCGTCCCCTCGACCCGGCTCACCGGTCGGCGGAGTCCGGAGCCGTCGCCTCGTCGCCGGCGTTCGCCGGCACCGACCGGTCGACGAAGGGGATCGTCGGGCAGTCCTTCCACAACCGCTCGAGCGCGTAGTACGCGCGCTCCTCCGCGTGCTGGACGTGCACGACGACGTCGACGAAGTCCAGGAGCACCCAGCGGGCCTCGGCCACGCCCTCGCGACGCACCGGCTTGACGCCGTGCTCGCGCAGCCGCTCCTCGACCGCATCGACGATCGCCTGGACCTGGCGCTCGTTGGGCGCGGACGCGAGGACGAACGCGTCGGTGATGGCCAGGCGGTCACTGACGTCGACGATCGAGACGTCCGTGGCCAGCTTGTCGGCAGCCGCCTGGGCGGCGAGCAGCGCGGTCTCGCGCGCCTCGGCCGTGGCGGTCATCTGGGTACCTCCGAGAGATCGGGGCGGGCATCGGGTGTGGGGCCGGAGGACGGCGGCGGGCGGTCGTAGGTCGGCACGTCCCCGCTCGGTAGGTCGCTACCGGCGGCTCGGCCGCTGTCGGTGATGGCCGCGGGGCGGCGGCGGAAGCCCTCGCGGTACAGGCTCCGCTTCTCGATGTACTGCACCACGCCGTCGGGCACCAGGTACCAGACCGGCATGCCGCGGGCCACGCGATCGCGGCAGTCGCTCGAGCTGATGGCCAGCGCAGGGATCTCGACCAGGCTGACCCGACCGGCGGGCAGGTCGGAGTCGGCCAGCGTGTAGCCCGGGCGGGTCACACCGATGAAGTGCGCCAGATCGAAGCACTTGTCGCCGTCCCGCCAGGTCATGATCTGGGCCAGCGCGTCGGCGCCGGTGATGAAGAAGAGCTCCGCGTCCGGCCGCTGTGCCCGCAGGTCGACCAGCGTGTCGATCGTGTACGTCGGGCCGCCGCGGTCGATGTCCACCCGGCTCACCGAGAACCGCGGATTGGACGCCGTCGCGATCACGGTCATGAGGTACCGGTCCTCGGCCGGGCTCACCTGCCGGTCGCTCTTCTGCCACGGCTGACCGGTCGGCACGAACACCACCTCGTCGAGCCCGAAGAGGCCGGCGACCTCGCTGGCCGCCACGAGGTGCCCGTGGTGGATGGGGTCGAACGTGCCGCCCATCACTCCGATCCGCCCGCCCGTCACGCACCGAGCGTATCGGCCCCCACCGGGGCCGGCCCTGGCCGGACCGGTCCCGGTTCGACGGGGCCCGACGCCGAACAGGGGCCGGGTCGCCGCGGACCGCGGCGACCGGCTCCCCCGTGCAGCCGGTCGCGGGCGTTCCGCCCTCTCGCGGTGCGGCGGTGCCGACGCGACGGTCGGACACCGCGCTGACCAACGGCCGGACCGCCGGATGGTTACGGGCCGGTTCCGCATGTCGTGGTGTGGGGGTCGGCACACCCGCCGGGCAGCCGTGCCCGACGCCCCCTGCCGGCCCCGCCGCGAGCGGTCGGTCCGGCAGGGGGACGTCGTCAGAGCGTGGTGATGAAGTCGGCCAGCTGGGCTGCGTTGCGGCACTCGACCATGTCGACGACCTCGCCGTAGCGGTCGGCGGCGGAGTCCCCGCTCCCCCACTGCGCCCGCGGCTCCGGGTTCAGCCAGTGGGCCGACCGCGCCTTCTGCACCAGCCCGGCCAGCACGGGCACGCCCGCCGGCCGGTAGTTGGTCCGGCCGTCCCCCAGCACGAGCAGGGAGGTCTTCGGTCCGACGGCCGAGGCCCAGCGGTCGGCGAACGTCTCGAACGCGGTCCCGTAGTCGCTGTGGCCGTCGAAGGAGACCACCTGCGCCTCCTGGCCGATCCGCGTGACGGCATCAGCCACATCGGCGCCCGGCCGGAAGAAGCGGGTGACCTCGTCGGTGGAGTCGACGAAGGCGAAGGCGCGCACGCCGGTGAAGTGCTCGCGCAGCGCCTGGGTCAGCATGAGGGTGAAGTGGCTGAAGCCGGCCACCGAGCCGCTGATGTCGCAGAGGACGACCAGCTCGGGCTTGTGGATCTTGCGCGGCCGGTGGTGGGTCACGACGGGGACCCCGCCGGTGCCCAGGGACGCCCGTACCGTCTTGCGGAAGTCCAGCCGGCCCTGGCGTCCCATCTTCCGGCGCGCGGACAGCCGGACGGCGAGCCGTCGCGCGAGCGGGGTCACCGCGCGGCGCAGCTCGGCGAGGTCCGAGGACTGCGCCCGGAGGAAGTCGATCTGGTCGGCGAGCGGCCGTACCGCGCTCTTCGCGACCCGGTCGCGCCCCTTCTCGGCGGCAGTCCGCCGGCGCACCTCCGCCTCGATGGCCGCCTTGAACTTGTCGAGCCGCTCGCGGATGGTCCGGCGGGCCACCTGCTCGTTCAGGCCGCCCCGGTCCCCCTCGGCGAGCAGGCCGGCGAGCAACTGGGAGACGAGGGTGTCGGGCGAGAGCGCCCGCATGACCCGGTAGCTGAAGAACGACTGCCCGGACGGGCTGGCCTGTCCACGCCCGAGCTGGTCGACGGCCTGGCGGGCGAAGCGGCGCAGCTCCTCCTCGTCGCCGTCGAGCAGCAGTCGGAGCAGCTCCTCCCGCATCCGCTTGGCTGCCTCGGGGTCGTCCCCGCGGGGACCGTCCGACGGCTGCCCGGGCTCCCCGCCCTCGGCCGACTCGTCCGCGTCACCGCCGGTGGCCGGGCGGTCGGTGAGCGGCCACCACAGGTCGAACAGCACGTCGTACGCCGGCCGCTGGGCGGCCCGCTGCAGCAGCACCGCCGCGAGCCCGTGCCGGAGCTGCTCGCGGTCGAGCAGGTCGACGACGGTGAGGATCTCCGCTGCGTCGACGGCCTGGCTGATGCCCACCGGGATGCCGGCCTCCCGCACCGCACGGACGAAGCCGTCCAGGTGCCCCGCCAGCCCGCCGGGCTCCCCCGGTCGGATCACGGGCGCGCTCATCAGTTCAGCCGCAGCTCGGCCGCGGCCCGGTCCTGGTCGCTGGCGTGCTTGAGCACCACCCCCAGGGTGGAGGCCACCGCCGGCTCGTCGAGGGTGTCCAGGCCCAGCTCCAGCAGCGTCTGCGCCCAGTCGAGGGTCTCGGAGATCGACGGCGACTTCTTCAGCTCCATGGCCCGCAGGGCCCGCACCGTGCGGACGAGCTGCTCGGCCAGGCCGGGAGCGAGGTCCGGGACCCGCGACAGCACGATCTCGCGCTCCCGCTCGGCCGACGGGTAGTCCAGCGCCAAGTAGAGGCAGCGGCGCTTGAGCGCCTCGGAGAGCTCGCGGGTGGCGTTCGAGGTGAGCACCACCATCGGCCGGCGGGTGGCGGTGACGGTGCCGAGCTCCGGGATGGTCACCTGGAAGTCCGACAGCACCTCCAGCAGCAGGCCCTCGACCTCGACGTCGGCCTTGTCGGTCTCGTCGATGAGCAGCACCGTCGGCTCGGTGCGCCGGATCGCGGTGAGCAGCGGCCGGGAGAGCAGGAACTCCTCGCCGAAGATGTCGTCGTGGACGGTGTCCCAGTCGGCGCCGTCGGTGCCCTGCGACGCCTGGATGCGCAGCAGCTGCTTCTTGTAGTTCCACTCGTACAGCGCGCGGGCCTCGTCGAGACCCTCGTAGCACTGCAGCCGGATCAGCTCCGAGCCCGTGGAGGCGGCCAGCGCCTTGGCCAGCTCGGTCTTGCCGGTGCCGGCGGGCCCCTCGACGAGCAGCGGCTTGCCCAGGCGGTCGGCGAGGAACACCGTCGTGGCGATCTGCGCGTCGGGCAGGTAGCCCGCCGTCGACAGCCGCTTGCTGACGTCGGTGACCGAGGAGAAGTGGGGGGACTGCGACGGGGGCAAGGGGGGCTCCTGGTGCGGTGGGGTGGCCGGATGGACGGTCAGCGGACGTGACCGCGGCCGGTCACGACGTAGGTGGTCGAGGTCAGCTCGGGCAGGCCCAGCGGGCCCCGTGCGTGCAACTTCTGGGTGGAGATGCCGATCTCGGCGCCGAACCCGAACTCGCCGCCGTCGGTGAACCGGGTGGACGCGTTCACCAGCACGGCCGCGGCGTCGACACCCGCGGTGAAGGTGGCGATGGCATCGGCCGAGTCGGAGACGATCGCCTCGGTGTGGCCGGTGCTCCACCGCTGGATGTGATCCAGCGCCTGCGGCAGGTCGTCGACGACCCGCACGGCCAGGTCCATGGACAGGTACTCGGCGGCCCAGTCCTCGTCGGTCGCCGGGACGACGGCCTCGTTCGCCCCGCGCGCCGCGTCGTCGCCGTGCAGGGTCACCCCGGAGCCGGCCAGGGCCGCGAGCAGCCGGGGCAGGTGCGGGTAGTCGCGGTGCACCAGCAGCGTCTCGGCGCTGTTGCACACGCTGACCCGATGGGTCTTGGAGTTGAGCACCACGTCCTCGGCGACGGCCGGATCGGCCGACGCGTCCACGTACACGTGGCAGTTGCCCTCGCCGGTCTCGATGACGGGAACCCGCGACTCGCGCACCACGCGCTGGATCAGCGAGGCGCCACCCCGCGGGATCACCACGTCGACCGCGCCGCGGGCGCTCAGCAGCTCCCCGACCGACGCGCGGTCGGCCGGGAGCAGCTCGACGAACCCGGCGGGCAGACCGGCCTTCTCCCCCGCCTCGGTCAGGACGGCGACGAGCGCGGTGTTGGTGCCGAACGCCGACGCCGACCCGCGCAGCAGCGCTGCGTTGCCGCTCTTCAGGCACAGCCCCGCAGCGTCGACGGTCACGTTCGGGCGCGCCTCGTACACGATGCCGACGACGCCGAGCGGCACCCGGACCTGGCGCAGCTCCAGCCCGTTGGCCAGCCGCGACCCGCGGACGACGTCGCCCACCGGGTCGGGCAGCGCGATCAGCTGGCGCAGCGCGTCGGCCACGCCCGCGATCCGCCCCGCGTCCAGGCTCAGCCGGTCCAGGATCGCCTCAGGGGTGCCGCCCTCCCGCGCGGCCGCGACGTCGGCGGCGTTCGCCGCGAGGATCTCGTCGGCGCGGTCGACCAGCGCGGTGGCCATGTCGGCGAGGGCGGCGTCCTTCACCCCCGTCGGCACGGTGCGCAGCACGCGGGCGGCCGACCGCGCGCGCAGCGCGGCGGCACCGATCAACGGCAGGCCGGTGACGTCGAACACGTACGCAGCGTACGCGGGCCGTGGCCGATGACCGTCACGACGACCGGACGACGCCCCGTCGGGCGACCTGTGTGAGAATGGTTCTCATGTTCACGACGGGCACGCGGATGGCCGGCGCGGCCCTCACCTCCATGGCGCTGCTCCTCACCGCCGGTTGTGGCGGGGAGGACGGAGCGGGCTCGGACGGCGAACTGCAGGTGGTCGCCGGCTTCTACCCGCTGGAGTGGGCCGCGGAGCGGATCGGCGGGGACAGGCTCTCGGTCAGCGCGCTCACCCCGCCCGGCGGTGAGCCGCACGACCTGGAGCTCACCCCGCGCGACGTCGCCTCGATCGAGGAAGCCGATCTGGTGGTCCTGCTGTCCGGGTTCCAGCCCGCGCTCGACGAGGCGGCGGACTCCTCCGGCGGTGACCGCGTGTGGGACGCCGCGGACGCGGCCGACCTGCTCACCGGCGATCACGAGGACCACGAGCACGGGGACGACGACGAAGACCACGGCGACGAGGACCACGGGCACGACGACGGCGACTCCCCCGTCGACCCGCACTTCTGGCTGGACCCCCTCCGGCTGGCCGACGTCGGCGACGCGCTGGCCGAGCGCCTCGCCGAGACCGACCCCGACGGCGCGGACGCCTACGCCGAGAACGCCGCGGCGTTGCGGGCCGACCTCGAGCGGCTCCACGCGGAGATGAGCGCCGGCCTCGCGGACTGCGCGGTGGACACCCTGGTCACCGCGCACGACGCCTTCGGCTACCTGGCCGAGCGCTACGGTCTCGAGGTGGTCGGGATCAGCGGCCTGAGCCCCTCCCAGGAGCCCGCGGCGTCCGAGCTCGCCCAGATCACCCGGCTGGTCGCCGAGCGGGGCGTGACCACCGTCTACACCGAGACGCTGGTCGAGCCCGCGGTCGCCGAGACCGTCGCCGAGGAGGCCGGGGTGGACACCGCCGTCCTCGATCCGCTCGAGGGGCTGAGCGACGAGTCCGCCGGCGAGGACTACCTGGAGGTCATGCGGGCCAACCTGGCCACGCTGCAGGCGGGCCAGTCCTGCTGATGGCGCCCCCCTCCCCGCCGGCGATCCGGCTGCGTGCGGCCACCATCGGCTACGGCGACGTCGCGATCGTGCGCGACGCGGACCTCACCGTGCGCCCCGGCGAGGCGCTCGCCGTCCTCGGCTCCAACGGCTCCGGCAAGACGACCCTGGCCCGGGGCCTGCTCGGGCTGGCCGCGGTCCTCGACGGCGACGTCGAGGTGCTCGGCGCCCCCGTGGGTCGGCTGGCCGAGCGGGGCCGGATCGGCTACGTCCCGCAGCGGCACACGGTGAGCGGCGCCGCGCCGGCCACCGTGCGCGAGGTCGTGTCGGTCGGCCGGCTGGCCCGCCTCGGCCTGCTGCGCCGCCTCGGTGCGGCCGACCGGCGGGCCGTCGTCGACGCCGTGGCCGCCGTCGGCCTGGCCGACCGGATGGGCGATCCCGTCGCCTCGCTGTCCGGCGGCCAGCAGCGCCGGGTGCTCGTGGCCCGCGCGCTCGCCGCCGAACCGGAGCTGCTGATCATGGACGAGCCGACCGCCGGCGTGGACGCCGCCAGCCAGGAGGCGCTCGCCGACGTCCTGGCCGCCGTCTCCGCCGGCGGGACCACGCTGCTCGTCGTGACGCACGAGGCCGGTCCGCTGGCCGGGGTGCTGCGCCGGGCCGTCGTCGTCGAGTCCGGCCGCATCACCTACGACGGCCCCCTGACCGGAGCCGAGGACGAGCCCGGCGGTGGCCACCACCACGCCAACGGAGCGCCGCCGGCCGGCCGGCCCGGGTACCGGCTCGACCAGCCCGGCGTCGCCCCGCCGCGGACGACGGGAGCCTGACGTGGAGATCCTCGACTACGCCTTCATGCAGCGCGCACTGCTCGCCTCGCTGATGGTCGGGCTCGTCGCCCCCGCGGTGGGCGTGTTCCTGGTGCAGCGGCGGCTCGCCCTGCTCGGCGACGGGCTCGGGCACGTCGCGCTGACCGGCGTGGGGATCGGGGTGCTCACCTCCACGGCCCCGGTCGGCGCGGCGCTGGTCGCCGCGGTCCTCGGCGCGGTGCTGATCGAACTCGTCCGCGCGCGGGGCCGGACCAGCGGGGACGTCGCGCTGGCCGTCCTCTTCTACGGCGGTATCGCCGGCGGTGTCGTGCTGCTCAGCCTCGCCCCGCGGGGGCAGGCGACCAACCTCGACGCCTACCTGTTCGGCGCCATCACCACGACCAGCAGCACCGACCTCGCCGTGTTCGCGGTGATCGCCGTCGTCGTGCTGGCCGTCGTCGGACTGCTCGGGCAACGCCTGTACGCGGTGAGCGACGACGAGGAGTACGCCCGCGCCGTCGGGCTGCCCGTGCTCGGACTCAACGTGGTGCTGGCGGTGCTGGTCGCCTCGACCGTCGTCCTGTCGATGCGGGTCGTGGGCCTGCTGCTGATCAGCGCGCTCATGATCCTGCCCTGCGCCGTCGCGCAGCTCGTGGCGCGCAGCTTCCGCCAGGCGGTGCTGCTCGGCTGCGCGATCGGCCTGGTGGTGAGCGTGACCGGGACGGCGACGTCGTACTACACGGGCACGCCCTCCGGCGGCACGATCGTCCTGCTGGCGATCGCCCTGTTCATCGTCGGCACCACGGCGGTGACCGTCCGGGACGCGACGGCCCGGCGCCGGCACCGCCGGCGCACCGACGTGCACGAGGCCCACCCGCACGAGCACGGCCCGAACTGCGGACACGACCCGGTGCCGCACGGGGACCACGTCGACTACGACCACGACGGCCACCTGCACGCGCCGCACCGCACCGGGGCCGGGCTGCACTACGACGAGCACGGCGAGCACCCGGCCCCCACCCCTCCCGCCGGTGGTGCCCGGTGAGCCGCCCCGTGCCGGCCCGGCAGGCGACGCGGCAGCGCAGCGCCCTGCTCGCCCTCCTGGAGGACCTCGACGGCTTCCGCACGGCCCAGGAGCTGCACGGACTGCTGGCCGAGCGGGGTGAACGGGTGGGCCTGGCCACCGTCTACCGCGGCCTGCAGGTGCTGGCCGAGGACGGGCGGGTCGACGTCCTGCGCGGCGACGACGGCGAGGCTGCCTACCGCCGCTGCTCCACCACCCAGCACCACCACCACCTGGTCTGCCGCGACTGCGGCCGCGCCGTCGAGGTCGCCGACCCGCCGGTGGAGCGGTGGGCCGCCCGGGTCGCCGACGAGCACGGCTTCACCGACGTGCGGCACCACGTGGAGCTCTTCGGCACCTGCGCGGACTGCGCCGTCGAGCGCTGAGGAACCCTCAGCGCTCCCGCAGCGCGCGCAGGGCGCTCTTGCGCGCCTCGCCGGTGAGCCGGTCCAGGAAGACCTTGCCGTCGAGGTGGTCGACCTCGTGCTGCAGGCAGCGGGCCATCAACCCCTCCCCCTCGATTCGCAACGGCTTCCCGTCGACGTCGAACCCCTCCGCCACGCAGTACAGGGCGCGGACCGTCGGCGCCCAGATCCCGGGGACCGACAGGCAGCCCTCGTCGCCGTCCTGGGTCTCCTCCGAGCGCTCGACGATGACCGGGTTGACCATGTGCCCGATGACGCCGTCCACGTTGTAGGAGAAGGCGCGCACGTTGACCCCGATCTGGGGTGCGGCGACCCCGGCCCGGCCCGGATGGTCGACGGTGTCGAGCAGGTCGCGCACCAGCGCGGCCAGCCAGTCGTCGAAGTCCTTCACCTCGTCCGACGGGGTGCGCAGCACCGGGTCGCCGAGTTCGCGGATGGGGCGCATGGTCACGCCGCCCAGTCTCTCAGCCCGGCGGGCGGCGGCCGACGAGCACCATCTCGTCGCGGTGCACCACCTCGCGGCGGTACTCCGGCGGCAGGTCGCCGCTCTTCCGGCCGAGCAGCTCGGGCAGCTCCGTGGCGTCGTAGGCGACCAGGCCGCGGGCGACGACGGTGCCGTCGAGACCGACCAGCTCGACCGGGTCATCAGCCACGAACTCACCGGTCACCGCGGTGATCCCGGCGGCCAGCAGGGAGGCGTGGCGGTCGCGCACCGCCTCCACCGCCCCGTCGTCCAGGATCAGCCGACCCCGCGGGCGGCTGGCGTAGCGCAGCCAGAACTGCCGCGAGCTGGGCCGGCGGCCCATGGGCCGGAAGAAGGTGCCCACCTGCTCCCCCGCCAGGGCGGCGGCGGCCTGGGCGGTGGAGGTGACGACGACGGGCACGCCGGCGTGCGCGGCCAGCAGCGCCGCCTCGACCTTGGTCGCCATGCCTCCGGTGCCGACGCCGTTGCGGCTGGCCGAGCCGAGCGCGACGGCGGCCAGGTCGCTCGGGTCGTCCACCGTGTGGAGCAGCGCGGCCGGACCGCGGCGCGGATCGCCGTCGTAGACGCCGTCCACGTCGGAGAGCAGGACCAGGGCGTCGGCCTGCGCGAGGTGGGCGACGAGGGCGGCCAGCCTGTCGTTGTCGCCGAACCGGATCTCGTCGGTCGCCACCGTGTCGTTCTCGTTGACGATCGGGAGCACGCCCAGGGTCAGCAGCCGCTCCACCGTCCGGTGGGCGTTGCGGTAGTGGCCGCGGCGGGTGAGGTCGTCGGCGGTGAGCAGGACCTGCCCGACCGTCACGCCGTGGCCGGCGAAGGCGTCGGCGTAGGTCTGGACCAGCCGGAGCTGCCCCACGCTGGCGGCGGCCTGCGCGGTCGCGAGGTCCCGCGGCCGGCCGGCCACGCCCAGCGGAGCCAGGCCGGCGGCGATCGCCCCGGAGGAGACCAGCACGACCTCGCGGCCCTGCGCCCTCCGAGCACCCAGGACGTCCACCAGCGCCGTCAGGTTGGTGGTGTCCAGGTCGCCCGTGGGCGTGGTGAGCGAGGACGACCCGACCTTGACCACGACGCGGCGCGCGGTCGCGACCGCCGCGCGGCCGACCGCGGTCACGGGGTGCCGTCCTGCAGCTCGGCCGGCAGGTCCTCCTCGGTCCACGTCTCCTCGCCGAGCTCGTAGGGCACGCGGCGGGCCTTCTTCGCGGCCAGCCGCTCCTGGGCGCGCACCCGGTGCGGCGCGTCGATGCGGGCGTCGGTGCCCCGCCCGCCGAGACCCGCGGACTCCTCCACGGTGAGCGTCCCGGCCGGTAGCGAGGGCATCCAGTCGAAGGTGACGTCCCCGATGGTGACGGCGTCACCGGGAGAGGCGCCGACCTTGGCCAGCTCGTCCTCGACACCGAGCCGGTTGAGCCGGTCGGCGAGGAAGCCGACGGCCTCGTCGTTGCTGAAGTCGGTCTGGCGCACCCACCGCTCCGGCCGGACGCCGCGCACGACGAAACCGCCGGTGTCGAACTCGGTGTCCCGTTCCACGGTGAAGCCGGAGTCGTCGACGGCCCTGGGCGTGACGGTGACGCGGGCCGGCTCCATGGGCGGCAGGCTCGCCCGGTGCTCCTCGACGGCCGCGGCGAGCGCGTAGCCGAGCTCCTTCAGGCCTTCGCCCGTGGCGGCGCTGACGGGGAAGACGGCGAGCCCCCGCTCTTCGAGCGAGGTGCGCACCAGGTCGACCAGCTCCCGGGCGTCCGGGACGTCGATCTTGTTGAGGACGGCGATCCGCAGCCGGCCCACGAGGTCGAGCTCCTCGCCGCCGGCCGCATCGCTGGAGTACGTGGCTAGCTCGTGCTCGAGCGCCTCGATGTCGCTCTCGGGGTCCCGTCCGGGCTCCATGGTCGCCATGTCGACGACGTGCACGAGGACGGCGCAGCGCTCCACGTGCCGGAGGAACTGCACGCCGAGGCCCTTGCCGGTCGAGGCGCCGGGGATCAGGCCGGGGACGTCGGCCATCGTGTAGACGGTGTCGCCGGAGCGGATCACGCCGAGGTTGGGCACCAGCGTGGTGAACGGGTAGTCGGCGATCTTGGGCCGCGCGGACGACATCGCGGCGATCAGCGACGACTTGCCGGCCGACGGGAACCCGACCAGGCCGACGTCGGCGATGCTCTTGAGCTCGATGACGGCGTCGAAGGCCTCGCCCGGCTCGCCGAGCAGGGCGAAGCCGGGCGCCTTGCGGCGGGCGTTGGCCAGCGCTGCGTTGCCGAGGCCGCCCTTGCCGCCCTTGGCCAGCACCACGCGGGTGCCGGCGCCGATGAGGTCGGCGATGACCCGGCCGTCCGGCGTGCTGACGACGGTGCCGGCCGGGACCTTGAGGACCTTGTCCTCGCCACGGGCGCCGTGCCGGTTGCTGCCCTCGCCCGGGCGCCCGTTGGCCGCCTTCTGGTGGGGGCGGTGGTGGAAGTCCAGCAGCGTGTGCACGTTCGGATCCACCTCGAGGACGACGTCCCCGCCGTCGCCACCGTTGCCCCCGTCGGGACCGCCGAGGGGCTTGAACTTCTCCCGGTGGATCGAGGAGACGCCGTGGCCGCCGTTACCCGCGGCGACGTGCACCACTACGCGATCGACGAATGCGGCCACGACTACCTGCGCCTACCTACGAGGTCCGGAATGGAAGGCCCCTTCGCAGGGGCCCGCCGCGAGCCTGCGAGCGGTGGGGGGGCGAAGGGGTCCTCTTTCAGGCGTCCACTGCGGTGATCGAGACGGTCTTGCGACCGCGCCGCGTACCGAAGGTCACCGAGCCCGGAGCCAGGGCGAACAGCGTGTCGTCGCCACCGCGACCGACACCGAGCCCGGGGTGGAAGTGGGTGCCGCGCTGGCGGACGATGATCTCGCCGGCCTTGACGACCTGGCCGCCGAAGCGCTTGACGCCGAGACGCTGCGAGTTCGAGTCGCGGCCGTTGCGGGACGACGATGCGCCCTTCTTGTGTGCCATGTCGGCGTCAGCCCTTCGAGATGTCGCGGACCACGACGCTGGTCAGGGGCTGACGGTGCCCCTGGCGCTTGTGGTACCCGGTCTTGTTCTTGAACTTGTGGATGCGGATCTTCGGGCCCTTGGCGTGCTCGACGATCTCCCCTGTCACCGTGACCTTGGCCAGGGCCTTGGCGTCGCTGGTGACGGTGTCGCCGTCGACCAGCAGGATCGCCGGGAGGGCGACGGTGTCGCCGGCCGCACCCTGCAGGCGGTTGATCGTGAACGTGTCGCCCACGGCCACCTTGTGCTGGCTGCCACCGGCCTTCACCACTGCGTACACCACTGACTCCTCGTTGCTTTCGTGTCTAGCTCTGTGTTCCGGCGCGCAGACCGGTGCGATCGCCGGGTGCTGGACGGGCTGCGTTCGCCTGACCCGGCGGCACCCGAAGGCGCCCGCTCAGGGGCGGAGCAACCCGACCAGCGTACCTGAGCCGGTCGTCGCGGTCGAACGTGGTCCTGGCCTCTCTCAGACGACCGGCGGCCCGGCCGGTCGGCTCGCCGCCCGCCGACGGCGTGGCCGCCCGGTCGGCGCATCGGGCTGCTCCGCCGGGGTCTCCGCGGCGGGCTCGGCGACCGCGAGCGGCGGAACCACGACGACGTCGGCCGACTCGCGAGGCGGGGTGGCGGGATGCGCCTCGGAGTCCGCGTTGACCGGCTCGACGGTCGCCGGCGTCGGGACCTCGTCCGGCGTCGCCTCCCCGGTCTTCGCGGCCTCGTCGGCCTTCACCGTCTCGTCGGCCTTCGCGGTCTCGTCGGTCTTCACCGTCTCGTCGGCCTTCGCGGTGTCGTCGATCTTCGCGTCGTCGGCCTCGGCCGGCTCGGGGGTCCCTGCGTCCTCGCCGGTGGTACCGGCCACCACCGCCGCGTCCGCGGCGGCGCTGTCCTCGCCGGACTGGCCCCGGCCGCGACGGCCACGGTTGCGCCGCCCGCCGGTGCGGGTGCCCTCGCCGGACTCGGCGTCGCCGTCGGCCTGCTCGGTGGCCGGACCGGGCTCGGCGGTGGGCGCGTCAGCAGCGGCGTCCTTGCTGCCGTTGCCGTTGCCGCTGCCGCTGCCGTTGTTGCCGTTGTTGCCGTCGCTCTTGCCGGAGCGGTCACGCCGACCGCCCCCGCCGGAGCCGCCGCCGTTGCCCCCGCCGGAGTTGCCCCCGGTGGAGCCGCCGCGCCGCTTCTCGTCCACGGGGTCGGTGCTGACGATGATCCCGCGGCCGCGGCAGTGGTCGCAGGTCTCCGAGAAGACCTCCAGCAGCCCCTGCCCGACCCGCTTGCGGGTCATCTGCACCAGGCCCAGCGAGGTGACCTCGGCGACCTGGTGCTTGGTGCGGTCGCGGCCGAGGCACTCGGTGAGCCGGCGCAGCACGAGGTCGCGGTTGCTCTCGAGCACCATGTCGATGAAGTCGATGACGATGATGCCGCCGATGTCGCGCAGCCGGAGCTGGCGGACGATCTCCTCCGCCGCCTCCATGTTGTTGCGCGTGACGGTCTGCTCGAGGTTGCCGCCGGACCCGACGAACTTGCCGGTGTTGACGTCGACGACGGTCATCGCCTCGGTGCGGTCGATGACCAGCGAGCCGCCCGAGGGCAGCCACACCTTGCGGTCCAGCGCCTTCGCGAGCTGCTCGTCGATGCGGAGGTCGTGGAAGACGTCGCCCTGCCCGGTGTAGCGCGTCAACCGCGGGCTGAGCTCGGGCGAAACGTGGCCGACGTAGGCCTCGACGGTGTCCCAGGCGTCGTCGCCCTGGACGACGAGCTCCTTGAAGTCCTCGTTGAAGACGTCGCGGATGACCCGGATGGCCAGGTCGGGCTCGCCGTACAGCAGGGTCGGCGCGCTGGACGTCGACTCGGCCTTCTGGGAGATGACCTCCCACTGTGCCTTGAGCCGGTTGACGTCGCGGGTGAGCTCCTCCTCCGAGGCGCCCTCCGCGGCGGTGCGGATGATGACGCCGGCGTCCTCGGGGACGATCCGCTTGAGGATGTCCTTGAGCCGCTGGCGCTCGGTGTCGGGCAGCTTGCGGCTGATGCCGGTCATCGAGCCGCCGGGCACGTAGACCAGGAAGCGGCCGGGCAGGTTGATCTGCTGGGTGAGCCGGGCGCCCTTGTGGCCGATCGGGTCCTTGGTGACCTGCACCAGGACCTTGTCGCCGGACTTCAGGGCGGTCTCGATCGAGCGCTGCTTGCCCGACAGGCCGGCCGCGTCCCAGTTGACCTCACCGGCGTAGAGGACGGCGTTGCGCCCCTTGCCGATGTCGATGAACGCAGCCTCCATGCTGGGCAGCACGTTCTGCACCCGGCCCAGGTAGACGTTCCCCGCGAACGAGGTGTTCTGCGCCTGGGTCACGTAGTGCTCGACCAGCACGTCGTCCTCGAGGACGGCGATCTGGGTGCGCTCACCGCGCTGCCGGATCACCATCTTCCGGTCGACGGCCTCCCGGCGGGCGAGGAACTCGCTCTCGGTGAGGATCGGCGCGCGACGACGGCCGGTGTCGCGCCCGTCCCGGCGGCGCTGGCGCTTGGCCTCCAGCCGGGTGGAGCCGGAGACGCCGCGGACGTCGTCGTCGCTCGTGGTTCGGCCGTTGCGCCCGGCCCGCTCGGGACGGTCGTCGTCGTCGGTGTCGTCGGAGGAGTCGTCGTTGCCGCCGCCTCCGCTGCTGCGCCGGCGACGGCGCCGACGGCGCCGGGTGCCCGAACCGGTCGAGCCCTCGTCGGACTCGCCGTCCTGGTCGTCGTCGGAGTCGTCGGAGGACTCGTCGTCGCTGCTCGTGGACGAGTCGTCGCGGTCGTCGTCGCCGTCGGAGGAGTCCTCACCCGAACGACCCCGGCCGCGGCCGCGGCGGCCGCGCCGGCGCCGGCGGCTGCTCGACCCTTCGGTCTGCTCGCCGTCGTCGTCGGTGCTGTCCTCGTCCTCGTTCTCGGGGTCGACGGTGGACTCGGCGTCGTCGGTCCCGTCCTGCGCGGGCGCGGGGCGGCGGCGCGAGCGCTGCCGCGGCCGGGGTGCCTCGTCGTCCTCGGGCGTGTCGGCGGTCTCCGCGTCCTCCTGCTCGACGTCGGGCGACTCGGCCGGGCGGCGGCTGCGGCGGCGCGGGGCCGGCGGCGCGTCGGCCGGCGGAGCGACGAAGCTGACGAACGCCGGCGCCTGCGCTGCGGGAGGCGCGGGCGTCACCGGCTCGGTCGCGTCGGGATCGGGGGCGGCCACGGGCCGGGTGGCGCGGCGGCGCGGGCGGGCGACCACGGCGGTCGGCTCGGGCGAGCTGAACTGCGCTCCGAAGCGGAGCCCGACCGGCTCCTCGGGCTCGGGTTCGGGCTCCTCGGCGACCGGTTCCTCGGCCGCCACCTCGCCGTCCTCGGCCGGGTCCTCGGCCAGGTCCTCGTCCAGGTCCTCGTCCAGGTCCTCGTCCAGCGGGACCGAGGAGTCCTCGGAGACCGCGGGGACCTCGGTCACCTCGCCGCCTCCGGCCGTGACCTGCCCGGTGTCGACCTGCTCGGTGTTCTCGTTCTCGGTGTTGTCGGTGTCAGCCACGAGGGCTACGCCTCCTCATGCGCTCCCGGGCGCCATGAGCTGGCGGCCGCGCAGGAGCACGGGTTCGGGGCGGGGCGAGCTGCCGCGCGGGGTATGGCGACCTGCTCGCCCTGCGAAGTCTGTGGGCGGCTCCCGCGCGACGGTTGCCGCGGCGGGGAGCCGGAATGCTGTGGTGCGCGCACCCGGTGGTGCTGGGTGCGATGGTGCCTGGTGGAGCTGTGGTCTGCGGGGTGCGGCACGTCTGGCAGCCGTGTCGCGGCGGCGGCGGGCGGGCCTCCGTGGGCCTCCGGCCGGTCAGACCGGGGCGTGCGCTCCCGGGGCGGGAACACCTGCCGTGCGGTCGGGACCGAGCGGATCGGCCACGGTCCCGGTGTCGTCGAGCCGGCCCTGCGCCTCACGCACGGCCCGGGGGGGCAACGGCGGGCGCAGGTCGGCGACGGCACCCAGAGCGGCCAACACGTCGTCGGGTCGTACGGCGGGCGTCACCTGCCGGACGACCATGTGCAGTATGGCACAAGCGGGCCCCGCGGACGCAGAAGCGCTGGTCACCGCCGCGCGGGCGTCGACGTCCTTGAGCCCGTTCTTGGTGCGCTTCGCGACGGTCACGCCGTCGGCCGCGAGGAACCTCTCCACGGCCGGCGCCAGGTCGTCCAGCTCGACGCCGGGCAGCTCGACCCGCCACACCGAGGTGTCGATCCGGTCGGCCAGCGAACCGGTCCCTTCCCCTGCCTCCACGCATTCCAGGACGGCGACGTCCTCGGGCAGCGCGGCGTCCAGGGCGGCGCGCACGGCCTCGGGGTCGCACCGTCGGGCGAGCCCGATCTCCACGTACTCGGCCTCGCTGGCCGCCCCGGTGGGAGCCGCCCCGATGTAGGAGATCTTCGGGTGCGGGCTGAACCCGGCGGAGAACGCCATCGGCACCTGCGCCCGGCGCAGCGCCCGCTCCAGGGTGCGGGCGAGATCGCGGTGGCTGGCGAAGCGCAGCCGGCCCCGCTTGGCGTAGCGGAGGCGCAGCTTCTGGACCGTCGGCGGCGGAGGGGGGCCGCTGGGCTGGCGGGCCATCAGACGACGGTGAGCGGCAGCAGCGTGCGGCCGGTCGGGCCGATCTGGATCTCGGTGCCCATCGTCGGGCAGACGCCGCAGTCGTAGCAGGGGGTCCACCGGCAGTCGGCGACCTCCTCCTCGGAGATCGCGGCCTGCCAGTCCTCCCAGAGCCACTCCTTGTCCAGTCCGGAGTCCAGGTGGTCCCAGGGCAGGATCTCGTGCTCGGTGCGCTCCCGGGTGGTGAACCAGTCCAGGTCGACGCCGAAGGTGCTCAGTTCCTCGGCGGCCGCCGTCGTCCAGCGGTCGAAGGAGAAGTGCTCGCTCCAGCCGTCGAACTTCCCGCCGTCGCGCCACACGCGCTCGATGACCCGGCCGACGCGGCGGTCGCCGCGGGACAGCAGTCCTTCGATCACGCCCGGCTTGCCGTCGTGGTAGCGCAGCCCGATCGAGCGCCCGATCCGCCGGTCCTCGTTGATCTTCTGCCGCAGCACCCTCAACCGGTGGTCGATGGTGTCGGCGCTGGCCTGGGCGGCCCACTGGAACGGGGTGTGCGGCTTGGGCACGAACCCGCCGATGCTCACGGTGCAGCGGATGTCCTTGCGCCCGCTGGCCTCGCGGCCCGCGCGGATCACCTCGACCGCGAGGTCGGCGATCTCCAGGACGTCCTCGTCGGTCTCCGTCGGGAGCCCGCACATGAAGTAGAGCTTCACCTGCGTCCAGCCGTTGGCGTACGCGGTGGTGACGGTCCGGACGAGGTCCTCCTTGGACACCGTCTTGTTGATCACCCGTCGGATCCGCTCGCTGCCGCCCTCGGGGGCGAAGGTCAGGCCGGAGCGGCGGCCGTTGCGGGACAGCTCGTTGGCCAGGGTGACGTTGAAGGCGTCCACCCGGGTGCTCGGCAGGCTGAGGCTGGTGTTCGTGCCCTCGTAGCGGTCGGCGAGCTGCTTGGCCACCTGGCCGATCTCGGAGTGGTCGGCGGAGCTCAGGCTGAGCAGCCCGACCTCCTCGTAGCCGGTGGCCTTGAGCCCCTGCTCGACCATCGAGCCGATGCCGGTGATCGTGCGCTCCCGCACGGGACGGGTGATCATCCCCGCCTGGCAGAAGCGGCAGCCCCGGGTGCAGCCGCGGAAGATCTCGACGCTCATCCGCTCGTGGACGCTCTCAGCCAGCGGGACGAGCGGCGTCTTCGGGTAGGGCCACTCGTCGAGGTCCATGACTGTGCGCTTGCCGACCCTCGCGGGGACGTCGTCCCGGGTCGGCGTGACGGCGGCGATCGTGCCGTCGGCGGCGTAGCTGACCGCGTAGAACCGCGGCACGTAGACGCCGTCGATCCGGGCCAGGCGGGCGAGCAGCTCCTCGCGGCCGCCGGGCCGGCCCTGAGCCTTCCACGCCTTGACGACGTCGGTGATGTCGCCGACCACCTGCTCGCCGTCCCCCAGGACGGCGCAGTCGACGAAGTCGGCGACCGGCTCCGGGTTGAACGCCGCGTGCCCGCCGGCGACGACGACCGGGTGGCTCTCGTCGCGGGCGACGGCGTGCAGCGGGATGCCGGCGAGGTCGAGCGTCTCGAGCAGGTTGGTGTAGCCGAGTTCGGTGGCGAAGCTGACGCCGAGCACGTCGAAGTCGCGCACCGCGCGGTGGCCGTCGACGGTGAACTGCGGGACGCCGTGCTCGCGCATGAGCCCGGCGAGGTCGGGCCAGACCGCGTAGGTGCGCTCGGCCAGGGCGTCGGGCCGCTCGTTGAGCACCTCGTAGAGGATCATCAGCCCCTGGTTGGGCAGCCCGACCTCGTAGGCGTCGGGGTACATGAGCGCCCAGTGGACGGCGACGTCCTCCCAGGGCTTCACCTGGGCGTTCAGCTCACCGCCCACGTACTGGATGGGCTTCTGGACCTGGGCCAGCAGGGGTTCGAGTCGCGGGTACAGCGACTCCCCGGCGGCGGTGCGGAGCTCGACAGTCATGACACCGCCCAGGGTAGACGGCGCCGCCGGTCGTGCCCGAACCTCGGCGGCCACCTGGTCCATCTGTAGCATTATTGCTACGGTTCATCGCATGGGTCGTCAGCCACGTTCGGACGCCGACCGCGTCCACGACCGCATCGCGGTGCTCCGCGCCGACCGCGGGATCAGCCGGCGTGCGCTCGCCGAGGCGGTCGGGGTGCACCCGCAGACCATCGGCTACCTCGAACGCGGCGAGTACGCGCCGTCGCTGGCCCTCGCCCTGCGCATCGCCCGCTTCTTCGACCTACCGGTCGAGGCGGTCTTCTCCCTCGACCCGCTGCCCTCGCTCAGCTCGAAACTGCTCCGGAGGAACCCGTGACGCCGACCCGCACCTACCTCTCCCGCACCTACGACGACGGCCGCTACGACTGGGCCCGCCGCCGCACCGTCCGCCGGCGGGCGGTGGTCGCGGAGATCGTGCTGGTGGCCGCGCTGGTCGCCGCAACGCTCGTCGCCTCCACCACCTCGGGCTGGTCGACGGCCTACTTCGTCGTCCTGGCCGTCGGGCTGTTCGCGTTCGTGCCGCTGCACTCGGTGCTCAACCTCGGCATTCGCGGCGTCTACGACCGGGCCGACAGCTCCCTGGACGAGCACCAGCAGCGGCTGCGCGAGCGGTCGTTCCTGGCGATGGCCCGCCCGGCGACGCTGCTGCACCTGCTCGCCTGGGCCGGTGCGGTCGCCGTCGTCGCCACGACCGAGCACGTCATGCCGGCGCTGTACGTGGGGTTCCTGCTGTGGTTCGCCGCGGGCCTGCTGCCCTACTGGCACCTGGCGTGGACCGCGCCCGAGGAACCGGCCGACCCCGACCTCTGACGCGCTGTGCCCGCTCCGGCCCCTCGGCCGGGATCAGGTTCCCTGATCGTGCACCGTCCTCCCTCACGTCCCACGACGAGGGAGGACGCTCCGGGATCAGGTTCCCTGATCGTCGCGGGCGGCGGGGGTCAGGCGAGGTCGGGGAAGAAGAGCCCGATCTCGCGCGCGGCGGACTCGGGCGAGTCGGAGCCGTGCACGATGTTGTTCTGCACCTCGAGGGCGAAGTCGCCGCGGATGGTGCCGGGGGCGGCGGTGACGGGGTCGGTCGCGCCGGCCAGGGCCCGGAACGCCTCGATCGCCCGCGGGCCCTCCACGACCAGCGCCATGAGCGGGCCGCTGGTGATGAACTCGACGAGGGAGCCGAAGAAGGGGCGCTCGCGGTGCTCGGCGTAGTGCGTCTCGGCGACGTCGGCGGTCAGCGTCCGCAGCTCGGCGGCGACCAGGCGCAGGCCCTTGCGCTCCAGGCGGGTGATCACCTCGCCGACGAGGCCACGGGCGACGCCGTCGGGCTTGACGAGGACGAGGGTGCGTTCGGTCACGGTGCGGGAGCCTACGGGGTGGCCGCGTCGTCGCCTTCCTCGGCGCCGGGAACGGGCACCGGCCCGAACGCCGAGCCGAGCAGTTCCCTGCGCACCTGCAGCAGGTAGAGCCAGATCAGCACGAAGGCACCGGCCACGAACCACATCGCCGGGTTGAGCAGCCCGGTGAGCAGCAGCGGAACCTGCAGGACGGTGCCGATGAGGACTCCGCGCTCCCGCCGCTGTACGCCGGCGGAGAGGATCAGCAGCAGGGAGAGCGCCAGCAGCAGCGTCAGCCGGGCTGCGCCCAGCCCCTCCTCGGTCTGCGCGATGCCGCGCGGCACGAACAGGACGGCGAGGCCCTCCAGCGCCAGGATCCCCGCGGCGGCACCGCCCAGCCCCCGAGCGGCGCGGGCCGGATCGGCGGCCGTCACGGGCGCCGACCCAGCAGGGCGCGCGCCTCGCCCGCGGTGATGACGCTGCCGGTGACCAGCACGCCCGAGCCGCCCAGGGCGTCGTCGGGACCGGCCTCCGCGAGTTCGACGGCCTCGGTGATCGCCTCGCCGAGCCGCGGCGTGACGCTGACCCGATCGGCGCCGAAGACCTCGACGGCCAGTGCCCCGAGCTCGTCGGCCGGCAGGGCGCGCTCCGAGGCGTTCTGGGTGATCACGACCTCTGCGCAGAGGTCCTCGAGCGCGGCGAGCATGCCCAGAACGTCCTTGCCGCGGACGGCGCCGACGACCCCGACGAGCCGGGTGAAGTCGAAGGACTCGCGGATGGCCTCCACCGTCGCGGTCATCCCGGCGGGGTTGTGGGCGGCGTCGACCAGCACGGTGGGGCTGCTGCGCACCCGCTCCAGCCGGCCGGGCGAGCGGACGGCGGCGAAGGCGGCCCGCACGGTCTCCTGCTCGATCGGGCCGGTCGCGGCGCCGGCGCCGAGGAACGCCTCGACAGCGGCCAGCGCCGTCACCGCGTTCTGCGCCTGGTGCGCGCCGAACAGCGGGAGGTAGATCTCCTCGTACTCGCCGCCCAGACCTTGCAGGCGGACCTGCTGCCCGCCGACGGCGACCCGGCGCTCGAGCACGCCGAACTCGGTGCCCTCCCGGGCGACGACGACGTCCATCTCCACGGCCCGCCGGAGCAGCGCGTCCAGCGCGCCGGGCTCCTGGTGGGCGAGCACCGCGATCGCGTCGGCTTTGATGATCCCGGCCTTCTCCCCCGCGATCGTCGGGACGTCGGGGCCCAGGTACTCAGCGTGGTCCAGGGCCACGGGCGTGACGACGGCGACCCGCGCGTCGGCCACGTTGGTGGCGTCCCAGGTGCCGCCCATGCCCACCTCGACGACGGCGACGTCGACGGGGGTGTCGGCGAACAGCGCGTAGGCCATCCCGACCATCACCTCGAAGAAGCTCATCGGGTGCTCGCCGGCGGCGTCGACCATCTGGACGTAGGGGGCGATGTCCTCGTAGGTCTCGACGAAGCGCTCGGCGCTCACCGGTTCGCCGTCGAGGACGATCCGCTCGCGCATCGACTCCAGGTGCGGGCTGGTGAAGCGGCCCACGCGCAGGCCGAAACCACGCAGCAGCTCGTCGATCATCCGCGCCGTGGTCGTCTTGCCGTTGGTGCCGGCCACCTGGATCACCGGGGTGGCCCGGTGCGGGGCGCCCAGCAGGTCGACCAGGGCGTTGATGCGGGTCAGGGAGGGCTCGAGCCGGGTCTCCGGCCAGCGGGCCAGCAGCTCCCGCTCCACCCGGGCCAGGTCGCCGGTGCTGCTGCTCACGGGTACGAGGATGCCAGCCGCCCCGGGGACGCTCCCTACCGGACGACGGTGCTGCCCGCGTGCAGGTAGTCCCGCGGCGGCTCGGCGTCGACGATCCGCTTGCCGAGCGGGACCAGGGCGACGGCGGCCATCTTGAACGACGCGACGCCGAACGGGATGCCGATGATCGTGACGACGAAGCCGACGCCGGCGAGCACGTGCAGCAGCGCCAGCCACCAGCCGGCGAGGACGAACCAGAGCACGTTGCCGATCGCGGAGGCGAGCCCGGCGCCCGGGTCGGGGACCATCGTCCGCCCGAACGGCCAGAGCACGAACACCGCCAGCCGGAACGAGGCGATGCCGAACGGGATGGTCACGATCAGCAGGAAGGCGATCACGCCGGCCAGCGCGTAGGCGAGCGCCAGCCACCACCCCACGAGCAGCAGCCAGACGACGTTGAGCACCACGCGTAGCGCATCCATGCCGGTTCCAGCGGACGGCAGCGCACCGGTGTTCCCCTGCGCCGGGAAGCCCGTTGCCCGGCCTTTCTAGGATGGCGCCCATGGCTTCCGACATCGCGACCCCGGACACCGCCGCCCCGGGAGCCGGCGTCGTCGTACCCGACAAGCCCACCGTGGACGGGCTCGAGGAGAAGTGGGTCGCGCGCTGGGCGGCCGAGGACACCTACCGCTTCGACCGCGCCGCTGCGCTGCACGCGCCGCGGGAGCAGATCTACGCCATCGACACTCCCCCGCCGACGGCGTCGGGCTCGCTGCACGTCGGCCACGTGTTCAGCTACACGCACACCGACTTCATCGCCCGCTACCAGCGGATGCGCGGCAAGCACGTCTACTACCCGATGGGCTGGGACGACAACGGCCTGCCCACCGAGCGCCGGGTGCAGAACTACTACGGCGTCCGGTGCGACCCCTCGCTGCCCTACGACCCGGCGTTCGAGCCCCCCGCGAAGCCGGGCAAGGACCAGGTGCCGGTCTCGCGGCGCAACTTCGTCGAGCTGTGCATGCAGCTGACCGAGGCCGACGAGGCCGAGTTCGAGAAGCTGTGGCGCCGCGTCGGCCTCTCGGTGGACTGGACCAACGTCTACCGGACCATCTCGGAGACCTCCCGCGCCACCGCGCAGCGGATGTTCCTGCGCAACCTCGCGCGCGGCGAGGCCTACGCCCAGGAGGCACCGACCCTCTGGGACGTCACCTTCCGCACCGCCGTCGCCCAGGCCGAGCTCGAGGACCGCGACCGTCCGGGCGCCTACCACCGGATCTCTTTCTCCGGCGCGTCCGGCCCGGTGTTCATCGAGACCACCCGGCCCGAGCTGCTGCCCGCCTGCGTGGCGCTCGTGGCCCACCCCGACGACGAGCGGTACCAGCCGCTGTTCGGGACGACGGTGACGACGCCGCTGTTCGGCGTCGAGGTGCCGGTGGTGGCGCACCGCCTGGCCGAGCCGGACAAGGGCTCGGGCATCGCGATGATCTGCACCTTCGGTGACCTCAACGACGTCACCTGGTGGCGCGAGCTGCAGCTGCCCACGCGGGCGATCGTCGGCTGGGACGGCCGGATCCTGCCCGAGCCCCCGGCCGGGGTGCCCGCGGAGCCCTACGCCGAGCTGGCCGGCAAGACGGTGTTCAGCGCGCAGCAGCGGATGGTCGAGATGCTGCGCGAGTCGGGCGACCTGCACGGCGACCCGAAGCCGATCACGCACCCGGTGAAGTTCTACGAGAAGGGCGAGCGGCCGCTCGAGATCGTCACCACGCGGCAGTGGTACATCCGCAACGGCGGCCGGGACGAGGACCTGCGCCAGGCGCTGATCGCCCGCGGCCGGGAGATCCAGTGGGTGCCCGAGCACATGCGGTACCGCTACGAGAACTGGGTGGAGGGCCTCAACGGCGACTGGCTGATCAGCCGCCAGCGGTTCTTCGGCGTCCCGTTCCCGGTCTGGTACCGGCTCGACGAGACCGGTGAGCCGATCCACGACGACCCGATCGTCGCCGACGACGCGTCGCTGCCGGTGGACCCGTCCTCCGACGTCCCCCCGGGCTTCACCGCCGACCAGCGCGGCGAGCCGGGTGGGTTCATCGGTGACCCCGACGTCATGGACACCTGGGCGACGTCGTCGCTCTCGCCGCAGGTGGCGTCGGGCTGGGACACCGACCCGGAGCTGTTCGCGGCGGTCTTCCCGATGGACCTCCGCCCGCAGGCGCACGACATCATCCGCACCTGGCTGTTCTCCACGGTCGTGCGCTCGCACTACGAGTTCGACACCGTGCCGTGGACGCACGCCGCCATCTCCGGGTTCGTCGTCGACCCCGACCGCAAGAAGATGTCGAAGTCGAAGGGGAACGCGACCACGCCGATCGACGTCCTGGAGCGGTACGGCACCGACGCCGTGCGCTGGCGGGCCGCCGGCGCTCGGCCGGGAGCGGACTCGCCGTTCGACGAGACGCAGATGAAGGTCGGCCGCCGGCTGGCCATGAAGATCCTCAACATCGGCAAGTTCGTGCTCGGGCTGGGCGCCTCGGCGTCGCTCTCCGCCGAGCAGGTGACCGAGCCGATCGACCGGGCCGTGCTGACGGGGCTGGCCAAGGTCGTCGACGAGGCGACCGCGGCGATGGAGGCCTACAACTACACGCGAGCCCTCGAGGTGACCGAGACGTTCTTCTGGTCGTTCTGCGACGACTACGTGGAGCTGGTGAAGTCCCGCGCCTACGGGACCGGCCCGGCGGCGACCTCCGCGCAGGCCGCGCTGGCGGTGGCCCTGCAGGTGCAGCTGCGACTCTTCGCGCCGGTGCTGCCCTACGTCACCGAGGAGGTCTGGTCCTGGTGGCAGGCCGGTTCGGTGCACCGCTCCTCGTGGCCGGTGGCCACCGAGCTGCCCGCCGACGGCGACCCGGCCGTGGTGTCGGCGACCGCCGCCGCGCTGGCCGGGGTGCGCAAGGCCAAGTCCGACGCCAAGGTGTCGATGCGGGCCGACGTGCAGACGGCGACGGTCACCGCACCGGCCGCGCAGATCGCCGCGCTCGAGGCGGCTCGGGGCGATCTGGTCGACGCGGGCCGGATCGAGAGCCTCTCGCTGGAGGCCGGCGACGGCGACCTGCGCGTCGACGTCGTCCTCGCCCCGACCCCGGACTGACCGCGAACAGTGTGCGCTGATGCCTAGGAGCCACGTTCAGAACTAGGCATCAGCGCACACCGAACAGCGCCCGCCGGGCCTCGTACGCCGCGAGGACGTCCCGTCGGCACGCAGCGGCAGCCGTCGTCATCCGCCGGAACCCGAAACGCAGGGTCTGCCAGCCGATGGTGGCGACCAGCGCATCACGCCGGATGTCGCGTTCGCGCTGCTGTCGGGAGCCGTGCCATGCGGCGCCGTCCATCTCGACAGCGAGCTGGACCTCCTCGTAAGCGACGTCCAGGACGAAGAGCTCCCCGCCGACGACGAGGCGACGCTGCTGGACGAACGGCGGCATCCCCGGCCCGCGGAGCACGTTGAGGCAGCCCCAGATCTCGAGCTCGCTCTGGCAGCCGTCGGCAAGCAGCCCGATGAGCCGGTCGAGCTCCGCCCGACCGGGGAGCCGCGCTCGACGGTCCAGTTCCCACCGGAGGTCCGCCGGCGTGCAGAACCGGCGGCGGACGGCGGCGATGACGGCGGCCCGTAGGTCCGGCCGGCGCAGCGGGGCCGGCCGCGCCCACGCGTCGACCAGGGAACGCTCGACCGACGTCACGGAGAGGCCGCCCACCCGGCGGCGCTCGCCGTCGATTCCTTGCGACCGGTGCACGGCCAGTCCGCTGGAGCCGCGAGCGCTCTGGTGGAGATCCACCGTGAGGTGCACCGGGCCGGGCGGATGCTCGATGAGCTCCCACAGCGCCAGCGCGGTCGTGTGGCTCGCGACCGCGCCGTCCCGCGTGGCGAGGGCAGCCGCTATCCGGGTCCGCCAGGAGGCGGCCGACGACGGCAGCGCGAAGAGCCCCGGTGCCAGGCGGACGAGCTTTCCCCTCGCGACCCAGAGGTCGACGGTCTGCCGGCTGACCCGGGTGAGGAGCTCGGGCCGGGTCACCCAGCCGTCGGCCCCCACAGCTGCGTCGACGTCGATGACCACCGGGACAGGGTGGCCGTCCGGGACCGGCCGCGGGGCGACGGCGCCCGATCTGTGGACAGGCCCTCGAACCGTGTGCGCGGATGTCGGAAAACCGCGCCCGAAACACGGCATCTGCGCCCAACGTGCGGCGAGCCCGCCCCCGGGGACGGGGACGGGCTCGCTGCCACGGGCTGGTCTAGGCGGACTTCTCGCGGCGCTCGCGGGTGGGCTTGCGCGGCACGATCGTCGGGTTCACGTGCTCCAGGACGACCTCCTTGGTGATCACCACGGAGGCGACGTCCTCGCGGCTGGGGATGTCGTACATCACCGACTGGAGCACCTCCTCCATGATCGCGCGGAGACCACGGGCACCGGTGCCGCGGAGGATGGCCTGGTCGGCGATCGCCTCGAGCGCGTCGTCGGTGAACTCCAGGTCGACCCCGTCGAGCTCGAAGAGCTTGCGGTACTGGCGCACCAGCGCGTTCTTCGGCTCGGTGAGGATGTTGATCAGCGCCTCGCGGTCGAGCTTCTGCACGCTGGTGATGACCGGCAGCCGGCCGATGAACTCGGGGATCATCCCGAACTTCAGCAGGTCCTCGGGCATGACCTCGGCGAAGGCGTTGGCCTCGGCGATCTCGGCCTTGCCGCGCACCTCGGCGCCGAACCCGATGCCCTGCTTCGAGGTGCGCTGCTCGATGACCTTCTCCAGGCCGGCGAACGCGCCACCCACAATGAACAGCACGTTCGTCGTGTCGATCTGGATGAACTCCTGGTGCGGGTGCTTGCGGCCGCCCTGCGGGGGCACCGACGCCGTCGTCCCCTCGAGGATCTTCAGCAGCGCCTGCTGCACGCCCTCGCCGGAGACGTCACGCGTGATCGACGGGTTCTCCGACTTGCGGGCGATCTTGTCGACCTCGTCGATGTAGATGATCCCGGTCTCGGCGCGCTTGACGTCGTAGTCGGCGGCCTGGATCAGCTTGAGCAGGATGTTCTCGACGTCCTCGCCGACGTAGCCGGCCTCGGTGAGCGCCGTGGCGTCGGCGATCGCGAACGGGACGTTGAGCATCCGGGCGAGGGTCTGCGCCAGGTGGGTCTTGCCGCACCCGGTCGGGCCCATCAGCAGGATGTTGGACTTGGCGAGCTCGACGCTGTCGTCGCGGCGGTCACCGCCGGCCTGGATGCGCTTGTAGTGGTTGTAGACGGCGACCGAGAGCGTCCGCTTGGCCTGGTCCTGGCCGATGACGTACTGCTCGAGGAAGTCGTGGATCTCCTTGGGCTTCGGCAGCTCGTCGAACTTGAGGTCCGAGGACTCCGAGAGCTCTTCCTCGATGATCTCGTTGCAGAGGTCGATGCACTCGTCGCAGATGTAGACCCCGGGGCCCGCGATGAGCTTCTTGACCTGCTTCTGGCTCTTCCCGCAGAAGGAGCACTTGAGCAGGTCACCGCTCTCACCGATTCGTGCCACCTGCTGACCTCCACCTCGGAACCGCAAGCCCGGTGTCAGGAACCTGCGTCGTCATCGTTGCTGTTCGCCCCTGCACGTCCCGCTCCGCGAGGCACTCCTCCCGGCGCTACCGGCCGGGGTTCGGGCGCCCGCCGAACGTACCTGCCGCCACCGACGCGATCGGGCAATGACTCACCCGGTCTCGCACCGGCCGTCTAACTCCGTACCGCTCGCCCCTCACCTCCGTACGAGGCCGCTCCTGCCGTCGACGGTACGGGCCGAGGACGCGACACGCGCGGACTCGGCCCGTACCCCGAGGTCAGGAAGTGAGCGCGTTCAGCTTCCTGCTCTGGATGACCTGGTCGACCATCCCGTACTCCTTCGCCTCCTCGGCGGTGAGGATCTTGTCGCGGTCGATGTCCTGGCGGACCTGCTCGACCGACCGGCCGGTGTGCCGCGCGAGGATCTCCTCCATCTGCGTGCGCACCCGCTGGATCTCGGCCGCGTGGATCTCGAGGTCGGAGACCTGGCCGCCCGCCTCGCCCGAGGGCTGGTGGATCAGCACGCGGGAGTACGGCAGCGCCAGTCGCTTGCCCGGGGTCCCGGCCGCGAGCAGGACCGCGGCGGCGGAGGCCGCCTGTCCCATGACCACGGTCTGGATGTCCGGGCGGACGAACATCATCGTGTCGTAGATCGCCATGAGCGACGTGAACGAGCCGCCGGGCGAGTTGATGTAGATCGTGATGTCACGGTCGGGGTCGGTCGACTCCAGCGTGATCAGCTGGGCCATGACGTCGTTGGCCGAGGCGTCGTCGATCTGCACGCCGAGGAAGATGATCCGTTCCTCGAACAGCTTGTTGTAGGGGTTGGACTCCTTCATGCCGTAGCTCGTGCGCTCCACGAAGGAGGGCAGGATGTAGCGGCTGGAGGGCATCTGGAAGCTCATCGGTATCTGTCCTCGCAACACTCAGTTGTCGGAGACCGGGTTGGCGCTGTCGGTCATGGTCGCGCGGCTGACGACGTGGTCGACGAAGCCGTACTCGAGGGCCTCCTGCGCGGTGAACCAGCGGTCGCGGTCGGAGTCCTTCTCGATCTGCTCGACCGGCTGCCCGGTGTGGAAGGACTGCAGCTCGTTGAGCTCCTTCTTGGTCCGGCGGAACAGGTCGGCCTGGATGGCGATGTCGGCCGCGGTGCCACCGACGCCGGCGGAGGGCTGGTGCATCATGATCCGCGCGTGCGGCAGGGCGTAGCGCTTGCCCTTGGTCCCCGCGGTGAGCAGGAACTGCCCCATCGAGGCGGCCAGACCCATGCCGTAGGTGGCGACGTCGCAGTCGATGAACTGCATGGTGTCGTAGATCGCCATGCCGGCGCTGACCGAGCCGCCGGGCGAGTTGATGTAGAGGTGGATGTCGCGCTTGGGGTCCTCGGCGGACAGCAGCAGCATCTGCGCGGCGAGCTGGTTGGCGATCACGTCGTCGACCTGCGTGCCGAGGAAGATGATGCGCTCGCGCAGCAGGCGCTCGTAGACGGAGTCGCCGAGGTTCATCCCCCCGCCGTTGGCGCGCAACAGCGGCGCGCTCGCCAGATTCGGGTCGGTAGTGCTCACGGGTGCGGTGACCTCCGTAGAACTGTCTGGAGCAGTCGGTCTCGGGACGGGTGGCTGTGCCGGACGGCGCCCGGGTGCTGGTACGCCCGGTGCTGCGCCTGCGTCCTGTCGACCCTAACGCGCGCCTCCGACGTCGAAGTCCCGGAAGGGGCGCTGTTCGCCGTGGGCGCAGCGACGGGCCCCGGAACGCCGCGACGCCGCCCTGCCGGGAAGGCAGGACGGCGTCGTCGGTCGGGGACGGAGTCCGCTATTCGGCCTTCGTCACGTCCTCGGTGTCCTCGGTCGCGCCCTCGGCGGCCTCGGCGGCGACGGCCTCGACGGCGATGTCGTCGTCAGCCTGCGCCTCGTCGGACCCCTCGTCGGACCCCTCGGCGGACCCGGAGTCGGCGGCCTGGACGGTCTTCGGCCGCAGCGCCTCGAGGTCGACGGTGTTGCCCGACGCGTCGGTGATCGTCGTCTGCTCGAGCAGCTGGGCGAGGGTCTTCGTGCGGCGGACGTCGGCGACGAACTCCGCGATGTTGCCGCCCTGCTGCAGCTGCTGCGCGTACTGCTCCGGGCTCATCCGGTTGCGCTGGGCCTGGGCCATGATCTGCGCCGAGAGGTCGTCGTTGTCGACGGTCACCTCCCGCGCGTCGGCGATGGCGTCCAGGATGAACTGCGTCCGGACGGCCTGCTCGACGTTCTTCCGCTGGTCGGCGTCGTAGTCCTCGCGGCTCTCGACGCCGGACATCTGCAGGAAGCTGTCCCAGTCCATGCCGGCCTGCTGGAGCTCGCCCTCGAAGGCCCGGTTGCGCCACTCGATCTCGCGGTCGACCAGGTTCTCCGGGATCGGCACCTCGACGACCTCGAGCAGGTGCTCGACCAGCTTGTCGCGGGCCTGCGCGCCCTGCTGCAGGACCTTGGTGCGGGCCAGCCGGGTGCGGACGTCCTCGCGCAGCTCGTCGAGGGTGTCGAACTCGCTGGCGGTGGAGGCGAACTCGTCGTCGAGCTCGGGGAGCTCCTTCTCCTTCACCGAGCGGACGGTGACGGTGACGTCGGCCATCTCGCCGGCGTTCGGGCCCGACAGCAGCGCGGTCTGGAAGGACTTCGACTCGTCGGCCGACAGCCCGCGGACGGCGTCGTCGAGGCCCTCCATGAGGTTGCCGGAGCCGACCTCGTAGGACATGCCCGTCGTGGAGCCGTCCTCGAGCACCTCGTCGCCGAGCTTGGCCTCCAGGTCGATGGAGACGAAGTCGCCGTCCTGAGCGGGGCGCTCGACGCCCTGGAGCATGCCGAAGCGCTCGCGCATGACCGAGATCTGCTGGTCGATCTCCTCGTCGGTGACCTCGACGTCGTCGACGGTGACCGCCAGCGAGTCGAGGGCCGGCAGCTCCAGCTGCGGGGCGACGTCGACCTCGGCGGTGAACTCGAGGATCTCGTTGTCCTCGAGCTTGGTCACCTCGATGTCGGGCTGGCCGAGCACGCGGACCTGCTTCTCCCGCACGACCTCGGAGTAGACCTCCGGGATGGCGTGCTGGACGACCTGCTCGAGGACGACGGGCCGCCCGATCCGCTGGTCGAGCACGCGGTTGGGGACCTTGCCCGGGCGGAAGCCGGGGACGCGGACCTGCTTGCCCAGCTCCTTGTAGACCTCACCGAAGGCGTGGTCCAGGTCCCCCCAAGCCACCTCGATAGCCATCCGGACCCGCGTGGGGCCCAGTTCTTCGATGGTGCTCTTCACAGCGGCAGTGCTCCTCGGGGTTGCAGACAGACGGGCGACGGCAGGCGGGCCGACGCGGGATCGACCCCCGAGTCTACGGACGACGCGGGGTCGGTCGCGGCGGCGGGATCGCCAGACGTCGGGGTGACAGGATTTGAACCTGCGGCCCCCTGCTCCCAAAGCAGGTGCGCTACCAAGCTGCGCCACACCCCGTGGCCGCCCGAGTCTAGGCGCGCCGCAGGCGGGCCCACCCGGTGCGATGCCTCAGGCGTGCACGGCCGGACGGCGGTCGGCCCACGGCGCCGCCTCCTCCAACGCGGCGGCCACCCGCACGAGCACGTCCTCCCGACCGAACGCGGCCACGAGCTGGACACCGACCGGCAGCCCCTCCTCGGTCCAGTGCAGCGGCAGGCTGATGGCGGGCTGGCCGGTGACGTTGAACTGGGCGGTGTACGGCATGAAGCTGCCGATCCGCCGCCCCTCCTCCTCCGGCCCGGCCGCGCCGAACCAGCCGAGCTCCGGCGGAGGCGTCGCGACGGTCGGGGTGACGAGCAGGTCGAAGCCCTGGCCACCGAGCTCCTGCGGCGCCCAGAACGCCGCCATCCGGCGGACCCAGCCGCCCAGGTAGGCGCGGGCGCCGAGGTAGTCGGCGGCCGTCATCGTCCGGCCGACGGCGCGGTACCGGGCGTTGCGCGGCTCCAGCTCCTCGTCGGCCACCTCCCGGCCGAGCACCGAGCGCTCCAGGAGCGACAGCGTGAGGGCGGTATCAGCGGCGATGGTGGCGGCGAAGAATCGCGAGAACCCCTCGTCGAACATGCCGTCGGGCATGCCGGTCTCGACGGTGCAGCCGATCTGCTCGAGCAACCGGCCCGCCGCCGCGACGGCGGCTCCGCAGTCGGGGTGGTCCAGGTACCGCTCCCCCGGCGTGGCCTCGAGCAGGCCGACGCGGAGCCGGCCGACCGGCGCACCCACCTCGTCCGCGAGCGGGCGGGCGAACGGCGGCGCGACGTACGGGTCGCCGGGCATGGGGGTGCTGATCGCATCCAGGACCGCGGCGGCGTCCCGGACCGTCCGGGTGATCGCGCCGTCGATGGTGGCGCCGGCCCAGCTCTCGCCGACGTCGGGACCGTGGCTGACCCGGGCGCGGGTGGGCTTGAGGCCGACCACGCCGCACTCGCTGGCCGGGATGCGGATCGACCCGCCGCCGTCCCCGGCGTGGGCCACCGGGACCAGCCCGGCCGCCACCGCGGCCGCGGAGCCGCCGCTGGAGCCGCCGGTCGAGTGCTCCGGGTTCCACGGGTTGCGGGCCGGTGGGTTCGCGACCGGCTCGGTGGTGATCGTCGTGCCGAACTCCGGCACGTTGGTGCGGCCGAGGTGGACGAAGCCGGCGGCGCGGAACTGGCGCGCGAGGTAGCTGTCGGTGGGCCAGCGGTAGCCGGCGTCGCGCAGGAACGACGTCCCGTAGTTGGTCTCGTCACCGGCGACGTGGCAGCCGAGGTCCTTGAGCAGCATCGGCACCCCGCGGAAGGGGCCGGCCGGCAGCTCGCCGCGGGCGTCGGCACGCGCGGCGTCGAACCTGTCGCGCAGCACCGCGTGCAGCTGCGGGTTGACCCGCTCGATCCGCTCGATCGCGTCGTCGACGAGCTCGGCCGGAGATGCCTGGCCCGTGCGCACCAGCTCGGCCTGCGCGGTGGCGTCCATCCATGTGGTCTGCGTCACGCGGTGGACCGTAGCAATCCGGTCGGACGCTCAGCCCGCGGCGTCGACGAGGGCGCGCATCGAGGCGGGGTCGGAGACCCCGCTCAGCAGCAGCGTGCGCACGGGACCGGAGCGCCACAGCTCGAGCCGCTCCAGGACCCGTAGGAGTGGGCCGCACAACGCGATCCCGTCGCAGAGCTCGTCGGGCACCGCCTCGACCGCGCCGGCGCGGTCGCCGGCCAGGTAGAGCTCCTGCACCCGGCGGGCCTCCTCCTCGAAGCCCATCCGGGCGACGACGTCGAGGTGGAAGTTCGTGCCCTTGGCACCCATGCCGCCGATGTAGAGCGCCATCGTCGGCTTGATCCGGGCGATCGCCGCCCGGACGTCGTCGTCGATCACCACGGAGACAGGGCAGGCGACGTCGAAGTCCGCGGCCGCACCGGCGAGGGAGTCGGCGTACAGCGCCGGGCTGCGCTCGGCGTGGAAGAAAAGCGGCAGCCAGCCGTCGGCGATCTCCGCGGCCAGCGCGACGTTCTTCGGTCCTTCCGCACCCAGGTACACGGGGATGTCGGGGCGCAGCGGATGGATGTTGGCCTTGAGCGGCTTCCCCAGCCCCGTGCCGCCCGGGTACGGCAGCGGGTAGTGCTCGCCGTCGTTGGTGACCGGCTCCTCCCGCCGCCAGATGTCCCGGAGGACGCCGACGTACTCCCGGGTCCGCGCGAGCGGCTTCGGGAACGGCATGCCGTACCAGCCCTCGACCACCTGCGGGCCGCTCACGCCGAGGCCCAGGATCATCCGGCCGCCGGAGAGCCGGTCCAGCGTCATGGCGGTCATGGCGGTGGCGGCGGGCGTGCGCGCCGACATCTGGGTGAGCGCCGTCCCGAGCCGGATCCGGCTGGTGTGGGCGCCGATCCAGGCCAGCGGGGTGAAGACGTCGGAGCCGTAGGACTCCGCCGTCCACACCGAGTCGAACCCGGCCGCCTCGGCCGCCTGCGCCAGCGGCACCTGGTCCCCCGGTCCCGGTCCGGACCAGTAGCCGAGCATCAGGCCGAGCTTCAACCGGTCCGTCGCAGCGTCCATGACGCTCTCTCTACCGGGCGGGGTCCCCGCCGGCCAGAGCGCGCGATCGCGGAGGCGGCGGATGCGGCGCCGACGTGGGGCGCACGGGCGGCGAGGCGGGGCCGATAAGCTGTCCGGGTACCTCGCGGGTGTAGCTCAATGGTAGAGCCCCAGCCTTCCAAGCTGGCCATGCCGGTTCGATCCCGGTCACCCGCTCCACGTCCTGACCGGTTCATATGCCCATTTATGCAGCTCAGCCTGGCAGCTGTGCTCCTTCCGTGCCTTAGCGGTGCTGCCCCCTGTTGACCGCTGACCACCGCGTTTGGCCGTTGCTTAAGGCACGCCTAAGGCACGAGCGGATGGAGTCCTCGCTCCACGTTCCTGGCCCGCTCGGCTACGCCGTCCGTAGGTGGCGGCGTTCCAACTGGGTCGAGGGGCGACACCGTCGTGAACACGATGCGCAGTCTGCGAGACCGCGGTGAGACGTACTCTTGCGGCTCTGGCCAAGCGGCGGTGTCTCCCCCGCTGTGGTGGCCAGAAGGTGACACGCGGGAGCGAGAAGCTGACTTGGGCTGGCGGGCCCCGGAGTCTTCCGACTCTGTCTCTAGAGAACGGATTCTCGTGCGCATTGCCCGACTGCACATCCAGCGCTTCCGCGGCTTCGAAGACTTCGTGTTTCTCCCTCGCGCACATGTCGTCGTAGTGGGCGAGCCCCGGGCTGGGCGATCTGACCTTATTGCCGCTCTCAGGCGAGTCTTGGAGCCCCGTAGCGTCCTCGCCCGGCCGAGCGAGTGGGACGTCTATCGGCCATTGCCCGACACCGGGAGCGACCCGGACGGTGTAGCCGCGCTGTTGACTACCGTTGAGGTGTCACTGCTGGAGCTCCCTGACGAGACAGAGCAGGCCTTGCAGGACCGCCTCGAGCTGCTCGACTCGACGTCCGGTGAAGTGGTCGACGAGACAAGGAGCGACGAGGCGGAACTCGGTGTGCGGCTCCGCTACTGCCTGGACTTCGACCGGGCAGAGGAGCGTCTCGAGCATTGGGTCGAGTACCCCAAGACGGGCAACCGCGTTGCCCGGGCGGAACGCGAGCTGCTGGCGGCGTTCGTGCTTGATCGCAATCCGCCATTGCAGCTCCGCGCCGAAGGGGTGCTGCGACGACTGGCCAGTCTCCCGGACCCGGCGGCCCTCGCCAACAGGTTGCAAACGTTCGCCGGCGACATCGCCGCGGCTACCGACAAGCTGGCAGAAAGTCCGGAGGTGCAGGCCGCCCGGTGACGTCCCGCTGAGTGGTGGATGTAGTCCTCACCGTGTCGGTCAGCGGTGTGGTGACTATGACGCGATCAGTGCCGGTTGCGCCACCTCCCTCGCTGACGGGGTCGCCCGGGTGAGCAGGGCCATGGAGCCTTCGGAGAGGTAGCGGCGGTCGGTGACCTGCCATTCG